>DASXLC010000010.1:0-47502 GCA_036496445.1 Pseudolabrys sp. | reverse complement strand
GCGACTGCGGTCATGTCGAAGCGGTCCGTGGCACGCATAACCGCGCGCCCAATCTCTACGCCGCGATGGAAAAATTCAAATCGGAGCAATCCACCGCAAACTATCAGCCCTGAGCACCATCGAGAGCGTTTGTGATTTGCTCCACCACGCGATCGAATGAATTGCGGAGTGTCCGCTTTCGGGGTCAAAGCGGACATGAGCGAAGTTTGGCGGCGCTTAGCCATTCCTCACGTCGTACGCCGCACAAAACCAGGATTGAGCTCTTTCACCGAGCGGACACCACATTGCTGCATGGCGGCGCGCGTCTCGGCGCGTACCAAGTCGAGCACACGCTCAACGCCCTCCTGGCCGAAGGCACCGAGGCCCCAGAGATAAGGCCGCCCGATGCCAGCTGCCTGCGCTCCGATCGCGAGCGCCTTGACCACATCGGTGCCGCGGCGGAATCCGCTGTCGATGATCACAGGCATCCGGCCGTTCACCGCCGTGATAATCTCCGGCAGCGCGTCAATAGTTGATCGCCCGTTATCCTCGCCACGCCCGCCGTGGTTGGAGACGAGGATTCCGTCCATGCCATTCTGCAAGGCTAACTCGGCGTCCTCTGGGGTGAGAATGCCCTTGAGCACGATCTTCATTTTTGTGATGTCGCGCATGCGCTTCACCGTCTCCCACGACAGGTTGCTCGACTCGCCGCTGCCAGTGATGCCGGACAGATCGATCCCATCATAATTGTGCCGGCGGAATGTGCGTTTCGCGAAGCTGGTACGGTCGTGGCAGCCGGAGCAATCGCGCGTGTCCTCGCGCATGAGACGGAAAAGGGTTTCCTGGTTACGACCGCCGACGCGATCGACCGTGACGGCGAGCACTGGACACCCGGCCGACTCGGCGCGCCTGATCAGCGCTTGGGCGATCTCCCACTTCGGCGAGGCATAAAGCTGGAACCAGATTGGCGCTCCGCGCGCTCTAGTGACGTCCTCCACCGAGTCATTCGAGGAAGTAGAGAGAATTTGCAAATGATTGCCGACACGCGCTGCCTTCGCGACGGCCACCTCCCCGTCAGGATTAAAGAACTTATTGCCACCTGTTGGGCACACGAAGATTGGGGAATCGTATTTAACGCCGAACAGTTCGACGCTCATGTCGACCTTCGAAACATCGTTGAGCCGGCGCGGCCGTAACTGGAACTTGAGGAAGCCGTCACGATTGGCTCGCAGCGTGACCTCGTCGTCGATTCCCGAGGCCATGTAGCCGAAATGCGCTGGTGGCACGTTCTTGCGCGCGACGGGCTCGAAGTCGAAGACGTTAATCGCGTCCTTTGGGCTTTTGATCAGCTCCCTGTCAGCTAACCCCCAAATCATCGGATCCGGCAGCTTGGACGGTGCTTCCATTCCGCAGACGTCGATCGCGCCCGAGGCGACAAGCGGGCTTGCGGCAAGGTATTGCAGAAATTTGCGGCGGCTGGTGCAAACGATCGGCGACGTCATGTGAGAACTCCTCCCCAGCAAGTCGTCTCATTGAGTAGCCGTTTCAATATTAGACTATTTCTCGGGCCCATGAAGGGACATATGTGCCGCGCCGACAAGGTGATCGAATGAGTGGTGCTTTTTGCGCTTGGCGGACAATCAAGACGCGTCCACTTTGTCCGCTAGTGGAGTAACAGCGGACAAAGGTGGACTTGCCCGTGACCGCTTGTCCGCTGATGACCAAAGCGGACATCCACGCGAGATAGGCTAAAATTAGGCGTTCGTGCGGGAGTTCTTAGTACCGGTATCGCGCGACCGCAGCTTCATCCCATTCAATCCCGATGCCCGGAAGGTCGGGAATTTCGAGGCAGCTGTTCTTAACAGCAAATGGCTCTTTCAAGATCGGATCGGCCCAATCCTGCCACTCCAGCCAGTGCGCGGTCTCGGTCACGCGCATCAGATGCGCCGCAACTTCCGGATATAGATGGGTGGAAACCTGGATCCCTGCAGCCGCAGCGACCGGTGCTGCTCGCAGCCATCCGCTGACGCCGCCGATCCGCATCAGGTCCGGCATCACATAGTCACAGGCTCCGGCAGCGAGTGCATCATGGACGGCGCGCGGTCCGTAGAAATTTTCGCCAATCTGCACGGGCGTCTGTAGTTCGCGCGCGAGCTGCGCATAGCCCGACAAGTTGTTGTAGGCGATTGGCTCCTCGAACCAATAAAGCCCCGCGTCGTCGAGCGCGTGGCAGCGCGCCAGCGCATCGCCGAGTGATAGACCTTGGTTGAAATCCACCATCAGCTTGATGTCGTCACCTGCACCTTCGCGAACCGCGCGGAGGGCGGCAAGATCGTCGGCCAGCCGGTCTCGCCCGAGGCGAAGCTTGAGCCCTTTGAATTGGCCTTCGGCCACCAATTCTTGTGCTTCCTTGGCTAACGTCGAAACATCGGTCAACCAGAGCCCGTTGCTGTTGTAGGCCGGTACGCCGCCGAGCGACCCGCCCAGCATGACCGCAAGCGGCATGCCCGCAGCCTTTGCCAAGGCGTCCCAGATCGCCATATCAATACCGGCGACCGCGATCATCGTTATGCCTTCGTAGCCTACAAGATTGAGCGAACGCCGGCTGGCCTGAAAGCTGTCGAGAGGCGCCAGCCGCTTGCCGACCTGGGCTGCCACCAGATCTTCAATCACCGGGATGATGGAACGGGGCGATTGTTTGAGATAGGGCTCGAGATAGCCGCGGCCAACCACGCCTTCGTTGGTGTAAAGATCGATGAGAATCAGCGGCCATTCTCGGAACAGCCCGACTTTCGAGACGACAGCTCGGCGCAATGGCACCGACACACTTCTTACCGTAGCGGATTTCAGCGTCAGGCGATCGGGCATGGCGTAGTGATCAGAGCGCCGGTTCCGTTGCCATGTAAATACACTCGTCAGTATACTTTGATATTCATGGTCAAGCCCCGGGCAAACTTTGTGAAACGATCGAAACAGCAGACGCGGCTTCGCATCCTCGATGCCGCGTTCGGCTTGTTTTGGCGCCAGGGTTTTCTGCGGGTGTCGATGGACGAAATAGCCGCCCGCGCCGGTATCACAAAGCGCGCACTCTATCAGCACTTCCCCAGCAAGGATGATCTGATGGCGATGACCCTCGCGCATTCCAGCAAGCTGGCAATCGAGCGGTTGCGTGCATTTCCACGCGCTGGCAAGCCTGGTGCATTCATCGACTCGTTCTTCGCGGACCTCTCGGAATGGGCGGCGAAGCCGAAATGGTCGGGCGGCGGCTTCACGCGCGTCGTGGTGGAACTTGCTGATTTGCGCGGACACCCAGCTCGCGCCATCGCGCGCAACCATAAGGCCGCAGTTGAGCAATGGCTGGCCTATGGACTTGCCACCGGCGGCGTCTCCTCGCAGCACGAGCGTGCACGCGAGATCATGCTGCTAACCGAAGGCGCCATGGCCTTGATGCTGATCCACGGCGATCGCAGCTATGCGCAAACCGCCGCGCGTGCGGCGAAACGGCTGGTGCGGAAGGAGTAATGACCGAAAGCGGACATTTGGCGAAAAGGCGGAACTGGGCATCTCAACTCGGGCTGCTACAGTCGGAACCACGGTATTGTGAGATAGATGCATGCGGCCATTGCCATTGGGGGAATGATCCACACACACCATGCCCAGAACCAGTTCAGGCGATCTGGCAAAAGGCCTGCAATGAGGCCGATCACGAGCGCGCAGACCGCGGCAGAAGCAGTCCAACCGTACCAATACATTTCGGGCGCGAGGAAATCCAAAACGGGATCGGCAAAATCCCGGGAACGGTGCATGCCCAAAAGAACGATGCTCTGCGCGGGATAGACGGTAAACAGCGCGAGCCCGCGCAACCGCGCAACGACATAGAAGAGCGCGAACGCCGCCCCAAAGGCAAACGTAAAGCGACGAACTGCCGAAGCGGGTATCACGATCCGAAGCCTCTGATATCGTTCATGACGTGACCAACGATGAAGGACCACCAGACAATAAAGGCTAGAAGTATGGTCAGCGCCGCGCGCAGGTGATGGTGTTGGCTATTGTCGGTCCCACGCCAACAGAACCAGTACGCCGGCAGTACACCCAAGCCGATGACAACAAAGTCCTCCTTGAGATCAAGGAATCCCATCGCATGCCAATGGCGGTCGCGCTCTAAAGTCGGCTGAATATCGACTTTGAAATACAGATAGACGACCGCGCCGAGCAGCCAGGAGGTTAAATACAAAAGGACGATGGCATTGGCGAAACCCGCGGCCGGGATTGCTCGGAATCGACCGAAGAAAGAATTGGGCTTTGCGTTGGGTGGCGCACATGTCGCCAGAGCCTGATGCGTAATCGCGCCAATCAAGGCGACCGCGACCAAGCCGTGCAGAATTAGAAGCGTTGTCGCCATGCAAGACGAACTTATTACCGACCGGTCTTCCTATGAGAATAGCGCTTCTGTTGCGAACGGCTCAGCCGATCCTGGCCGGTAACGCGTCAGGGTGAATTTCGTCTTATTGCCGGGATCGACGTCGACCAAAACATAATTGTATTCCAGCTGCGGCGGCTTGCCCTTCCAGTAGAGGTCCGGCGGATAGTCGGCCGGTACCTTGATGCTCGTGCGGCCTGGAAGGATCGGGTCCTGCTCCGCCCCGCCGCCACCAAGAACAAGATATTTCACGCCATCGACATCATAGAGCTCAGTCGTGTGAACGTGCCCGTTGAACACAACCAACTCCAGGTCCTTGGCGTAGGCCGCTATCACTTTGTGAGGATTATCGGGCTCTGGGATGGGGCCAAGGCCGGCGCGACAGAAGACCGGGTAGTGGAAAATAATAAACGCCTTTTTCATTCCTTTCGTTTTGGCGTCGTCCAGCCATTCCCGCAACTGGACCATCTGCTCCGCGTATTTTGGCCGATCCGCATCCCACAGCGACGGTGAACGGTAGTCGTACTTCCCGCTCCAAAGGAAAATGAAACGTACGTCCTTGAAATCGACCTTGTAGATCAACCGTTCCGGCGTCACGCCGAAGTTTTTCAGATAGGGCACCGCGTTAAGTGTACCCTGGATCTTCGGATCGCCCCACACTTCGTGATTACCGACGGACATGAGCCAGCGGCCCTCGAGCCCGACAGCGCGCATTTCGGCGTCTGGCTCCGGCAGAAGCTTGAGCATGGTGTCGTTCAGACGCTTCCAGTACGGACTATCATTGATCGTCAGGCCCTGATTGCCCCACCACACCACGTCGCCACTGTTGACGACGAATTTGGCCCTTCCCGACCGCACCTGCTGCACGATCTCGCGTGAGACCCAATCGCTGCCAGCAAGCTCAAACATGTCCCGGTGCACCCCCGGGAGCAATTTCACATCTTCGACAGTTGCGCGCGTGACCCAACCTTGGTCCACGGTCAACGTCATGACCTCGGTGCGTGACATGAACGGCATCACGACGCGAATTAATTCTTTGGTGACGGGATCGAAGATCATCTTCACATCGCGCTTCACCACCGCCTCGGCGACCTGCTCCGGCATCACCAAGCCAAACATTTCGACGAACATCTTGACCAAATCCGGACGTCCATCTTTGTACGGCAGGTACATCATGGGTCGCGAGTCGCCGTAGACCGCGAACGAAAACCCGGAGCTGGCTTGTTGTGCGGCGGCGCGCCGCGTGTTTCCGAGCAGAAATGACGGCAACACCGGGAGCACCGCTCCGCCTGAAAGAAGTACCCTTCTGTTCAACCCACTCTTTCGATCGGCTGATACCGGATCGTGGGACGTGGCGTTCTTTTCCAATTCACCCAGAGGAAGCTTCACGTTTCGACGCATGCGATGTCTCCCTGACTGGTGCGCCTTCGGACTGCTTTTGTCACAACGAAAGGCGCTCGAATATTGCACCTTGGGGAAATGTGTCCGCTTTTGCGGACATTTCATTTTGCATCGCGCTGCCGGCTTTCGAGGGTAAGCAGGCATCGAAGTAAAGGGTTCTTAGTTCCGCTTGTGACCCAAAACTCTGACAGTAAATTTTCGAGTTTATACGCTGTTTATTTCCCCCTTAAGCCCAACGCCGCTGGCGTTTTCGCATCCTCATAAAATGCGAACCGCATCGCGCAAAGCATTGATGGCCCAAAGCGGAGACCGCATTACCACTGCCTTGACGGACCAAAGACACAGCGCAACACTCCCGGTGACAAATAAAATATGTGCGGGGCCGCTATGGCAACCGACACGGCTTCCCCGGGAGGTGCCAATGCCGAAAGGTAGCAATGCGCCCGACTCTGGGCGGCGCAATTTTCTAAAAGGGGCAACGTTTGCTGGCGCGGCAGCTCTGGCGTCTCCGGTTGCCGCAAGTACGCAAGCATCCGATCCGCCTAAGGGAAGCAGCAAAGCTGCGGTTCCCGGACCGAGGCTTGCGGCGGCTGAGACAATGCCGCCATCGAAGGATCCGGTCAGTCAGACGACCAGCGGCGGAGATTTCATGGTCGACGTGTTCAAGACACTCGACATTGACTATCTGGCGATGAATTGCGCGTCCAGTTTCCGCGGACTGCACGAAGCCGTGCTCAATCATGGTGGAAATACGAAGCCAGAGATCCTCACCTGCCCGCACGAAGAAATCGCCGTACACATGGCACAAGGTTACGCCAAGATCGAGGGCAAGCCGATGGCCATGATTTGCCACGGCGTGGTCGGTCTGCAGCATGCAACGATGGCGATGTACAATGCCTGGTGCGATCGCGTTCCAGTCATCGTCATGGGTGGCAACATCATCGAAGCCAACAAGCGGGGGCCGGGCGCCGAATGGGTGCATTCGGCAATCGACCCGGGCGCAATCGCGCGCGACTTTGTAAAGTGGGATGACCAGCCCACATCACTTCAGCATTTCGCCGAATCTGCCGTGCGCGCCTACAAGGTTGCGACGACCCCACCGATGGCGCCCGTCATGCTGTCGCTTGATGCCGAACTTCAGGAAAATCCGATTGCCGACGCGGAAACACTCAAGATCCCGAAGCTCTCCAAAGTGATTCCGCCGCAGGGGGACTCAGCGGCGCTCGCGGAACTAGCAAAGATGCTGGTGGTCGCGGAAAACCCCGTGATCATTGTCGATCGCGTGGCGCGCACGCCGGCGGGCATGGCGCGGCTTGTCGAACTTGCCGAGACGTTGCAGTGCGCGGTCATCGATAACGTCGGACGCATGAACTTCCCCTCGCGGCATCCGCTCAACCAGTCGTTCCGCCGCGCCATCCTCCGTCAAGCGGACGTCATCGTGGCGATGGAAGTCAATGAATTATGGGGATCGTTGAACGCTTTCAGCGACCGTATCGTGCGGAGCTCCAAGCCCAATTACAAGCAAGGCGCCAAGATCGTCACGCTCGGCAGCCGCGATCTGTACATGAAATCCAACTACCAGGATTTCGGGCGCTACCAGGAAGTCGATCTCACTATCGGCGGCGACGCCGAGGCGAGTCTACCGATTTTAATTGAACAGATTAAACGTCTGATCGACGACGGCAAGAAGTCGGCATTCGCGGCCCGCGGGCAAAAGCTCGCGGCGGCCAAGTTGGCGGCGGTAGAACAGGCGAAGTCCGATGCGACCATAGGATGGGACGCCAGTCCGATCACGACTGCGCGGCTGTGTGCGGAAGTGTACGGCCAGATCAAGGACGAGGACTGGTCATTGGTCGGCACGGCAATCCGCCTCACATGGCCGCACCGGCTCTGGAAATTTGACAAACCTTATCAATGGAACGGCGTCTCAGGCGGTGCCGGCGTCGGCTACAATCTCCCGGCATCACTTGGAGCCGCGCTCGCCAACAAGCGGCATGGGCGCCTGACGCTCGCGTTTGGCGGCGACGGCGATTTCCTGTTCGCGCCAAGCACGTTATGGACGGCCGCGCATCACCGCATTCCAATGCTTTACATTGTTCACAATAACCGTGCCTATCACCAGGAGTATATGTATCTCCAGGCGATGGCGGCGCGTCACGGCCGCGGCATTACCAATACTGCGACAGGTATCACCATCACGGATCCAAACGTCGATTACGCCACGATCGCACGCGGTTTCGGCGTGCATGGCGAAGGTCCGATCATCGATCCAAAAGATCTCGGACCCGCGCTCAAGCGCGCGATCGCGGTGGTCAAAACCGGCCAACCGGCGGTCATCGATGTCGTAACCGATCCGCGCTGAGGCAATAGTCATGAATCTCTTCACAATGCGGTCCGCATACGTTGCAGTTTTGGTGGCAGGTGCATTTGCGGCGCACGGACCTGGTCCGGCGGCGCTGGCGCAGGAGAGGTCATCCGGCGATGCTGCCAACGGAAAGCGTGTTTATCTCGCTGATGGATGCTTCACGTGCCACGGCCGCGCTGGGCAGGGCGGCGCGATGAACTATCCGGCGCCCGCGATCGCGAAACTGGAGATGCCAGTCGAATCGTTCGTGTCGTTCCTGCGCGACGCGCCGAACGATATGCCGGCCTATTCGACAGACGTGCTGTCGGACAAGGAAGCCGCCGACATTCATGCGTATTTGCAATCGCTCCCCGGGCGCAAACAGGCGAAAGATTTTCCGCTCTTGAACCAATAAGTGACGGTCGAGGCCGGCCAGCCCGAATGCTTGCGGCGGTGTGCGACTAGCCTTGATCTGATGTCCGCTTTCGGGGGCAAAACCCGGACATTTTAGCCATAGGTCGAGGGTTCGAGTCCCCCCTCGCTCCCCATTGAAATGAATCAAGATTTCGGAATTTGCCGGGAACGACCCGCCGGACCTTGTGCGTTTGTTATCCACTGTTGCGCCGCGGCCATATGGATCAAGGGTGGACAGGCCTTACGCTCGCCATTGAGCGGGCTGGGGGTCCCTTCCCGCTTAGAGCGGCCCCGGCCGATCGGCGCTCACGAACGGTATGGCTGGGGCCGCTTACGCACGGCTGGCGTACATCCCGTACATCCAGGCACTTGATCATCAACGGGGCGGATACCTTTGGGGGGCAAACAATGACGGTCGTCCGAGCCGATTGGCCTAATGCGAACCAGTTTAGCCCACAGAAACCCGGTCCGGAGGCGTACGCTCCGCCCGTCCGGCGCAAGCCGGAGCTGCCAACAAGCGACCCTGATCCCGTTGCGCTCCGACAATCCGAAGGGGCTGTCCAAGCCAGCCCGCCAGCCGCCGAAAATCTGAATTCTTTGATCCGGCGTATCGCGGCTGCCTCGATGGATGACATCGACAGCGTCAATCGCGAGTTGGAGAGCATACGCGAAGTTTTACGCAATGAAGGCGAACGCGTCCGTCGAGAGATTGACGGATATGTCAGGCTCAGCCAGGCGTCGATGGCCGCGATGACGCTCATCTCCGAGAGCGTCAGGCAGTGGAAGGACAGGCAACCTTAATTGCCCGGCCAACTTGTTTGGCATGCCACGCCCAGAGTGCGGCTACGCTTCATGTACGCTTCACGCCTAACTAACGATTAGTAATTCTGTGTCACCCTTTGCCACATGCGAATGCTTATCTGGATTGTCGGAATTATTGCTCTGGCGAGTTCAGTGGATTCCTATCATTACAACGGTTTTTTCGGCCAGAGCATCGTCCGAATGATCACGGAAATGGCGTACGGTTTGAAACTCATTGGGTAGGCGCGGCCCTGACTGTCACGCGCCTCCGCTCCGTCGCGCCAATTAATGCCGGCTTTCGGATGCAAAACAGAAATGACGCGGACATCGGGCCGATAGTCATTCTGTTGAGTGCTGGTCTCTCCACCGGGCAGGCGACAGCCCGAACTCCCGCTTGAAAGCCCGGCTGAATGCTTCCTCGGATTTGTACCCGACGAAATCCGCCAACTGGGCAATTGTCTTCCTCGTCTCTCGCAACTTCAGCTTGGCGGTCTGAAGCCGCCAAACGGTGAGGTATCTGATCGGCGGCATGCCGACGAGCGACGTAAATCGCTCGACAAAAGCGCTCCGGGAAAGTGCAACCTCCCGCGCGAGAGTTTCCGCCGACCAGGGTGCGCTGACCCTGTGATGGATCAAGGCCAAGGCGCGGCCTATCTGCGGGTCTTTCACTCCCTTGAGCCAGCCGACTTCCTCGTCGGCAACGGTCGATGAGTATTCCCGTATAGCCTCGGTCAACAGCGACTCGGAGAGTCGCGACATGACGCCTGATGAGGCCAATTTACCGTCAGCAAGTTCGCCTGCAGCAAACCGGACGGAGGCCTCGATCCACTCGCGTGACGCGCCTCGACGGACATCGACTTTCAACGCCTTGGGCAAGGTCGAAAGCAAGGGATGATAATTTTCCTCACTCGCAAGAAATCCGCACACGATATGTGTCGGGGCACCGCCGCCCCCATGGCTTATCCGGTTTAGACCTCCGTCGGAGGACTGCTGAATAAGGAGATTGGCGCTGACCGGTTCTATCCCCGGCTCGTTCGCCAGTGTGTGCGCGGCATTCTGCGGAAATATGACGATCTCTCCGGCGTCGACTTCAATCATTGGCTCACCTTCGAGGGCAACAAGCAGTCGGCCCTCGGTGACGACGTGATACGAGATGATCTGCGTCGGCTTCCGCAGAAATCGTACGCAATCTGCAGGCTCGATTCTGACTCCGATGCACCAGGGCGCAGTGAAATGCGCGGAAAGAAACACGCCTCCTGCCAGACGAACTGAGCGCAGCACTTCCGCCAGTGGATCCATTGTAGCGGCTGCCCCCAGATTTGGACGAACGGTCAGATGATCAGGTTGGGCGATCATTCTCATTAATCGTGAGCAAAGCTACATCGTCCGCAATAGCGGCGCCATACGAGGGATTGCCGCACGCCCGTGCTGCGGGGAAGTCCCCGCCGCCGCTCAAACCAGGAGCTGAAGCATGACAACAGCTATGACAACTTCCAAAAAGCCCACCCGCACGCCTGTTCGCATGAACGGCATCGATACACCGGCGCTGCTCGCCACAATTAATGCCGTCGGCGCCCAGCCCGAGCTTGGCAAGTTTCAGTTTCGCGCCAAGAGCCGCTGGCTTTCAGGCACACACAGCCAGAGCACGATGCACGGCTTCTTCGGTGCAGGTGCCGAGCATAAGCACGTCGCCCCATACAAGGCCGCTGGCGATCATCCCGCTGTCCTCTGTGGCGCCGATGCCGGGCCCACACCTACGGAGTGGGTTCTGCATGCACTCGCCTCGTGTCTCACCGCTGGCATCGCCAATATCGCGGCGGTGCGCGGAATCAAGCTCAACAAAGTCGAGGCGACGATCGAGGGTGATATTGATTTGCGTGGCATTCTCGGACTCGCGAAAGACGTCCGCAACGGCTACCAGGGCATCAAGGTTTCCTTCGAGATCGATGGTGACGCTGCTCCCGATCGACTCGAGGAGATCGTCATGCAGTCGAAGGCCCGATCGGCCGTGTTCGACATCATCACCAACGGCGTGCCGGTTTCGATCGGCGTCAAGACCCCGGCCACGGCCTGATCCGCGCGGCCGTCACGCTTGATGTGACGGCCCGCTTCGTCACCTATCCAGAGGCATGAGTCATGCGAAATCCAGATGTCGTCGTCATCGGTGGCGGCCAGGCCGGCCTTGCCATGAGCCGAAGTCTCACCGCGTACGGTATCGACCATATCGTGCTGGAGCGCGGACGGATCGGCGAGCGTTGGCATTCCGAACGCTGGAACTCACTGCACCTGCTCACGACAAACGCGCTGAGTGCTCTGCCGGGATTGCCTCACACCGACAAGAACCCGGACGCGTTCATGCCGGCGAGTGCGTTCGCGTCGTATCTTGAGCGTTACGCACAGAAAATGGCCGCACCGGTCATTTGCGGTGTCGAGGTAACCGATGTGAAGCCGGCTGCGGGCGGCTACCGTATCTCGACAAATTCAGGCCAATGGCAAACACGCGCAGTCGTAATTGCGACCGGAGCTTGCGATGTACCATATCGTCCGGCGATGGCGCACACGCTCGAGCCCTCAATTTACCAGATGTCACCCGCGGACTACCGGGAACCCGGGCAGCTCCCTGAAGGCGGCGTTCTTGTGGTCGGCGCCTCAGCGACCGGCGCTCAACTTGCCGAGGAGATTCATGCTTCAGGGCGTCCCGTGGTGCTTGCCGTCGGCGATCACACACGTGCGCCGCGCCGGTATCGAGGACGCGACATCTACGCATGGATGGAAACCGCGGGTATCCTTGATGATCCAATCATTGAAGGCGGCAATCTCGACGCCGCTCGCCACCAGCCATCACTGCAACTGGTGGGTCGTCCCGACAACCGCGACCTCGACCTCGGAATTCTCAGCCACCAGGGCATTCGCCTGGTTGGCCGCCTTGCAGCCATTGACGACACAAGGGCTGAGTTCAGCGGCGACCTCGAGCAGACCACGCGGGCTTCGCATGCGCGCATGTTGCGCATCCTGGATAGGATAGATGGCTGTATCAATAGAGACGGATTTGAAGCACCGGCCGCCGATCCCGCAGCGCGGTCTCCAATTCTGGTCACCGGCGATCCGCTGACGCTCGATTTTCGGCGCCAAGGCATCCGGTCGGTTGTTTGGGCGACCGGTTACATCCGACGATATCCTTGGCTTAAGGCACCCGTTCTCAATGGCCGCGGCGAAATCATTCATCGCGGAGGAGTAACTTTCTCGCCTGGTCTCTATGTGCTTGGGCTCACTTTCCTGCGCCGCCGGCGGTCGTCGTTCATCGATGGTTGCGGCCTTGACGCCGAAGATCTGGCGCCGATCGTGAAGGCCCATCTCAACCTGTCGACCAAACGCGTTGCATGATTTTTCGTCGCCTGGTTAACCATCTTTCGCTAATGGTGGCCCGGTATTGTGTAGCTTGGATTTTTTCTGGCCTACACCCACGACAACTGGGGGTAGTGCATGCATCGTGTCGTCGCGGTACTGATCGCTGTCTCCGCCTTCCCTTGCACGCAGATTGCTTCGGCGGCAGACATTCCGGCCAAAGCGCCGGCACCGGTCAGCGCCCCTCTGCTCGCCTACAACTGGACGGGCTTTTATGTCGGCGGCAACGTCGGCGGCGCCTGGTCGACGACCGACTGGACATTCTTCAACGGGGCCACGCTGGAGCCGATCAGCCAGAACGGTTCGAGCTGGGTTGCCGGTGGGCAGATCGGATACCTTTACCAATTCAACCCCAATTGGGTGGTCGGCATCGAAGCATCCTGGTCTGGAACGAATCTGAAGGAGACTTCGGCTTCGATTGCCGTTGCAGACCGCTTTCGACAATCAAAGATCACTGACCTGTTGCTTGTCACAGGACGTTTTGGTTACGCCGCCAATAACTGGCTTGGTTACGTCAAGGGCGGGTACGCGAATTCGAACGTTGACTTCCATACATCCGTCGCAAGTACGGGGCTAACGAGCACAACCTCGAGCGACCGCGATGGTGGCTGGACCGTGGGTGGCGGCATTGAATACGCATTCAATCCCTACGTCAGCGCCGGGGTCGAATACAACTTCGCTCGCATCAATGTCGGCGACCGCAATCAGGCCGTGACCGCGGGCTTTGTAGCTCCAGAAACCGTAACCAATGCGCATGCCGACATTCAAACGGTGTGGGCGCGTCTGAACGTCAGATTCGCACCGCTCGTCGGAAAGTACTGAACCGATCGCGCCGGTCGTCAGCAACCATATCCGCCGCAAGAAATGCGAACGGAACTCTACAGTTGAGGGGAAACGCATGAGAATACTTCTCATTGGGAGTTTGTCTGCAATGCTAGCCGGGTGCAGTTGCCTTAACTCGCCGCAAGCGATGCTGGAGGGATGCACTTCGCAGGCCTGCTTCAGCAGAACCGCCGCCACTGAGCCGGTTGAATTGACACCGGCGCCATTCACGCCCAATCCGGCGCCACCAAAGGTAAAGGCCAAAAAGATTGCGAAATCGACGGCGCCCTCACCGGCCAAGCCGGATAACGCAGCCGGACCTGCTGACGAAAAGGCAAGCACCCCGGTCATCATGAAGCCCGAGGTTCCATCGGCGCGTCAGCCCACTGAGACGTCCGACCCCGTCATGAAAAAACCGAAGCCGGCCATCACGGCGAAAATGGATGTCGCGGCATCTGGCCAGCCTGCCGAGCCGTCCGATCTTGTTCTGAAAAAGGCCAAGACCACAGTCGCGGCGAAAATGGAGAACCCCACATCTGTCGAGTTCGAGGACATGAAACGGGCGATGAGAAAAAACACCTTCGGACAACCTGTCGACACCATTTGTGGCCATCTCAAGGGGAAAAAGGCAACGGGTGAAGACACCGGCGAGAAGCCGTTTCTGTATCTCGTGAAGGAAGACGAGGCTTACGTCGTCGACAACAATCCGGAGTCAGCGGCAGCGACGGCTTATCGCAACATCTGCATCACCCTGGATGTGCGCGGAAAGGAAATCCGCCAACAACAGAGTCGTGAATGATTTCTTGGTGGCCCAGGAGGCGCCTCCCATGAATCGAACGGCAGCCTTTCTCTGAATTTGGGAACATCATGGACGACTTTATCAACCTTGCAGAGCGAACCAGCCCGACGCTGCAATCGCCGGTCTTAGTGATCATTCAGCATCTTGTCCTGACTCGTACCTGCCTCATCAACATCCTCAAAAGGGAATTCACCTGCTTCGAAATCCTCGAATTGGCGACAACGGCTGATCTGGACTGCGTGTCAGGACGAGACGTTCGTCTGGTTGCACTGGATATCGGGGACAGGGTTATCGCTGATCCTTCTATCGAGGACGATCTCGCGCTTCTTGCGGTGTTCTGCCCCAACGCATTCGTTGCACTCTTGTCAAATCGCGACGACGAGGGCACCGCGATGGCGGCAATGCATCGGGGAGTCCGCGGATTTTTCCCAACATCGATTCCCGTCGAGGTCGCCATCGCCGGCCTGCGTCTTGTTCTGGCCGGTGGGATTTACCGGCCACTCCCGGCGACGAGACAAGGTGTGATGCCGTATCTCGCCTACTCCGCCTCATCGGAGCTGCCCGCAATCCACGATACCAACGGCGTCAAGCAGGATGCGGCGGCGAAAACCGTTTCCGACTTCACGCCGCGCGAGCAAAATGTGCTCGCCGAACTGCAGCTCGGCCTTCCCAACAAGCTGATCGCCGCCAAGCTCAATCTATCGGAAAACACCGTCAAAATGCACATCCAGCACATTATGCGGAAGTTTTCTGCGCACAATCGCACCGAGGCAGTTCTTCGCTGGCGAACGCTTCTCGAGGCATGACCGGAGCGTTCGCTCACGCATGCTCATGCCTCAATCCTCGCGGAATGCGTTGTCGAAACTGTCGAGCAAAGGCCTAAGGGCATAAAGCGCGACGCTACCGTGACCCGTCTTGATGAACACCTGGGTCGGCATTCCGGGAATGATCTGGACTCGGCCCTCGGTGACCCGCGGATCCTGCACGCGAATTTTCGCCGCATAGTACGGCTGGTCGGTCCGCTTATCGACCAGACGATCGGCGGAGACGTGCGTTACAATTCCCTCGAGTCGCGGCACGCGGCGCTGATTATATGGCAGGAGATGCACATCCGCCTTCAGCCCGGGCCGAACCACATCGATGTCCTCGGGCCTGACACGCGCGGTCACGATGAGGCGATCCTGCAAGGGGACCAGATCCATGAGCGGAACACCGGCTCCGATGACGCCGCCCGGTGTATGAACCCGAAGTTCGGTGACCACACCATCCTCGGGCGCCTTGACCTGCGTTCGTGACAGCTGGTCGTCAGCCGCCCGCAACCGCTCGCGCAACTGAAATATCTGATTTTGCGCCTCGCGAAGCGACTGCGCGATCTCGTTTTGCCGGTCGCTTTCCAGTTTGAGCAGCGTCGCCTGCGACTCGCTGATGACCTGCTCGGCGCGCGAGATCTGCGCAGCAATCTCACCGCGACGCCCGTCGATGTCGGCGGTTTCGCGTTGCAGATTCAAATAGCGCGGACGCCGCTCGAGGCCCTTGCTGACAAGCTCTGCGACCATGGCCGCTTCCTCGCGCACGATCGCCGCCCGCTGCGCAGATGCACTTGCCTGCGCTTTGAGGCCGACGATTTCCCGTTCGACCTGCGACCGCTTTTCACGAATGACGGCGACCTGCGACTGAAAGACCTGCCGCCGCGTTTCGAAGATATCCTTCTGCCTTGCAAGAACGGCCGCGGCTGCCGGACTCTCGTTCGGCGGAAACGAAACCCGCTCCTCCCCCTGCTGTTCCGCCAGTAGCCGTGCTTCGCGTGCTGTCGCGTCCCACAACTGGCCCTGAAGGCTGTCGACTTCAGAGCGGGCTTTGGTGTCCTCCAAAGAGATCAGTGTCTGACCGGAGCGCACAACATCGCCGTCCGCGACCAGAATCTCCCTGATGATGCCACCCTCGAGATGCTGAATAGTCTTCCGGCTCGACTCTGATTCCACGGCACCAAAGGCAATCGCGGCGCTTTGGAGGGGAGCGAATGTCGACCACGTCCCAAAACCGAGTACGAAGCAACAGACCAGCAGATTGCCGGCCCATGTGACGGCAAGGAGACGGCTGCGGGGCGTCAACGGCGCCGGTGTCGAGCACCAGGGAAAGCGCCGAGTTCCAAGGTCATCGAGTGTCGTTATGGCTGTCATGAAGCCGGTCCATCGCTTTGGGCAACGAGCGCGGTAACGCGCTTGCGTGTGCGGCGGACTCGGGATCGCGGTTCCGGTGTGACGTCCGCCTGAGCGGGCGCATTTTCGGAGGATGGAATGTGTGGCCGGCTCAGATACCGATCGAAAATGTCCTCGCTATCACCGAACGCGCTGACGGTACCGTCCTGCAGGATGGCAATCTTGCTCGTCGCCGCAAGGATTCCCATTCGATGGGTAATGATGATCACCGTGATATTTGCGGCCTTCATCTGCTCAATGGCGTCGTAGAGCACGCGCTCGCCCACGTAGTCCAGGCTTGCGTTCGGTTCGTCGAGAACCACGAGACGCGGCTCGCCAAAAAAAGCACGCGCAAGACCCAGACGCTGGCGGTAACCGCGCGAAAAAGCGGAGTCCGCATTGTACATAACTGTATCGTACGCCTGCGGCAGCCGCATGATCGTCTCGTGGAGGCCGGCCAGCTTTGCGGCTGCTATGACCTCCTGTGGGTCAGCATCCTCCAGCCGCGCAATGATGTCTTTTACCGTTTCTCCGATGAGGTTGATGTCCTGAGGCAGATATCCGAGATGCCGGCCGCCACGCGAATCCCGCAACACCGAGACGTCGATGTTGTCGAGCATGACGCGACCCACCGTTGGCGCGGAGATGCCAGCGATGATGCGCCCGAGCTCGGACTTGCCAGAGCCCGACGGGCCAATGATGCCAAGGCATTCACCAGGCGCCAGACTGAACGAGACGCCCTTCAGCAAAAAATTGCCTGAGCACGGTACGACCACGCCGACGTTGTTGACGGTGAGATTGCCCTGCGGCCTGTCCAACAGAATGTCCTGGTTCCGTGCCACCGGGGTGCCGGCGGGCAAAGCACCGCTGAGCCGGCTGTAGGCGGCCAGGGCCGCAGCAAATCCTTTCCAGCCTGAAATGGCCCCCTCGACGGGTGCGATTGCGCGCCCGAACAACAGGCTCGTGGCAAAAATGATTGCGGGACTCCGGTTGTATTCCAGCACAAGCCACGCTGCCGAACCCATGATCAGGACCTGCGTCAGCGCCCGTACCGGCTTGGCGATGAGCATGACGATCTCATTTCGTCGTTGCGCGATGTCGTGTGCGCTTCGCGCGTCTTGCGCGGCCTGATAGATCTGGCGCGCCGCACCGTCGAGCATCCCCATGGCCCTGATCACGTGGACGTTGCCGAGAGCCGCGGCCAGCCGGCCAGAACTGCTGCTCAACGCGGCACCGGACCGGGCGAGCGGGCCCTTGGTGGCGAGGTCGCCCGCGAGCGCGAGGCCGAACAGTAAAAGCGCGCTGCAGAGCCCTAGCAATCCAAGCAGAGGATGCACGAGGAAAAGAACGCCGATAAAAAGCGGCGCCCAGAGCACATCAAACAGCAGCGGGCATGCGCCCGACTCCAGGAACTGACGCAGGATCGTTAGATCCCGATATACCTCCGATGCACGCACCGAATCTGCGCGAACGGCATAGTCGAGGCATACGGAGAGCACTTCCGGACGGAGGCGATCTTCAAGCCAGGCTCCAAGCCGGCCCAATACGGCGCGACGCAATGCATCAAGCACGCCCCCGACCGCGACGGTGAGCGCAACGATCAGGGTGAGCATCAGAAGCGTGTCGGCGCTTCGGCTCGACAAGACGCGGTCATAAATCTGAAGCAGGTAGAGGGCGGGAGCAAACAGCAGAAGATTGTAGCTGCAGCTGTATGCAAACACGAGGCCGAGCGAGCCCGCGCAGGCCCACAGCGCCGCCTGCAACGGAGTCTGCGGGTGCGGCATGACTTGTAACCGGAACGGCGGCATCAGCATTGTCATCACCGCCAGAGCTGGAGATCCGACCTTGTCGCTTCGCCGTCAATCAGACATGGCGGCCGATAAAGGACCGGCGGCGCGCGCCGCCGGTCTCCGCTTGTCCGGTTAGCAGCAATCAGGAGAGATGCCCGAGATCGATGTCCACGTCCCCTCCGTATGCCTTGTTGTGATCTCCGCCGTCGCCGCCGTTGCCGGCCGATATTTTTTGGGTCTGGTCCGCCCAGATCATGTTTGTCTGAGTGGCCGTTACGTTGGTGGTCACCGCACCGCCGGTGTTGCTGCCGTGGTGGGTCGCGTCCTGATCGCCCCACTGCCCGGTCGGCCCCCTTTGAACAAACTTATCGCCGGTATTGTAGTCCACACTGCCATCGGCCTTGTTGTACGGATTGATAGTTAAATTCTGCGTGTTGCCGTTGCCAACAGGGCCAGAACTATACCCGTTTCCACCGTTCCCGGCGTTAGCGTCGCCGCCGCTGATGAATTTGAACTCGATCGAGTCGCTTTTGAAGTGCTTTTGCATGTGAGTCTCCCTGGAGTTTGCACATAATCGCATTCATCCCCGTCAGGGATGACGAACGTACTTAGCGAGTGTGGTCCCGGGTCAGACGACAGCCTAGATGCCAAATCTGACGTCATCCAAATCGGGCGGGTATACGCCCGAAAGATTTACATGCCATGCTCTGATGAAACGCATCCCGGCAAATACCGATGCGAATTCCACTATCCCAGCAGCAAGTGATGGTCCGGCAAAAGATGCGAGGCGATGTCGCCACCTACCGCAGGATTGCCGTGGTCACCATCACCGCGGAGAGCGGCCATCGCGATCGTGCTCGGGTCGAGATGCACGTGGTTGGCATGAAACGCGTCGCCGACCGAACTATAGCCAGCGATCGCAATGTTGATGGGCGCATAAATCGCAACACTTGTGTCGATGAGACTTCCCGAGAAATGCCCGCTGCCGCCGTTGCCGGCGCCGTTGTGGCCGGTATTGATCGCGTCGGAGCCGAACCCGAAGCCCGAGGCGAACAAATCTATGTTTCCACCGAATGCGGCGTTGCCGTGACCGCCGTTACCCCCGATGCCGGCCATCTGAACGGCGCTTTGATTGATATCCACATTGTTCATCTGGTCGGCGTGGGCACTGGAATTGTTTCCCGCCATCGCGATGTTGATCGGATCGTACAGGATGAACGATGCGTGAGAGATGCTTCCATGAAAGAAGCCGTCGCCGCCATTGCCGACCTGGTTACCCCCGGTTGAGATCACACCAGAATCGCCACCACCAAAACCCGAGGCGGTGACGCTTCCGCCCATCGAGACATTGCCACGTCCCCCGTCACCGCCGATACCGGCGATCTGGACCGCACTCTGATCGAAAGACGCGTCATTGGTCTGATGCGCGTCGGCTGTGGAATTGTAGCCGGCGATCGCAATGTTGATCGGCATGTAGATGACGATGGGAGCATTCACCAGCGATCCGAAGAAGTACCCGTCGCCACCGTTGCCGGCGCTGTTGTCACCGGTGTGGACCATGTCGAAGCCGCCGCCGGACCCGGAGGAGACGTCCCCACCCGCTGCAATGTTGTGGTCACCACCGTTGCCCCCATTGCCGGCTATCTGAATGGCACTTTGATCAATATCCACATTGTTCGTTTGGTCAGCATGGGCGCTGGAATTGGGTCCCGCCACCGCGATGTTGATCGGATGATAAAGCACGAAAGACGCATTAACGATGCTTCCAAGAAAGAACCCGTCGCCACCGTTGCCGGCCTGGTTACCCCCGGTCGAGATCGCGCCAGAATCGCCACTACCAGTTCCTGAGGCGGTTACGCTTCCGCCAATCGATGTATTGTCGTTTCCGCCGTCGCCGCCCACGCCCGCAATCTGCGTGGCACTTTGATCAATCTGGACTGTATTCAACTGATCGGCTGTCGCTGTGGAATTGTAGCCACCGACTGCAATGTTGATCGGCATATAAATTACAATCGGAGCGTTCACCAGCGATCCGAAGAAGTAGCCGTCGCCGCCGTTGCCGGCACTGTTGTCACCCGTGTCGATTGCGGCGTGCAGTGAGTCGGCGGAAGGCCATGACGGAACTGGTGCCCCGTGCGCGTGATGGCTCAGGCGGATCCCATCCGACATGTCGTGAAAATTCATGCTCGCCCTCCCTCCTCGCGATCGGCCTGCGCCGACCGGATGGACGCCTCCCGAGGTCAAGGAAGAATGTCACAGCGGCGAGTCAAAAGCCGAGTTGCCAATTCGGGTTACAGCGTTTCGGGCAGCGGACGTGAGATCGGCTACGCCCGTTGGGAGGTGGCGTCCCGTTTTGGGAACTAAAACCAGGATCGCTCGTTCAAGTTCGTGGGCGACCTGCTGAAGGTCGAACGTGCGAGGAGGAGGATTTTAATGCAGAAGTTTCTCATGACGGCGCTCGCTGCAATCGGTCTGGCCCTGGTTGCAATATCTGGCGCTGTCGCGGCTCCGGTTGCGCCGATCGGCAAAGCAGCCGACTCGATCGACGCTCGCTCAACAGTTCACTACTACGGTTACTCCTATCACCGCCATCATCGTCACTGCTGGTGGCGCTACGGCCGCAGGATCTGCCGCTGGTGATGGGACCGCGACCAGGAGCCCTTGAGCATATGTGCTCGGGGGCTCTTTCTTTTTTGAGATCACCTCTCAGTCAGCTCGGCAAATTTAGAAGGCTAGTGTGAGCTACTTCACACAGAAACCTGGGTTGGCAGACGAGGCTATGGACGCGGAATGCCGATGTCCCTAACCAGGGTGTCCCTTTTCGGCGGACCGTAGGGATCGCTCTCGGCGCGATCCCTTTTTATTGCTTGCGGCAGGGTCTGCAAAATGGTCGAAAATTTGTTCGCTGCACCGCACCCGGCGTTGCTGATGTCGGCGCATGATTCAAATTATCGTCATCTCCTGCAGCAAATATTGACGCAATGGCGTCATCATTTGTCGCAAAAGTTCAGCGTTGCGGCCACCACAGTTTCATTAAAGCGTCGCGCCGTTGCCACGATACGCCGTTAGTCACCGCCACCGGTTGTCACGAAAGGAGGCCTTGATATGCAGCTTCATGAATATTGGACGAAGCTCTCATCTATCCGCGCCTTCGCCACGCCCGCGCGCTGTCCCCATTGCGACGAGCTGATGGTTGCGCCGACCGCGTCCGAATTCATCGAAGGCGGCGAGATCCGCCACCATTGGGAATGCGACGCCTGTGGCGAGGTCTCCAGCACCTCGATCTCACTGATGGCCGATTGAGCGCGGGCAATATCTGGAATAGGTGATACCGTGCGGTGTTTGCACTTGGGTGCGAAGCGGTATTTGCACATGGGTGCGAAAAAGCACTCCCAGGAGGAATTCATATGAAAACGACCATTCTGCGGTCCAGCCTGGCCGCTCTCGCCTGCACGGCGGTACTAGCCATCGCCAGCACGTCCATGGCGGCCAATGTCAACCTTAAGGCCGATCTGAAGGCGTCGAGCGAGGTCCCACCGACCGATAGCAAGGGCACCGGTTCGGTGACCGCGACCTACGATACGGCGAGCAAGAAATTGTCCTGGAAGGGCAGCATCTCCGGGCTGAGCGGCCCGGCGACCGCGGCACACTTCCATTCCGGCGAGGTCGGCAAGAACGGCGGCGTTGCGGTACCAATTGCCGGTGCTGACAAGGGCGCGTTCGAAGGTTCGGCGACGCTCACCGACGCGCAGGCCGAGGAACTCATGGCCGGCAAGTGGTACGTGAACGTCCATACTGCCGCCAACAAGGGTGGCGAGATCCGCGGCCAAGTGACCAAATAGAGTGACCAAATAAAGTGACCGCTAAACGACGACAGATGCGGGGCTGAAACCCCCGGTTTAGCTCCGCCCTGATGACAGCCCGCCGGCACCTTGCCGGCGGGATTATCGTTGCACCGGGCCGGAATAAGCCCACTGCTGTGGGGTTTTTTTGAGAATACCAGCCACGTCAGTTTTTCCGTGGGCTACCGGATGGGCTACATCTCGTAAAACTCATCGAGTACCGCATGAACTGGCATGAACTTGCCGAGGCGATAAGGCCGTACCACGAGATAATTACGGCACTATCCACCGGCATTATTGCGGTGCTGACGGTCGTCCTCGCTTATGTTGCGTGGAGGCAAACAAGAGACGCCCGAATTCTCCAGCGCGCTTATTTGGACGTGAAATTCGGGGGCATTAAAAATAACACCGACGGTGATTTGGTAGGTCATGTCATCTTCCAAAATGTCGGACATTTGCCAGCGCAAGAATTCTATTGGTTAGTCAGACTTGACAGCGGCGGCAGCGACTGGAGCCCGCCGAAGATAAAAATATTGCAAGGTGAGAGCGTCATTCCCATCGGCTCGTCGTGGCCAGTTGGCAGCAGCGCGCTTGGTCAGCCTCAAGAAGACCCGAAGGGTCTTTTCCTCTACGTGTGGGGCCGCGCGGAGTACAAAGACGGATTTAGATGGCGAAAGAGACGTACCGATTTTTGCCACCGTTATCCCTGGGAAATGAGAGAACCGCCGACTGGTGGTGGCGTTGCCATAAGTAAAGACTACGCCCACTATCACGAGGCCGGCAACCGCGCGACTTAGGTGAGCTGATGGCGCGCTACAAAGGCCGCCCAAGCGCAAAATCTATCGCTCGCGACTTTCCTCACGTCGTCGAAACGCTCGTGCCGCTAGGGGGTTTTCGCGAACGACTCGACGACATTTACGAGTTTCACCGCCAGCGCGGAATAGTGGCGCGCACCCTCCCCGGCCGACGCGAGGGCGAGCGCGACATAGCCCGTTGGGCGTTCGCAGATAAAGCTACGGCAGAGGAATTTGCAGCGGAGTTTGGATACGCGCGCGGCTAGATATTTCTTTAATGGGACTCCACGGCAATAATCTGAACCGCTTTGAAGCCGTACATCAAGGCGCCCCGATCACCTGACCGAATCCACTTCACGTTAACCGGCCGAATTTCATGAGTATCAGCGTCTTCAAACGCAACGAAATAGTTCGCGGGAGCCCAGGAAATGTACCCGTCTTCGACATCAATGCCGAACGCAAACACAAGGATGATGTCGCATTTTTTGCCAACGTCCCCCTTAACAACCGGCGTACTTTTGTGGGCGTGTCGGGCTCGATAGGCCCAATACTCGAGTTTTGTACTGAACAGTCGCCTGAATTTTCAAGATGCGGCCCGGTGCAAATGCCCGCTTGTCGCAAAGCTTCACTCAACCACGTCGGTGGCTGCCACAAGCAAAGTATTGGGCAACGTGAGCCCCAGCGCCTTGGCCGTGTTTTTATTGAGGACGAATTCGATCTTTGTAGGTTCTTCGACAGGGAGATCAGCGGGTTTGGCGCCCTTCAGAATCTTGTCTACGAAAACAGCCGCACGGCGACACATCGCAGGCTGGTCAGCTCCATAGGACATTAGCGCACCCGCTTCCAAGGTCTCTCTGGACCAAACGGACAACGGCAACCGGCGAGCGATTGCCAAGTTCGCAATGAATTCCCTCTGCTGATAGGCCAGTCCCTCGGAGTTGATAGTAACTGCCTGCATGCCGGCTTTCACCATCGCATCAAATGTTGGTTCCAGTTCATCTCGCGAGCGAGCGGAAAACGTATGATTGGACAAACCAAGTTTTTTCGCCTCCCTATCAGTTACATCCGTGTACAAGCGCGCGACTTCCGTATCGGGATTGACGAGCAACGCAACGTTGGATAGCCCCGGAATCGTCTCCTTTAGGAACTGCAAACGCTTCCCTATCAGATCAGCGGCAAAGTGCGTTAGGCCTGTCGCATTTCCGCCAGGCCGCGCAAAACTACTCACGAATTTTGAACCAACTGGGTCGGGCACGAAAATAAAAACTATTGGGATCGTTGTGGTGGCGTCCTTCGCGTAAAATGCAGTTTGAGAACCCACGCTGACCAAGACATCTACGTTCATTGATACAAGTTCGGCGGCCATTTTCCGAAATCGGTCTGGCATTTCATTTGGAAAGCGATGTTCTAAAATAATGTTTAGTCCGTCAGTGTATCCAAGGTCACGCAATCCCTGGATAAATCCCGTGAAATAGCGTCCTTCTTCCTCAGCGCTACCGGCGTGCCACAGCACGCCAATCCGAGGGATTCTCGCTGTTTTCTGCGCGCGGGCCGTCAGCGGCCAAATCACCGCCGCGCCGCCGAAAAGCGTGATGAACTCTCGCCGCCGCATGTGCTCCCTGAGAACACGCCTCGTCCAACGCCAAAAGCCTAGCACTTTGCGACTGAGCGGCGAGTGGGCGAAATGGCGCACAACCGACTCAGATGCCCGATCGGGCCCAATGTTCGCTTTGGGTCATTAGTGAACATCGCGACAAGGTCATGGGATATCCGCTTTACCCCCAAGCGGACACTGATCGGGGGCTTGGGAATGTCCGCTTTGCGCCAATAGCGGACCCATTTCAGACCCGAGATCACAAGACGATTAGCCGACCCCGTCGCTAATGGTCTCGACAACGATATAAGCGCAGAGCCCAAACATAATTGCGACGACGACGGCTAACCCGACATGATGGGCGATCGCCGACAACTCGACTCCGACGGCGATCGCCGCGGCGAGCCAGACGTCATAAGGTATCAAAGCAAACACGACAGCCCTCTCCTGCGGTGGGAGCCGTCACAAGTATGCAAGCGTCACGCCAATAGTTTTGTGAATTGTCTCACAAAGCCACTCTTAGTCTCGATGTCCGCTTTACCCCCGAAAGCAGACATCCAGACATTTTCGTTGTGTCCGTCTTGTTGCTGAGAAATGCAATAAACATCGGCATAAATCGAAACTATGCGCACCGGTGGGGCAACCCTTCCAAAGTAGCTAACCACTAGCACCTTGCCGGCGGGCTTTTCGTTGGGCAGAACGCACTTTGCTTCGAGCCATTTCAGGTTTTATGGTCGTCGCAAATCCGGTTCGGTCTTTCGTGAAATTGAGGTTTGGTCCATGGCGCGTATGAATGGCGGCGGATCCGCCCCCTTTCTGGTTTCCGGCGGCGGCATCGGCGGGCTCATTACCGCCTACGCGCTCGCCCATCAGGGCCTCCCGGTCCGGGTTTTTGAACAATCTCCGGAATTCCGCGAGGTCGGTGCCGGCATCCAGCTCGGTCCGAATATTTTCCGCGCGCTGGAGAAGATCGGCCTCAAGGATGCAGTCCTTGCCGACGCCCATCGTCCTCCCGCACAGGAAATGCGCGACGCCCTGACCGGCGAATTGATCACCAATATTCCCCTCGGTGATGCATTCCTGAAGCGGTTCGGACAACCCTACGGTGTCACCCACCGGGCCGACATCCATGGTGCGTTCCTCAAAGCCTGCCAGGGAAGCAATCTGATTACACTGGAGACAAGCCGACGCGTCGACGCGTTCAAGGATCACGGCGATCACGTCAGCGTCACACTTAACAACGGCGAAACTGTTGAAGGCCGCGCGCTGATCGGTTGCGATGGCATGTGGTCAAAGATCCGCGAGAGTATCGTCGGAGACGGCAAGCCGCGGGTGTCGGGACACATCGCCTACCGCGGCGTTCTCAAGCGCGAGGATGTGCCAAAGGATCTTTGGCGCCCCGACGTCGTCCTGTGGGCCGGTCCGCGCACCCATTTCGTACATTACCCGCTGCGCCGCGGTGAACTCTACAACCTGGTCGCCGTATTCCACTCCGATCACTATGAGGAAGGCTGGAATGCCGAAGGCAGCAAGGACGTCATGTGGCGGCACTTCAAGATGCAGGTGCCGCAGGTGTTGCGCATGCTCGAGCGCATCGAGACATGGCGCATGTGGGTTTTGTGCGATCGCGAGCCAGTGAAAAGCTGGACATCCGGCCGCATTACGCTGCTCGGTGATGCCGCGCACCCGATGCTTCAGTATCTCGCGCAAGGCGCCTGTATGGCGACGGAAGACGCAGTCGTGCTTGCGCAGAAAGTCGCGGCCTCGCCCGACGATCCGGCCAGGGCGTTCAAGGCTTATGAGCAGGAACGTTATCTGCGTACCGGGCGCACGCAGATCATGGCGCGCGTGTACGGAGAGATCTACCACGCTCGCGGAGTCGCGGCCGAGCTGCGCGCGCAAGCACTCGGCGCGCGCACGGCGGAGGAAAACTACGAGGGTATTGGATGGCTCTACGGCGGGCCGTAGTACGGCCTTCGGCCGGACCCGAGTGCCGAGCATGACGATCGAGAGGCCGAGTTAAACTTTGCTAGGCCGCCTGTGCGCGCGGATGCGCGGCAGGTTGATCGAGGTTCGCATTCCAGGCGTCGTATCCGTACAACCAGCTGGTATCGCCGCCGCGCTCGTCCCTCATCCATGTATTGGCACTGGAGATCGCCTGCACGACAGACGTGCGTGGCTTGCGATGCGCCTCGTAGCGCCGGAAGGCGCCTTCGATGTCCTCGCCATTCACGGCGTCGAGACACCGGGCAAGAATCGCAGCGTCCTCGATTGAGGTGGCTGCACCCTGCGCCATATAGGGCGTCATCGGGTGCGCGGCGTCGCCCAGCAGCACCACGCGCCCGCTACTCCAGCGTCGCAGCGGCTCCCGCTCGAGGATCGCCCACTTGTGACAATCCGGACAGGCTTCCAGCACATTGCGAACATCATGGTGGAAGCCTTCATATGCGGCGCGTAGTTCCCGCACGTCGCCTTTCGCCGACCAGGATTCACGCGTGAGCCATTCGGCAGGCTCCGGCACGCTGGTGACGAAGTAGACTTCGCTTTTGGCCTTGGCTGTGTAGTAGATGACGATGTGACGATCGGTGCCCCACCATTTGGTGCGCGAAGGCCCGATATCGAAGCCCCCCATCAGCGCAGCCGGAAACACCGCGCGATAGGCAATGCGGCCCTTGTGGATCGGCTCATCAGGACCGACCACGACATCGCGCACGATTGAATGTACGCCGTCCGCACCGATCACGGCATCGGCGTTGACCTTGGTGCCGTCCTCGAACCGTAACGTGACCTGACCGCCGGCCTGGTCGAGACCAACCAGTTTCTTGCCGAGATGCACGATCTCGGCCGGCACCGCGGAGGCGAGCGCATCGTGGAGATCGGCGCGGTGCATGCAAAGATACGGCGCGCTGTAGAGACTTTCCGGCATCGGCAGTTCGCGCGTGACTTCGCCGGTATAGCCGTCACGGTTGAGATGCGAGTAAGGAGCGAATGATGTTTTACGCAGCCGCTCCTCGATCCCGATGCCGCGCAAAACCTTCATCGAATTCGGCATCATCTGAATCCCGGCGCCGATGCGAGCGAAACGCGCCGCCTGCTCGTAGACCCGAACGTCAATTCCGACGCGCCGCAACGTCGCCGCGACCGCCAGACCACCCATCCCTGCGCCGACCACGGCGACCGACAGTTTTTTCTTCATTGCCCTCTTCTGTTCGCTCGCTGATTGCCGCTTGTTACTTCCGCGGAATGCCCGCCTTGTCGACCACGTCGTTCCACTTTTTAATGTCCGCTGTGAGACGCGCCAGCGCCTCGGCCGGCGTGCTCGCCTTTGCGATGACACCGACTTTGGCGAGTTGCTCCTGCACGTCGGGCATAGCGAGCACGTCGTGCATTGCCTTGTTCATCGTGTCGATAATCTCTTTCGGCGTGTCCTTCGGCACCCCGACGCCGTTCCACGAGATCACCTCATAACCCTTGACGCCGGCCTGATCGGCGGTCGGTACACCGGGCAGCAGCGGAGACGGCTGCGGGCTGGAGCTCGCCAGAATGCGCAATTTTCCGTCTGCAACCTGGCCGGCCACCGCGGGCGGGAAGTCGATCATGACCTGCACATCATTGCGCAGCAGTGCCACCACGATATCCGGCGAATTTTTGTACGGGACGATTTGCACGTTGAGATCGGCCATCGATTTGAAAAGTTCGCCACCCAGATTTTGGGTACTGCCGGCGGCAATTGTTCCTACGTTCAGTTTTCCGGGACTGGCTTTTGCTGCCTTGATGAAATCGCCGAGCGTTTTGAATTCCGACTGGCCATTCACCACGAACACCAGATCGAAGGTGCCGGCCATCGAGACCATCGCGAAATCTTTTACAGGGTCGAAAGGCAGGCTTTGAAATGTCGCGGCACTGATGGCGGCCCCGTTTGTGACCCAGGCCATCGTGTAGCCGTCGGGCGGCGCCGTGATCACTGCACGCGCCGCTGCGATCCCCCCAGGACCAGGCATATTCTCGATCACGACACGCTGGTTCAGTTTCTGCCCGAGCCTGTCGGCGAGAATGCGCGCAGTGACATCGGCAACACCGCCGGCGCCAAAAGGCAGCACGATCTTGATGGGCTTTTCCGGCCAGGCAGCCTGCGCCTGAAATAGCGGCAGCACGACGACGGCCGCAGCCAGCATCACCAGCGCGGTCCGGCGCGCCATCGCTTCAAACATCCCCTTCGACATTGTGCGTATCCTCCAGACTTGCTTGTTTTATTGTTGTTCAGCCAAAACCATAAAGCCGTGCCGGATTTTCCACCAGCAAGCGTTTTTGCGCCAGCGGATCGGGTGCAAATTGCGGCACCAGATCGACAAGATCGGCCTCGTCGGCTTCGTGAGTTGCGTTCGGGTGTGGAAAATCTGTGCCCCATAAAACGCGCGTCGGTGAGGCCTCAACCAACGCATGTGCAATGGGCACGGCCGCGGTATACGGCGGCATCGAGATCCGCTCGGAGCCGCATACTTTGATCCAGCAATTTTCCAGGCGCGAAAGTTCAATGAGCGCGCGCAGCGGCGGCTGATCGATACCCGCGGCCGAAGGTACCCGGCCCATGTGATCAATGATGAACGGCAGCGGGAGCTTTCGCATCATCCCCGAGAGCGGGATGACGTCCGGAGCATCGACGTGCAGGACGACGTGCCAGCCCCGCGCCTTGATGCGGTCGATGATGCGGTTAAACGCGGCCATATCGGGCGCGCCGCCGAGATGCTTCACGAAATTGAAGCGCACGCCGCGCACGCCGCCGCGGTCGAGCGCGTCGAGATTCTTGTCGGTGAAACCGTCGTCGACAATAGCAACGCCACGATAGCGCGTGGGATCGGAGGCGATGCAATCGAGCATCGCTGCATTATCGGTGCCGTGACAACTCGCCTGCACGATTACGGCGCGTTCAATGCCGAGGTGCGCGTGCAGGGCCGCCAGCATTTCCTTCGGCGCGTCGGCCGGCGTATAGCGCCGGTTTTCTGCATAGGGAAATTTCGCGGCCGGGCCAAAGACGTGGCAATGGGCATCGCAGCTGCCCGCTGGCAGCTTGAAGCGCGGCTTGCGACGATGGTTGAGAAATCCTGCGTGGACGTTCATGGGCTGGCTTTAGCCAAGCGATCCAGAAGACACAACCCCCGCCTCTACAGCCGGCAGATCGCCTTGCGCCCATTGCGCCGAAGTTTGATCCCGGAACTCTTCGAACCGCGCGCCGGCAATGGCTTCGCGCATTCCCGCCATCAACGTCTGGTAATAGGCGAGATTGACGGTCGACAGCAGCACTGCGCCCAGCATCTCGTTTGCTTTGGTGAGGTGGTGCAAGTACGCGCGCGAATATGTGCGCGCCACAGGATGCGGACTCTCGGCGTCGAGCGGACGTGAGTCATTTGCGTGGCGCGCGTTTGCGAGATTGATCGCACCGTATCGCGTGAAGGCCATGCCATGGCGTCCGTTTCGCGTCGGCAGCACACAGTCGAACATGTCGATGCCGCGTGCCACGGCTTCGATGAGATCGTGCGGGGTGCCGACCCCCATCAAGTAGCGCGGATGATCCGCCGGCAGCATCGGCGCAGTCGCGGCGACGATCCGGAGCATCACATCCTGAGGCTCGCCGACAGCAAGACCGCCGATGGCGTAGCCGTGGAAGCCCATCGCGGTGAGTGCGCGGGCGCTTTCCTCGCGCAGCGTGAGGTCGTCGCCCCCCTGCACGATCCCGAACAGTGCGTGGCCGTCGCGTGCATTTGCCTCAAACGCACGTTTGCTGCGCTCGGCCCAGCGCAGCGATAGTTGCATCGCGCGACTGATCTCGTCGCGTTTCGCGGGCAACTTGAGGCATTCGTCGAGCTGCATTGCAATGTCGGCGCCCAGCAACATCTGGATTTCGATAGCGCGTTCCGGCGTGAGCTCGACCATGGCTCCGTCGAGGTGAGATCGAAATGTCACCGCGCGCTCGTCGACCTTGCGCAAACCGGAGAGCGACATGACCTGGAATCCGCCGGAGTCGGTGAGGATCGGCATCGGCCAGTTCATGAATTTGTGCAGCCCGCCGAGCGCGGCAATGCGTTCGGCGCCAGGCCGCAGCATCAGATGGTAGGTGTTGCCAAGCACGATCTCGGCGCCGGTCGCGCGCACGTCGTCGGGCATAAGCCCTTTTACGGTCGCCTGCGTGCCGACGGGCATGAATGCCGGGGTCTGCACTTTGCCGTGCGGGGTCACAAATTCGCCCCGTCGGGCGGCGCCATCGGAATTAAGGAGGTGGAAGGAGAATGGTTGGGGCATCTATTCTTTCGTCATGGCCGGGCCTGTCGCACAAGTCGGGTTTACCCGACTTGTGTCTCATCATTAATTCGCAAGTCGGGCTTGCCCGACTTGCGGTGCTATCCACGTCTTGCTTGCAGCATGGTTTTAAAGACGTGGATGCCCGGCACAAGGCTTGTGCTCGGGCCGGCCTTCGGCCGGACCCGAGTGCCGGGCATGACGACGTCTATGTCTGCGGATAAAGCAAACACGCATCGCCATAGGAATAGAAGCGATAGCCCGCGGCGATTGCGTGCGCATAGGCACGTTTCATGGTGTCGAGGCCGCTGAAGGCCGAGACCAGCATAAACAGAGTCGAGCGCGGCAAATGGAAATTGGTGAGCATCATGTCGACACCCCGGAATTTGTAGCCGGGCGTGATGAAAATTGCGGTCTCGCCGGAAAAGGCGTGCAACCGGCCGTCGCCGCTTACCGCACTTTCCAGAAGCCGTAGTGCGGTCGAGCCAACGGCCACGATCCGCCCTCCCTCGGCGCGCGCAGCATTGAGCACACCCGCCGTTTCGGACGATACGCTACCGAATTCGGCGTGCATTTTATGGCCAGTGGTGTCCTCCGCCTTGACCGGGAGGAAGGTGCCGGCCCCCACGTGCAGGGTCACCTTTTGCAGGCCAATGCCGCGCTCGCTGAGCCGCGCCAGGAGCTTTTCCGTGAAATGCAGGCCAGCGGTCGGGGCCGCCACGGAGCCCTCGTCATGAGCAAACAGGGTCTGATAGTCGGTCCGGTCCTGTTCATCGGGTGCCCGGCGGGACGCAATGTATGGTGGTAACGGCATCTCGCCGCGTTCGGCGATGGCCTGATCGAGCACCGGTCCATGAAAGGAAAATGAAAGGGTTATGTCCCCTCCTTCGTCTTTATCTGAAACATGAGCGTCGAGCTCGCCCAGGAAGCAAACTTTACCTTCGGTGCCGAAACGCACCGTATCGCCGATCTCCAGCTTCTTGGCCGGCTTTACAAAAGCCCGCCAATGCGAGCCGTCGATCCGTTTGTGCAGCGTCGCCTCGATCGCGGGCTCACTGCTGCCTCGCCCTATCCGCCGGCCCGTCAGACGGGCCGCGATGACCTTGCTGTCATTGACGACAAGGCAGTCACCGGCGCGCAGCTGATCCGGCAGATCGCCGACGGTACGGTCGACGAGCTCAGGAGCCTGCCCGGGCCTCACCACCAGCAGTCGTGCGGCGTCCCGCGGCGCCGCCGGTCGCAGAGCAATGCGATCCGCCGGCAGGTCGAAATCAAAAAGTTGAGTCTTCATGCCGTCCTTTTGTCATGGCCGGGCATAGCCGTCCGGAAGGACGGCGTGCTTACGCACGCCTATAGCCGTCCGGAAGGACGGCGTGCTTTCGCACGCCTATGTCCCGGCCATCCGCGTCTTCGGCCGGGCATGACGAAGCAAACCGAGTTCGTACCTTAGGCCCCCATCGTCGCCTTAACGATCTTGTCGGGATCCCTGACGGGCTCTCCGCGCTTGATCTTGTCGACGTTTTCCATGCCTTCGATCACCTTGCCCCAAACCGTGTACTGGTTGTTGAGGAAGCTGGCGTCGTCAAAGCAGATGAAAAATTGACTGTCCCCGGAATCGGGATTGCTGGCGCGCGCCATCGACACAGTGCCGCGGACATGGGGCTCACGGTTGAATTCGGCCTTGAGCTTCGTACCCGACCCGCCGGTGCCAGTGCCTTGCGGGCATCCCGTCTGCGCCATGAAACCGTCAATCACGCGGTGGAACACAATGCCATCGTAGAACCCGTCCTTGACGAGCTCCTTGATGCGCGCGACGTGACCCGGCGCAAGATCGGGCCGCATCTCAATGACGACGTTACCTTTGGTGGTCTCCAGAGTCAGCGTATCTTCCGGCTTTGCCATCTGTCACTCTCCATACTCTACTCGCCATTCGTCATGGCCGGTTTGATCACCGCACACTGGGTTCACCCGACATGAGGTGCTCGCATTTGGCGGAAGACGGCCAAGTGCCACTTCCGATCCACCCGCTCAGGCCGGCGCGCATTGCTTAGCGCTCGATCGTCGCCTTCTTGACGTAATCCATACGCGGGAAATCTTTCATCAAGTACGTATTGCCTTCACTCTGCAGGCGGCTCTGGTCCGGGCCGCGGCCGCGCGGCGCGCCCTCGCCATATTCGGCATTGAGCGCATCGACGACGTTCATCCCGGAGACGATGCGGCCGAACGGCGCGAAGCCCATGCTATCGAGATTGGCGTTGTCCGCGAAGTTGACAAACACCTGGCTCGTGCGGGTATTGGGGCCCGCCGTCGCAAAGGTGATGGTGCCTCTCTTGTTGCTCTGCGTTACCGGGTCGTCACCGATCTGCGCAGTGCGCCAGCGCGCCATGACCCCGGGATCGCCGTTGATGCCGAACTGCACCATGAAGCCGGAGATCACCCGGAAGAAACGGACGTTGTCGTAGAACCCGTTCTTGACCAGGTTATAAAACCGGTCGGCGCCCTTCGGCGCCCAGGCGCGCGTAACCTCGACCACGAACGGGCCTTTGCTGGTATCAAACTTCACCTTGTATGCCGCGGGCGCCTGCTCGTTGAGGGCAGCCGGATTAGCCAGAGGTGACTGTGCCAGGGCAGGAGCCGCAAGCAGCGCCGCCATGAAGGTGAGCGTGAGGATCGATCGGCGATTGGTCATGTGCACTCCGTATTGACGATGCGGGCCAGATCAGCGCGCGAACTTCTTCTTCAGACGCGCGGCAACCGTGCCCGGCACAAAGGCTGCGACGTCGCCACCCATGCCGGCGATCTGACGCACCAAAGTGGCGGTGATCGGGCGCACCATTGGCGAAGCAGGCAGGAATACCGTCAGCACGTCGGGCGCCATGGCCTGGTTCATGCCCGCCATCTGCATTTCGTAGTCGAGATCGGTGCCATCGCGCAGCCCGCGGACCAGCAGGCTCGCGCCGGCCTTTCGCGCCGTTTCCACCACCAGATCGGCGAAGGTGATGCAGGAAAGTTCGCATTTGGCCTCGCGTGCAAGGGGCCCGCAGGTCTCCTGAAGCATCGCCAGCCGCTCATCGGCGGAAAACAACGGCGCCTTGCCCGGATGCACCCCGATAGCGATCACCAGCCGATCGGCGAGCCGGACGGCATGACGGACCACGTCGAGATGGCCATTGGTGACCGGGTCGAATGACCCGGCATAAAGGGCAGTTCTCGCCATAAACCGGGGTCTACCCCGGCCCCATTGGCCCCGCAAGGCCGCGGCTTTACGGCCTGAACCTTTTCCCCGGCTGCCGCGACCCATAGGAGGTCCAATGAGAGGTTCTTGGGACGCGCCGAAAATGCGCTTTTCTGTGACTCCAGTCACAGCGACGGACGAGGGCTCTTCCTAGTTTGAATGTGTCGAGAGCGAAACGCTCCGGCGCAAAGCCTGAACAGGGGGCTGTCATGTTGAAAACAATTGCCGCCATTGTGGCCGCCGCAGCAATCGCAGCCGCGATCACCGTCATTTCAGCACCCATTGGCGATGTCGTCGCGAGCCCCCTGCCCAAGCCGGCCGCCGACGCCATTGCGGCCTGCAAGCAGAACCCCTGGCCCTACGTCCATTGTGTCGGCACCGAATTTGGCAATCCAAAGATCCGCCTGATCAGCATCGATCACCCTTCCCGCTAGCGCCTACCTTGGTCCCCACTTCGGCGCTAGGCTCTCCTCAGGACAGCCAGTCCTGAGGAGAGCAATAATGCGCCGGGCCTTCCTCGCCGCCGCAGCCTTCGTGTGGGCAGTCTCTGCTTTCGCACAGGACTATCCGAACCGGCCGATCCGTATCATCGTACCGACGCCCGCGGGCGGGCCCGTCGACGTCATGGCACGCGTACTTGCCAACGCCCTCCCGGCAGTACTCGGGCAGAACGTCTTCATCGAGAACAAGCCGGGCGCCGGCAACACCATCGGCTCTCGTCAAGCCGCCGCAGCGGATCCCGACGGCTACACCCTGATGGTTTCCGCTGCGAGCGGCCTCATCATGAGCCCGATGATTGTAAAGAATGCCGGCTATGACGCTTCCAGCTTTGCGCCGATCGCACTCGTCGCCGAGACCCCGCAAGTCGTCGTGATCAATCCGCAACTGCCGTTCAAATCCATCGCCGAACTCATCACCTATGCGAAGGCCAATCCGGGCAAGCTCAACTATTCAACCGGCGGCATTGGCACGCTGCCGCATCTCAATGCGGAATTGTTCAAGTCCGTGAGCGGCACAAATATTTTACACGTACCCTACAAAGGCGGCGGGCCGTCGCTCACAGCTGTGGTGGCCGGCGAGGTACAGCTGACCTTCGATACCGTGAGTACTTCGCTGCAACTGATCCAGGATGGAAGACTGCGCGCGCTGGCGATCGTCGGACCAAAGCGCGCGCCGGAATTGCCCGATGTGCCGGCCATGCCTGAGATTGGATTTCCAGCGGTAACGAGCGGCGCCTGGACGGCACTGATGGCGCCGCACGACACACCACCGGCGATCATCGCCAAACTCAATGCCGCGACAAATACTGCCCTCCACGGCGAGACGATGAAAAATGCCCTGGAGAAGTTGGGAGCGCAGCCGCGCGGCGGCACCTCACAGGCGCTCGCCGATCACATCGCGAACGAACAGAAGAAGTGGACGCCCATCGTAGCGGCGTTAAATTTGAAAGTGGATTGAACAATTTTACGCGTGCATGCGGCGACGGCCGAGGTGGCATTTGCGTTTGACGGATAGAAAGCAATCCCCGAACCTAGTTCGCGCGCCAGGGCGTGAACTCGGCCACCCCGGCGGGGCGATCATTAATGGAGTACCGGTGCGCGCACGTGTGACGTGGATACTTTTATCGCTCGCCTTTGCAACGCCGGCTCCGGCGCAAATCGCACCGAGCGCGGCCGAATTGCAGGCCTATCGCGGACTCCATGCCGCAGCAGCCAAAGGTGAAAACGCCGAAATCGAGAAGCTAGTGAAAGCTGGTGCGACAATTGACGCTCGCGACGGCCATGCGCGCACGCCACTCCACGTTGCCGCTTTCATGCACAAGCCCGACTCCGCACGTATGCTCATACAGCTCGGCGCCGATGCGAACGCGCTGGAGGCGCAGCAGTACGACATCGTTACGATTGCTGCGGTGGCCGACGACGTGCCGATGTTAAAAGCCGCGCTTGCGAGCGGCGGGAAAGCGACCAACGTCACCAGCCCCTATCAAGGGACCGCACTGATCGCCTCCGCACACCTTGGCCACGACGAAGTCGTCAGAACGCTGATTGCCGCCAAGGCGCCGCTTGATCACGTCAATAATCTGGGCTGGACCGCGCTGATCGAGTCGATTGTGCTCGGCAACGGCGGCAAACGCCATGTCGCGGTGCTCAAGGCGCTCGTGGAAGCAGGCGCGAACGTCAATCTTGCCGATCGTTCGGGCGACACACCGCTCGTGCTCGCGAAGAGGCGCGGATTCAAGGAGATGGTCGCTATTCTGGAGAAGGCTGGCGGGCGGTAACGAATGCGTCGGCAGTAAGGGGTTCTTATCCCCTATCAAAGCACTCATGAGCGTTGCCACCTTGCCGCCGTCGCTGATCGCCCCGGGCCGGCGAGATCATTGATCAGGCGGACTGCTAACCTGTCCGCCGCGCCAACGACAGCCATAGGCCGCCGCCGATCAGTACGACGCCCGAAAGTCGGCCAAGCAGCGTGTTGTGCCGCGGCTTCATGAACCAGGCACGGCCGAAACCCGCCGCAGCGGCCCAGGCCGCGTCGGTAAGGCCGGCGAGCACCACCGTCACCGCGCACATCACGAACAGTTGCGAGCCCACCGGCAGCGCCGGATCGACGAATTGCGGCAGGAAGGCCGTGAAGAACGCGATCGTCTTCGGATTGGTGATGGCCACGAGAAACCCGCGCAATATGTGCACGCGGCGGCGCGGCGGAGCGGCCTCCGCGGCATGGCCGGCGGTGCGCCAGGTCTGGATTCCGAGCCAGATCAGGTAGGCCGCCCCCACCCAGCGCAGGACCTCAAACACTTCGGCGGATGTCTTCAGGATCCAGTTCAGGCCAAGCGCGATACATGCGAGCAGCGCCGCATTGCCAAGCGTGGTGCCGATGACCGTGACAAGCGCGGCGCGGGTGCCGCGCGTAGCGGCGGTCGATACCACCAGAGTGACAATCGGACCCGGCACGATCACCAGGACGAATGTGATGAGTAGGAAGGCCGAGAACAGGTGGTAATTCATGGCAGCGCCGGTGGCTGGCAGGACTTCAAGCGATCGTTAATTTACTCGCGAAATGTCCCTGAGTTATCTGGAAAAGTATGATAATCGGCATGAGGAATCGATTTTTGAACCGGCGCGAATTCACCGGGTTCTGCGCAGCCGCGATGCTGACAATGCCCCTTGAGGCAGCGGCGCAGGCGCCAGCGGCGGCACGGACCGTCAAATTCCGTGACGGCCGGACCGTGCCGGCCCTGGGGCAGGGTTCCGCCCGCCTCGCAAAAGGCAGGTACCCCGAGGCCGCCGTTATAGAGGCCTTGCGCGCCGGCATCGCCGCCGGGATGACGCTGATCGACACGGCGGAACTCTACGGCTCCGAGGAACTCATCGGCCGCGCGATTGCCGGTCAGCGCGACAAGCTCTTCCTGGTCTCGAAGGTGTGGCCGACGCACGTTGCCGGCGATGGCGTCGCGCGCGCATGCGAGGCAAGCCTCAAGCGCCTCGGCACCGACTATCTCGACCTTTACCTGTTGCACTGGCCGCAGAAGGGCGTCGGCATTTCGCATGTTGTGGCGGCGTTTGAAGACCTGGTCACGAAGAAAAAGATCCGTTCGTGGGGCGTCTCCAATTTCGGCGTGCGCGAAATGGAAGAACTCTTCCGTGTGCCGCGTGGCGATCATTGCGCGACCAATCAGGTTCCCTACAGTCTCGCCGACAGGGATATTGAACGCAGCGTCCTGCCATGGTGCAGGCGCCGCGGGATGCCGGTGATGGCCTATTCGCCGCTCGGCGGCGAAGGCGCCAAGCTGCTGCGCGATCCGACGCTTGCGAAAATTGGCAATGAGCACGGCTGCACCGCGGCCGCCGTTGCGCTGGCCTGGACGATCCGCGACGGGAACGTAATCGCAATTCCTGAGTCCGGCTCGACGGCCCACGTCAAGGAAAACGCGATCGCCCTCACCCTCAAGCTGACACCGCAGGACTTGCAGACCTTGGACGCAGCGTTTCCGCCGGGACGCTAGCTTTACTCTTCCTCGTCCCCGCCTTCTTCGCTCAACCGTTCGAGCGACACGACCTTCTCGTCCTCGGCGGTGTTGAGCACGATCACGCCCTGCGTCGAGCGGCCCGCTATGCGGATACCGGACACCGGCGTGCGGATAAGCTTGCCGGCATCGGTCACGAGCATCACCTGGTCGGCTTCTTCCACAGGGAAGGATCCGACGATCCGCCCCGTCTTCTTGGTGAGCGCCATCGCCACAATACCTTTGCCGCCGCGGCCGGTGGTGCGGTACTCGTACGATGACGAACGCTTGCCGAACCCACGATCCGACACGGTGAGCACGAATTGCTCGGCCGCCGACAATTCCACGTAGCGCTTTTCGCCCAGTTCGATCGCGCCGACCCCTTCCTCGGTCTCAGTGCCGTTGCCTCCCTCTTCCTCACCCCGGCCGCGCCGCACGGCGCTGGCGCGCTTGAGGTAGGCGGCGCGCTCTTCCGCCGTCACGTCGATGTGGAGCAGGATCGACAGCGAAATCACGCGATCCTTGTCCGCGAGCGTGATGCCGCGCACGCCGCGCGATGTGCGCCCCTGGAACACGCGCACTTCCGGCACCGCGAAGCGGATGCATTGGCCGCCATTGGCGGTCAGCAGCACATCGTCCTTTTCAGTGCAGATCTGCACATCGACGATCGCCTCGCCGTCCTCGAGCTTCATGGCGATGATGCCGGACGGCCGCACGTCGGCGAAATCCGACAATTTATTGCGGCGGATGGTGCCGCTGGTGGTGGCAAACATCACGTCGAGGGCGGCCCAGTCGGCCTCGTTCTCCGGCAGCGGCATGATGGTGGTGATGGTTTCACCCTGCTGCAGCGGAAGAATATTGATGAGCGCCTTGCCGCGCGCCTGCGGCGCCGCAATCGGCAGACGCCAGACCTTTTCCTTGTAGACCTTGCCGCGCGACGAGAAATACAGGACCGGCGCGTGCGTCGATGCCACAAACAGCCGCGACACAAAGTCTTCTTCGCGCACCTGCATGCCGCCGCGACCCTTGCCGCCGCGCCGCTGCGCGCGATAGGTCGAAAGCGGAACGCGCTTGATGTAGCCCTGGTGCGACACGGTCACCACCATGTCCTCGCGCGTGATCAGGTCTTCTTCCTCGACCTGCCCAGTCGCTTCCGCGAACACGGTGCGGCGCGGCGTGGCGAACTGCTTCTTCACTTCCGCCAGCTCGGTCTTGATGATCGTCTGGATGCGCGAGCGTGAGCGCAGGATGTCGAGATAATCGGCGATTTCTGCGGCAAGCTTGTCGAGCTCTTCCTTGATCTCCTCGCGGCCGAGCGCGGTCAGCCGCTGCAGGCGCAGATCGAGGATGGCCTTGGCCTGCTCGGCGGACAGTTTTGTCGTGTTCTTCGGAGAGACCTTGTGGCGCGGATCGTCGATCAGCGTCACCATCGAGGCCACATCCCTGGCCAGCCAGTCGCGCTTCATGAGGGCCTCGCGCGCCTCCTCGGGATTTTTGGCGGCGCGGATCAGCTTGATCACCTCGTCGATATTGGCAACCGCAATGGCGAGGCCGACCAGGACATGAGCGCGGTCGCGCGCCTTGCCGAGCAGGAACTTCGTGCGCCGCGAGACGACCTCTTCGCGGAAAGCGATGAAGGCGCTGAGCAAGTCCTTCAGCGTCATAACCAGCGGACGGCCGCCGTCGAGTGCCACGATGTTGGCGCTGAACGAGGACTGCAGCGGCGTGAAGCGGTAGAGCTGGTTGAGCACAACGTCGGGCACCGCCTCGCGCTTGAGCTCGATGACGACGCGGTAGCCCTGCCGGTCGCTCTCGTCACGGAGGTCGGCAACGCCGTCGATCTTCTTCTCGCGCACAAGCTCGGCAATGCGCTCGACCAGCGTCGCCTTGTTCACCTGGTACGGGATTTCCGTGATGATGAAGGCTTCGCGCTCCTTACGGACGGTCTCGATTTCGACCTTTCCGCGCATGACGATCGAGCCGCGGCCATCCTTGTAAGCCGAGCGGATTCCATCGCGGCCGAGGATGATGCCGCCCGTCGGAAAATCCGGCCCAGGCACGATCTTGATCAAGTCGTCGATGGTGAGGGCAGGATTGTCGATCAGCGCAATGGCCGCATCGATGACTTCGCCGAGATTGTGCGGCGGAATATTCGTGGCCATCCCGACTGCGATGCCACCGGCGCCGTTGACCAGCAAATTCGGGAAACGTGCAGGCAACACCACCGGCTCGCGCTCGTTTCCATCGTAGTTTTCCTGAAAGTCGACGGTGTCCTTGTCGATGTCGTCGAGCAGCGCCATCGCCGGGCGCGCCAGCCGGCATTCGGTGTAACGCATGGCTGCCGGCGGATCGCCGTCGACCGAGCCGAAATTGCCCTGCCCGTCGATCAGCATCAGGCGCATGGAAAAATCCTGCGCCATGCGGACCAGCGCATCGTAGATCGCCTGGTCGCCGTGCGGGTGATACTTGCCCATCACGTCGCCGACCACACGCGCCGATTTCACGTATTTCTTGTCGGGCGTGTGGCCCTGCTCGTTCATCGAGTGAAGAATGCGCCGATGCACGGGCTTGAGGCCGTCACGCGCATCCGGCAGCGCACGCGACACGATCACGCTCATGGCGTAATCGAGATAGCTGCGCTTCATTTCCTCGGTGATCGAAATCGGGCGCACATCGGAAGGCGGTGCGTCCCCCGATTTCGGAGGTTCGGTATCGGCCAAGACTACGTCCTGCGTGGATTTTGGTTGGGAATTCTCTAACTGATTCAGGGCCGCTTTGCCAACCGAAATAAGGACCAATACAGGCTAATATCCATATCTAATTCAATAGGTTACGGATAGCAGGCGGGTTCCGCAGCCCGGCCGTTTTCGCGCGCAAAAAACGCCGCAAAAGAGTACCTTCAGCGTTACGCATGCCGGTGGAATTTCTCATCTCGGCGCTCGTCACTCTGGTCGTGGTTGTCGATCCGATCGGCCTGGTGCCGTCGTATCTGGCGATCACCCACGGCCTGCCCCAGCGCGCCCGGCGCACCGTCGCGCTCCGTGCGGCGCTGATCGCCGCCGGCATTCTGGCCGGCAGCGCGCTGATCGGCGCCTGGCTGTTGCACACGCTGTCGATCGGTTTGCCGGCCTTCCGGATTGCCGGCGGCTTACTGCTGTTCTCGATTGCCTCGGAAATGGTGTTCGGCGTGCGGATCGAGCGCCAGGCGCAGCAGGCCGAGCAGGCCCTCGAAGAGCATGTACGCAACATCGCTGCTTTCCCGCTCGCTATACCCCTGATGGCGGGTCCCGGTGCGATCACCGCCACGATCCTGCTTGCCGCCCGCAGCGATCACGATCCCATGCGGCTCGGTATCCTGCTCGCGGTGATCATGACGGTGCTCGCGATCTGTTTTGTCGTCTTTGCGCTTGCTGCACGTATCGCCAAATGGCTTGGGGTAACCGCCAATGTCGTGGCCTCACGCCTGCTCGGCGTGCTGCTTGCGGCTCTGGCCGTGCAGTACGTCATCGACGGCGTTCGCACCGCGCTGGCGGGATGATGATCCCCTCTCAAATAAAAAGCGCATAACATTTGCGCCTCGGCCGCCTGCAAACCATTTGCATTTACAAGTCGGTAAGCGCGAATCGTTAAACAGGCCGCGGGGCGACTCTCATTCACGGGATGCACTTCCCGTCGGGAGCGAGAGTCATGACTATCTCCGCTATTTCATCGTTCAGTGCGTCTCAGACATCCAGTTATCAAACCTACCGGCAGGCCTTCAGCCAGCTCACCAACGCCTTGCAATCGGGCAATCTGAGCGCCGCCCAAGACGCCTACAGCACGCTGGCATCGTCACCCGCAGCTCAGGGCAATGGGCCTTTCGCGCAGGCGCTCCAGCAGATCGGCCAGGATCTGCAATCGGGCGATCTGAAAGATGCGCAACAGGCGCTGGCCTCGTTGCAACAGCAGCAACAGGCGCGCGGCCATCACCACCATCATGGCGGCGGCGGCATTTCCGGCACGTCGGATCCCTCGCAAACGCAGAACAGCGCAAATGCGAGCGACCTCAATAACAATGACGACACCAACAGCATCAGTATCGACATCCAGGTCACCGAAACTTTCAATTCAAGCAGCAAGGTCGACATCAAGGCTTGATCGGGAATGATCGGCCCTCGCCAATCGTTGATGCCGGACCTTCACGTTTGATGAAGGACGGCGGCCAATGGGAGAGGTTGCACGCCGCAAACGCTATGATTACGTTCGTTGCGTTTTGCTCGCTGACGATCTCGCTCGTGGAGTGAAGGAGTGAGCACCTCACTCCGCTCATTCCCGCGTAAGCGGGAATCCAGTTCTTGCTTTACTGCTTTAAGGTGTCGAGAGTTCGGTCCAAAGATCTCGCCAGCTCGGATTTTCTTGTTCGATTAACGCCAGCTTCCAAGCTCTATTCCATTTCTTGAGCCGGCGCTCTCGCATGAATGCCGACTCCCGCGACTCGTGCGACTCGTACCAAACGAGCATCTTTACGCCATAGCGCTGCGTAAAGCCGGGGATGAAGTCATTGCGGTGTTGCCAGAGCGCTTCACCAGATCGTCAGTCATGCCAATGTAGAGCGTGCCGTTCCGCCCGCTCGCAAGAATATAAACAAAGAAAGCCATGAACTATGACGCTGGACCCCCGCTTGCGCGGGGTGAGCGGAGTCTGTCACCACTCACTCCAGAGCGACAATGACGAGGTCAGAAATTTCGGCCCTGGGTCCCCGCTTTCGCGGGGACGAACGGCATGGGGACGTGACAAATCAAAACGGAATCTCGTCATCCATGTCGTCGTGCTTGCCGCCCGCGGCGGCCATTGCAGGCTTGCGCTCACGCGATGCCGTCGGCCCGGGCGAGCCGAAATCGCCGTTGTCAGAGCCCGCACCACCGCCTGCGCGATCGAGCATCGTCAGCGCGGAGTTAAAGCCCTGCAGCACCACCTCGGTCGAATAGCGGTCCTGCCCGTCTTTATCCTGCCATTTGCGTGTCTGGAGAGCGCCTTCGAGATAAACCTTCGAGCCCTTCTTCAGGTATTGCTCCGCGATCTTGGCAAGGCCTTCGCTGAAGATGACGACGCGATGCCATTCGGTTTTCTCGCGCCGCTCGCCGGTATTCTTGTCGCGCCAACTATCCGAGGTCGCCACCCGCAGATTGACGATCGGGCGCCCGTCCTGGGTGCGGCGTACTTCCGGATCGGCGCCCAGATTTCCGACGAGAATGACCTTGTTGACGCTACCTGCCATGATGCTCTCCGTGGCGATGGTCGCGTGCCACTTCGCCAGAAGCCGCAGACGCCCGCCGTTTGAGGGCCGCGTGCCGGGCGGGCCCTTTTAAAAAACCGAAACTCACCCTAGTCCTCACCAAATGGCCTGACCACGGGCGCGGCAAGGACGTTTGCCCTAATCCACAGGGCATCCGCCGCCGGCAATCCTGCCGTGAACCTCTCCATATAATCATGTTCTTGTTATGTTCTAGTGCCTTTTCGTGCGCCACGCAAGCGGGTGGGCCAAGCCAGCCCTGGCCGCGAACCCCCACCGCAATACCTTGTTAAGTGTTTTCTTCGATCCTATGGACCTGATTCGCTTGGTGAATTTCAAAAATCCTGTGGCGTAAAGCGCAGCGTACGAGTCACCCACTCCGCCGCCAATACCGGCCCGATCGGCCGTAACGTCCAGGAGATCACACGATGAATCGTTTCATCTGCCGTGCGTTCGCGTTCGCGTTGCTCGTGGCATCACCCTCTTTCGCGGCCGACATGCCCGGTGGCCGGTATCAGGAACCTGCCGTCGCACCGCTTTTCAACTGGGGCGGGGCCTACGTCGGTATCAACGGCGGATATGGCTGGGGTTCGTCGGACTGGAGCGGCAGCTTCGCGTCCGGCACTGCGGATTCCGGAGGCGGCCTGTTTGGCGGAACAATCGGCTTCAACATGCAAAACGGGCCATTCGTCTTCGGCCTTGAAGGCGACGCCGCCGGCAGCTGGATCAGAAGCTCGACCAGCACCGGTTTCGGCTTTTGCGGTTCGCCCGGCTGCCAGATCCAGACCAGCTGGTTTGCCACCGCGCGTGGCCGGATCGGTTATGCCTTTGATCGCGCATTGCCCTACCTCACCGCCGGCGGCGCGTTCGGCGATGTCCAGATGCAGATCAACGGTGTGACCGCAACCTCAAATCGGGCCGGGTGGACCGCCGGCCTGGGCGTCGAATACGCAATTCTCGGACCCTGGACGGCGAAGGTCGAATACCTTTACGCCAATCTTGGCGACGCCACCTGCGGCGCCGCAGTCTGCGGAGCGAGCACGACCGCCAGCTACAAGGTCAACATCATCCGGTTCGGCGTGAACTATAAGTTCTGGTAAAGCGCCAAGCCTGAGCAAAAGCCCGAGCGCCTAGACTGAGCAAAAAGGCCGGCCTCGCGCCGGCCTTTTTTGCTGGCAGTTTTCAACTGCTATCGCCGTCGCGCGTACTGGCAAAACCGCATCGTTCTTACTACGTTCCGTCCTGCAGGCCCGAGCGGCCCCGCGTTCCGCGGCGCCGGGAGGGCATTTTTGCCTTACAGATCCCGTTACAGGTCCCAATACCGGTCCGATGGCTGAACGCAACAACAAGCCCGCACGCAGCGACACCCGCCAGATCACGATCCGCGGTGCGCGCGAACACAATCTCAAGAATATCGACGTCGCCATTCCGCGCGACCAGCTGGTCGTGTTTACCGGCCTGTCCGGCTCAGGAAAATCCTCGCTCGCCTTCGACACTATTTATGCCGAAGGCCAACGCCGCTACGTGGAGTCCCTCTCCGCCTACGCGCGGCAATTCCTCGAGATGATGCAGAAGCCGGACGTCGACCAGATCGACGGCCTCTCTCCTGCAATTTCGATTGAACAGAAAACGACGTCGAAAAATCCGCGCTCGACCGTCGGCACCGTGACCGAAATCTACGATTACATGCGGCTTCTCTGGGCGCGCATCGGAGTGCCGTACTCGCCTGCGACCGGGTTGCCGATCGAAAGCCAGACCATTTCACAGATGGTCGATCGCGTGCTGGCGCTGCCGGAAGGCACGCGCATCTACGTGCTGGCGCCGGTCGTGCGCGGCCGCAAGGGCGAATACAGGAAGGAGCTCGCCGATTTCCTGCGCAAAGGCTACCAGCGCGTGAAACTCGACGGCGCCTTTTACGAGATCGGCGACGTCAAGCCGCTCGACAAGAAATTCACCCACGACATCGACGTGGTGGTTGACCGCCTCGTCGTCCGCAACGACATCGGCACGCGGCTGGCGGATTCACTCGAGCAATGCCTGAAGCTGGCGGAGGGTCTCGCGGTGGTCGAGCTCGCCGACACGAAGGCGAGCGGCGCGGCCGCCAACCGCGGGCGCAATGCGAACGCGGAGCGCCTGATTTTCTCCGAGAAATTCGCCTGCCCGGTGTCCGGCTTCACCATTTCAGAAATCGAGCCACGGCTTTTCTCATTCAACAATCCGTTTGGCGCCTGCCCGGAATGCGGCGGCCTCGGCGTCGAGCAGCACATCGATGCCGACCTGGTGATCCCCGACCGTGACGCGACGCTGCGCAAGGGCGCCATCGCACCCTGGGCGAAATCGTCCTCGCCATATTACATCCAGACGCTCGACGCGCTCGCCAAACACTACCGCTTCGCGCTCGACACCAAATGGAAAGACCTGCCGAAGAAAACGCAGGATGCGATCCTCTACGGCTCCGGCGAGGATGACATCAAGTTCGTCTATGACGATGGCCTGCGCGGCTATACGACGAAAAAGCCGTTCGAGGGCGTGATCACCAACCTTGAGCGCCGCTTCAAGGAAACCGAGAGCGAATGGGCGCGCGAGGATCTGCAGAAATATTTCACCGACGTGCCCTGCGCGGCCTGCCACGGCGCCCGCCTCAAGCCGGAAGCGCTTTGCGTCAAGATCGCGACCAAAAACATTTCCGAAGTCGCCGAGCTCAGCGTCAAGCGTGCGGGCGAATGGTTCACAAGCCTCCCGAAGGATCTCACGCCCAAGCAGAACGAAATCGGCGTGCGCGTGCTCAAGGAAATCCGCGAGCGGCTCAAGTTCCTGGTGGATGTCGGACTCGACTATCTCACGCTCTCGCGCGCGTCGGGCACGCTGTCCGGCGGCGAAAGTCAGCGCATCCGGCTCGCCTCGCAGATCGGCTCGGGTCTCACGGGCGTGCTGTATGTTCTCGACGAACCGAGCATCGGCCTGCACCAGCGCGACAATGCGCGGCTGCTCGAAACCCTCAAGCGCCTGCGCGACCTCGGCAACACGGTGATTGTGGTTGAGCATGACGAGGACGCCATCCGGACCGCCGACCACGTCCTCGACATCGGCCCGGGCGCGGGCATTCATGGTGGCCATATCGTCGCGGAAGGCCAGGTCGATGACCTGATCGAGGCGCCGGGGTCATGGACGGGCAAATATCTCTCCGGTGAACTCAGCGTACCGATCCCCGAGCGCCGGCCGCGCAACACGCGGCGCTCGCTGAAGGTGATCAATGCGCGCGGCAACAACCTCAAGAACATCAACGCGGAGATCCCGCTCGGCCTGTTCACCTGCGTGACCGGCGTGTCCGGCGGCGGCAAGTCCACGCTGCTGGTCGATACCCTGTACAATTCCGTGGCGCGCAAATTGAACGGCGCCTCGCTCGCGCCTGCCCCGCACGACCGCATCGAAGGGCTCGAGCATATCGACAAGATCATCGACATCGATCAGTCGCCGATCGGCCGAACACCCCGCTCGAACCCGGCAACCTATACCGGCGCCTTCACGCCGATCCGCGAGTGGTTTGCGGGCCTGCCCGAGAGCAAGGCGCGCGGCTACGAGCCCGGCCGCTTCTCGTTCAATGTCAAAGGCGGCCGCTGCGAGGCCTGCCAGGGCGACGGCGTCATCAAGATCGAGATGCACTTTCTGCCCGACGTCTACGTCACCTGCGATGTCTGCAAGGGCAAGCGCTACAACCGCGAGACGCTGGAGGTGCTGTTCAAGGGCAAGTCGATCGCCGATGTGCTCGACATGACCGTGGAGGAAGCCGCCGAGTTCTTCAAGGCAGTGCCGCGCGTGCGCGAGACTTTTCAGACGCTGCACCGCGTCGGCCTCGATTACATCCATGTTGGCCAGCAGGCGACGACACTGTCCGGAGGCGAAGCCCAGCGCGTCAAATTGGCAAAAGAGCTTTCAAAACGCGCGACCGGCCGCACGCTCTATATCCTGGACGAGCCGACCACGGGGTTGCATTTCCACGACGTGAAGAAGCTTTTGGAAGTGCTGCACGAGCTGGTCGCGCAGGGCAACACGGTGGTGGTGATCGAGCACAATCTCGAGGTCATCAAGACC
>DASXLC010000009.1:0-11436 GCA_036496445.1 Pseudolabrys sp. | reverse complement strand
AACATGTGACAATCTCCCCTGGTGGCAGGCACGGTGCCGCGGCGCGCGCCCGTTTTTTTCAAGCGTAACTTTACCCCTAGGAAAGTCAATTGAATGGGCGGCGGAAGATGGCTATCGTTGCGTGCCCGCCCGCACCTCGATGGAAGAAAAATGCCGAAATTCAGAAACAGGACCGCGCCGAACTCCGGGCGCGCCCATTTGTCGTTGCGCGCCAAGAGCAATCCCCGGAATGGACGTCAGTCCATACGAGAAAGCGCACAAGTGCTGGATCTTTCGCGTTATGCGATAGGGACGCGCCTGCGCCATGCACGGTTGATGCGCGGCTCACGATTGAAGGATGTCGCGGATGCGGCCGGCTGCTCTGAAAGTCTTGTCTCAAAGATCGAAAACAACAAGATCGAGCCGTCGCTACAGGTGCTCCATAAGCTCTGCATGGTGCTGAAAATAGGGCTTGGCGAACTCTTCACCCAGCAGGAAGAAGACGCTCCGGTTGTAACGCGGGCCGGCCAGCGATCAAGAATTGAGATGGACCCCGTTCGACGCGGGAATGGCATCCTGATGGAGCGCGTGATCCCTTACGCGAAAGGACACCTGCTCCAGAGCAATATCCACGTCATCGCGCCGGGCGGGTCGAGTTTTGGCCTGATCTCGCATGAGGGCCAAGAAGTCGGTTACGTCATAAGCGGCGACATCGAGCTTTTCCTCGGCGACAAGGCCTATCAGCTTTCGGCCGGCGACACGTTCTCCTTTCGATCGGAAGTCGGTCACGGCTACCGGAACCGCGGAGAGAGCGAGGCGCGCATTCTGTTCGTGAACACGCCGCCGACGTTCTAGAATTTCCCATTGATCAAGTAACTTGAATTACGTTAGCGTGCCGTCCGCATTAGACGGGCGTCGAGGGAAGTTACGCATGCTCAAGCTGCCTCACCACAAGCGATACGATTTTCTGCCGATCACAAAGCGCAAGCATTACACATGGCCGGGCGGCAAAAGGCTCGCGTTCTACATCGCGCTCAACATCGAACACTTTGCGTTTCAGGCGGGCCTCGGACTTGCTCCCCACAACCGGACCGGCCCGCAGACGTCGCGCAACTACGCGTGGCGGGACTACGGTAATCGCGTCGGCAACTGGAGCTTCTTCGAGATTCTCGATGAGCTCAAGCTGCCGGCCTCGATTCTGCTGAATTCGGCGGTTTGCTACGAGTATCCGGAGATCGTCGAGAAGATTAAGCAACGCGGCGACGACGTGCTAGGCCACGGTCGGACCAATGCCGAGGTGTTGCGCGGCATGTGGGAGGACGACGAGCGCCGCGTCATCCAGGAATGCGTCGACGTCATCACGAAACACGTGGGCGTCCCGCCGACCGGCTGGATGGGAGCGGGCGCGGCCGAGACGAGCGTGACGCCCGACCTCCTGAAAGAATGCGGCTTCACGCATTTGCTTGACTGGCCGGCGGACGATCAACCGATCTGGATGCGTACACGTGCTGGCCCGCTGCTGTCGGTTCCCTATCCGATGGAGCTCAATGACGCCGGCACCCTGGCGTTGCGCGACCACACCGGGCGCCAGTTCGCGGACATGGTGGTCGATCAGTTCGAGGAGTTGCTCGAGGCCTCGGAGAAGCAACCGCTTGTCTTTGCGCTGTCCCTGCACGGCTTCATTCTCGGGCAGCCATTCCGGTTGAGACCGTTGCGTCAGGCAATCAAGCACTGCATTCAGCACAAGCACGCCGACCAGATATGGTTCACGCGCGCCGGCGACATTTCGAAGTACTGCTACAACATGGAGCCAGGGATCATCCCTGGCAGTTGAGGCTTGCCATGAATGTGAGCACCACAGCGAACGCGACGGCCAAACTTCTGCGAGCAACGCCGGAGACGGTGCACTGGGGCTATCTCGACGCCACGATCAAGCCTGCGCTCACCATCGATTCCGGCGAGCGGGTGACGATCGAGTGCGTCACCTGCAATCCCGAGTGGATGCCGGCGAAGGATAGCGGGCTCGATATCCTTCCCGACATCACCGAGATTCATCAGAAGGTGAAGAAAGGCTCCGGCAATCACATCTTCACCGGACCGGTTTACGTCCGTGGCGCTGCAGTGGGCGACGTCCTCCAAGTCAATATCCTGGACATCAAGCTTCGGCAGAACTGGGGCTGGAACGTCTTTCGCGGCTACATGGGCACGATCCCGGAAGACTTTCCCTACATGCGGCTGACGCACGTCCCGCTTGATCTCAAGGCGAACGTCGCGACCACGGCATCGGGCTACAAGATCCCGATTGCACCGTTCTTCGGCCAGCTTGCGGTGGCGCCGGCCGCTGTGTTCGGACGCCAGAACAGCAAGGAGCCGCGCGAATTCGGCGGCAATCTCGACTGCAAGGAATTGACTGCCGGGAGCACGATTTATCTCCCGGTGTGGAATGAGGGCGCCCTGTTTTCAACGGGCGATGGCCACGCGGCGCAGGGCGATGGCGAAGTCGATGGAACGGCGATCGAGACCGCGTTGACGGGCACATTCGAATTCAAGGTGCGAAAGGACCTTGGCTGGAAAATGCCGCGTGCGGAGACCGCAACCCATTACATCACGTTCGGTCTCGACACCGATCTGGACGATGCGGCCCGTCAGGCACTCAAGGAAATGATCGATTGGATCGTCAGCATGACCGGCATCCACAAGGATGAAGCCTACGCAATGTGCAGCTTCGCCGGCGACCTGCATGTGACGCAGACGGTGAACAACGTCAAAGGCGTGCATGCGATGATTCAGAAGAGTATCCTGAAGAAGTAGCGTGAACGGGGGTGCCGGCCCGCAATTTGCATGGCCCGGAACGGGTCCCGTGATCTGTCTTGCTTAACCGGGGAAAGTTCGTGCCAGGGTTCGTTCGACTTCAGAACGTTTCTCTTCGCTACAGCGACGAGGAAACGGCGCTTGCTCTTCACCGCACGAGCTTCGAAGTCCAGCAGGGCGAATTTGTTGCCGTCGTGGGACCGTCCGGCTGCGGCAAGTCGACGCTGATGAAAGTGGTGACGGGGCTTTGGCCCGCGACGGTCGGACAGGTCAGCGTCGCAAGCAACCCGGTCGCAGGCCCATTGAATTGCGTCGGAATGGCCTTTCAGAACTCCTCGCTGTTGCCGTGGCGCACGATCCTGCAGAACGTGATGTTGCCGCTCGAAATCGTTGCGCCGCATGCGAGCCGGCTGCGCAGGGAGCGGAGTGCTTATGAAGCCAAGGCACGCGACCTCCTCGCGCTCGTCGGCTTGAAGGGTTACGAGGACAAGCACCCGTGGCAATTGTCCGGCGGAATGCAGCAGCGCACGCAGTTGTGCCGCGCGCTCATTCATGAGCCATCGCTGCTGATGCTCGACGAGCCGTTCGGCGCCCTCGACATGTTCACGCGCGAGGAGCTGTGGCTGGCGCTGCAGGAGCTGTGGATGGCCCGCCGGCCTACGGTGATCCTGGTCACGCACGACCTGCGCGAAGCGGTTTTCCTGGCGGACCGCGTGCTGGTCATGAGCGCGCGGCCGGGCCGGATCATCCTTGACCGCGCTGTGAACGCATCCCGGCCGCGCGCCCTCAACACCACCTACGATCCCGCATCCGTCGCCCTTGTGCATGAATTGCGGGAGCACATCAGTGCAGCGCGCGCAAATGCAGCAGCCTGATCGTCAAGACGCCGGGGTGACGATCGTCGAGACCGACGATATTCCGGTTCTTGTGCGCCGGCCGAAGTTTTTCGACCGTAAGATCGTGCGTCAGGCACTGCCTTGGGTCGTGATCGCAGGCATGTTCGTGCTGTGGGAGCTGTGCGTCCGTATTTTTCAGATTCAGCAGTTCGTGTTACCGGCGCCGTCGGCGATCTTCGAGGCGTTGTGGCAATGGCGCGCGCCGATCCTGGAGAATTCGTGGCAAACGCTGATGACCACTCTGGTCGGATTTGCCTTCGCCATCGTGATCGGCGGAATTGGCGGGATCGCGCTTGGGTCCTCGCGGGCCATCTACGACGGATTTTATCCGGCCCTGATCGCATTCAACTCCGTGCCGAAGGTTGCGGTTATTCCCGTGCTGGTCATATGGTTCGGAATCGGCACGGTGCCGGCGGTGATCACCGCATTTTTGCTCTCGTTCTTTCCCATTCTGGTCAACGTCGCAACCGGGATCGCCACTGTCGAACCGGAATTGCGCGACGTTCTGAGGGCGCTCGGCGCGACGCGGCGCCAGGTGATCATGAAAGTCGGCCTGCCAAGAGCGATGCCGTATTTCTTCGCGTCACTGAAAATCGCGATGACGGTCGCTTTTGTCGGTTCAATTGTCGCCGAAACCGTCGCTGCAAATTCGGGCATTGGTTATCTGATGCTCGTCGCTTCGTCGCGTTTCGAGGTTCCCCTGGCATTCGCGGGACTGATCGTGACCGGCCTGATGGGCGTCGGGATGTACGTCGTCTGCGTTGCCATCGAACAGCGCATGACCGGATGGGCGACGCGAGGTTCCGAAGGAGTGACGTTTGGCAGCTAACGGTGCGAAAAGGGAGCGTGAGACGTGCAACTGCAACTCGACAATTACAAAGAGTTAAAGCTTCAGCTCGACGGCTTTCTCAAACCCGGCGAGCAGCACAAGCGCAACGTTCTGCTCGATTCCGTTTATGCCTCTCTCCCAAAGGACCCGCAGGCCAGGGTCCTGGTCTTCAGTGCCGAAGTCGTGCCCGGTGGCTACACGAATTGGCACTGCCACAACGGGGCGACGTTTTTCGTTTGCACACAAGGACTGTTCGAGGCGCATTTTCAGGAAGGCACACTCGTCAAGGCGAAGGCGGGGGACGTCTATTCCGAACCCATCGCGAAATTCCATCGCGGTCACAACCCGCATCCCGAGCTCGTCTATTCCTGCATCGGGCTGTGCCTCACATCCCCCGATCGCGACCACATCACAACGGTGAAGGAGCGGCCGTGGTGAGCGTTTGCGCCACAAAGGCCGTAATCATCCAATGGCAGCACCAGTTACGCTTCCTGTCGTAGGAGATGACGCTCCGTTTAACGTGCGTCGAATCTATTGCGTCGGAAGGAATTATCTCGATCACATCCGCGAGATGAAGGAAGCGGATGAGCGCGATCCACCTTTCTTTTTTCAGAAGCCCACCGACGCAATCGTTCAGACCGGCGCGTTAGTGCCTTATCCCGCTGCAACGAACGATTTTCAGTTCGAGGTCGAGCTTGTGGCCGCCATCGGGCGCGGGGGCTCGGATATTCCGGTCGAGGCTGCCGAGACGCATATCTTCGGGTACGCGATCGGGATCGATCTTACGCGTCGCGACCTGCAGCGCGATGCTGCCAAGCGCGGTCTGCCCTGGGAGATGGGAAAATCATTCGATCACTCGGCGCCGTGCGGTCCCATTCACCGAATTGAGACAACGGGCAAGATTCGCAAAGGCGCGATCAGCCTGTCCGTCAACGGGACGGTGCGGCAGAGGGGCGATATTGCCCGGATGATATGGAACGTGCCCGAAATCATCGCCCAGCTCTCGAGCCAGTATGAACTGTGCCCCGGCGACATCATTCTCACGGGAACGCCGGCCGGCGTTGGCCCGCTTGTGCCCGGAGATGTGGTTGAATGTTCGATCGAGGGACTGGGTACGTTTGGCATCCGGATCGGGCCGAAGCCGCCGGCTCGAACGTAAGTCAGACGGACGTCGCGTGCTTTCTATAACTTGAGATCGGCGGCCTGGATCGCGGCGGCCCACTGCTTGATGTCCTCCGCAATCGTTGCCTTGAATTCCTCCGGCGTTGATCCGATCGCATCTACGCCGTAGTTTTCAAACGCGCGAAGAATCTTCTCGTCCTTGAGAGCGGCTTGCACCTCCTTGACGAGAATCTGGATGATCGCATCCGGCGTCCTGGCGGGTGCGATCAACCCGTTCCAGGTCTCCGACCGGAAACCCTCGAAGCCGCTTTCCGCAACCGTCGGCACGTCAGGCAGCTTTGCCGCGCGCTTTGCGCCCGATACGGCAAGCGGACGCAGCGCGCCTCCCGTGTGGGGCAGCGCTTCGGACAGATTTCCGAAATAGACCGGCGCCTGATTGCCGATAACATCGGCGATGGCCGGGCCGCCGCCCTTGTAGGGCACATGAACCATGTCGAGTTGCGCCCGCTGGCAGAGCAGGACCATCGTCAGATGGCTGAGACTGCCGCTGCCGCCGGACGCATAGACCACCTTGCCCGGGCGCGCCTTCACGTAGGCAACGAAATCCTTGAACGTCTTCGGCTCGAACTGGGGATTAGCGACCAGGCAGAACGGATTGCTGGCCACATTGGTGATCGGGGCGAAGTCGGTGACGGGGTTGTAGCCGGTCTTCCTCATTGTCGGCAGGATGGCGATCTGCGGCAGTGCGGCCATCATCAAGTTGTAGCCATCGGGCTCCGCACGTGCGATGGCCTCGGCTGCAATGATGCCGCCTCCGCCGACGCGATTTTCCACGATGAACGTCTCGCCCAGCTTCTCGGTGAGATACTGACCAATCAGCCGCGCAATCCCATCCGTGTTGCCGCCGGCGGCGAATGGCACGGCAATCTTGACCGGACGCTGCGGCCATTTGTCTGCCGCAAGCGCCTTGAGCGAAGACGCGGCCAGTGCGCCGGCAGCCAATGACTTCAGGACGATTCTTCGCGTTGTCATTCTGTCACTCCAGCTTCTCCGGTGACCGGTCAAATCATTGTTCACGACGCTGTCGCGTGCTTCATCAGTTGATGTTCTCCGCAGCCTGCAGGCCCTCAAACATCGACGTCCGCATCAGGAAGGCACGGGAGCGTTCGCGGTCGGCCGCAATCGCGCGCATCTCGTCGAGACGATCGCGCCGCCTCGCCGGGTCCTTTTCCTCCAGGACGCGCTTGTTCTGGATTGTCATCGATTGGAGAAATTCATTGGCGACAAAGCGCCGCTGCCGGTCATACAGGTCGAGCAGACTATCAGGTTCGCCGGCGAGTACACGCGCGAGCTTCCCGGCCAGGCTGACCGCATCGTGAATGCCAAAATTCATGCCCATACCGCCGAGTGGATTGTTGACGTGCGCGGCGTCGCCGGCCAGCAGGACGCGATCGCGGCGGTAAGCCGTCGCGACCCGCTGATGTACGGTGTACAGATTGGTGTGCAGGATCCGGTGCGGCGTGGCCTGCGGGATGAACGCCTGTACCCGACGTTCCGCATCGCCGTGGTCGAGCAGTTGGTCAGCGTCAGCCTCCGCCACGGTCGGGAAAACGACTCGCCACACACCGGGCGGACCCGACCCCGGCACCTTGAATGTGGCACACCACTCGTTCGGATCGGACACGTAAGCGCTGTAGGCAAAACCACGTGTTTCCAGATCGGTCGCTGTGGTGATGACAAGAAAGCGCTCCGGATAGGTGAATCCTTCGAAACCGATATCCTGGGTCTTCCGGACCACGCTGCGGCCGCCGTCGGCGCCAATCACGTAGCTGCCCTCATAAATCGATCCATCCGCCGTCGTGACTGTTGTACCCGTCGCGCCTTGCGACACCGCCGTGACAGTCGCGCCATAGTGCAACTTGAATTTCGGATTCTCCGACAGCTTCTCGCCGAGGATCGCGACCAGTTTGTGCTGCTCGCACTGAAGCCGATAGGGATAAGGCGTAACGTCGGCAAGCACGCCGAGGTCGAATGCGGCAACCACGCCTTCGTCACGGCCACGAAACTGCCATTGCGGGCAGACGATCCCAAGTTCGTGCAGCCGGTCGGTGACGCCGCTTGGCGCGAACATCTCCATGGTCGGCGGATGAAACGTTGCGGCGCGCGGATCCTCGTACGGTTCCGTGCGGCCCTCCAGCACGGTGACCGACACTCCGGCCGAAACGAGGAACAGGGCCGCGGTCAATCCGGACGGCCCGGCTCCGACAATGATGACGCGGGTGTCGCGCATGAAACGGCCTAGAACTCCTCGAGAACGCGGCCGTAACCAAGGACGTGGTCCTTTATACCGCAGCGACGTAGCGCGTCCCAATAGGTCACGACATTCATCGCCAGCACGGGTTTCCCCAGCCATCGCTCGGCTTCAGCGGCCACCGAGCCATTCGCAAGGTTTGTGCCAACCTGCAGAATGGCGTCGATGTCGTCACCATCGATGTCGCGCAATATCTTTCGCAGCGTTGCCGGCGCAACCTCTGCAATTGCGCGCGGTGACGCGCACTTGAGTCCGATCAGCCGCACGATCTCGAAGCCTGCTTCCGTGAGATAGGCGCGAACGGTCTCATCGCCCTTTGGTTGATGCGGCGTGAGCACCGCGATCCGCCTGGCCTTGAACGAACGCAATGCGGCCACCGCCGCTGTGGAGCCCATTGACACGCCGACACCGGCGCGTTCGGAAAGCTCCTTCTGCAAGGCTTCGGCTCCCGCGACGCCACCGGTGAAAGCCTCGATGGCAACCGCCATGATGACGTGATCGGGAGCGCAGGTCATGACTTGATCAATCGCCGGTCCGATGCCGTCCCGCATCGCCTGGACGTGAGACAGATATCCCTGATTGCTGGACTGGATCGGGCGGTCCTGAATCGTGAGGCGCGCGACGTGATTGGTTACACCGGGCGGCCGCAACGCTTCGCTCTCGGGCCCGACAACGGTATTGGTCGATGGAACGACAATCCCGATCTTCTTGCGATAACCAAGTGCATCCACGTCGATTACTCCCAGGTCAAAACAAGCCCGCTGCCTATCGCCGCGTTTTTCTGTTGGGGATCGACTTTCGCTTTGACGTCTTGCCTCGCTTCGGTTTTCGGGTATTGGCACTCGCCGCGTGCGGAATGATCGGCAGCAGCACGTAATTGTCTTTTCCGCCGCCGAGATGAATCGTCGTCTTCCCGCCGTAGATTTCCAGCGGCCGGTCGCGCGGGTCATCGTGCAGGAACGGCCCGTTGCCGGTGAATTCGTTCTTCATATTGGAAAGGCGACCGCCCGATCCACCGGGATAGACATAGTCACGGCCGCGGATGCTCAGCGCGATGCGATAGTTCTTCGGCACGACGATGCAGGTCGGGATGACCTCGATATCAAGCTCGTAAACCTCTCCCGGCTTGAGCGGCTGCTTTTCGTCATGGGTGTGGTAGGGCCGGAACGGCCGGGTCAGATTCCTGTCAAGCTTGCGGTGTGATGCGCGCAGCCAGCCTTGCCCGACCGGCGTGTGCGGGTCGAGCGCACCCTGAAACACCACTTCCTTCATGTCTGGCGAGAACACGCGCAGCACGAGAAAAAGGTCGGCATCGCTGGTCGACGATGAAACGTGCAGCTTGGCGGCCACGGGCCCGGTGATCTCGGTGTCTGTTTCCATGGGCTCGGTCAGGAACGTAACGCCGTCGCCCATGGCGTCGAAGGTGACCTTTGCAGAGTCGCCGGGAGCGATCGTGACCAGTTTCTGCGCGTCTGTAGCCAAATGGAATTTCGTCCATTGAGTGCGCGGAAGCGGCCAATCATCTTCGTGGCGGATGACGAATTTTTCACCCGGGTGGCGGATATTGAGCTGAACGCGCGGCTGCTTGTCCCAGCCGTTGCGCTCACCTTTCAGGAAATAGCCGAAGAATTTCTTCTGCAGGCCGACCCCGTAGTCGGTGTAGTAATGCGTCCAATGCTCGATGCCATGCACTTCGAGCCATTTCTGCTTCGACGCCGACCGATAAAAGCCCTCGAAATTGCCGCGCGGATGGAGCGGCTGTCCGCCCCAGTTCGCAGCGGAAAGCATGGGCACCTTCACCTTCGACCAATCCGGCCGCATCGCCTTGTAGAAATCGTCGTCGAAAGGATGCGCGAAATAGGTCTTGCCGAGGTCGTAGCGATTGGCGCCCATCTGCTCGGCGGTGAGCGTCTCCGGTCCCGACACCCAGTCGCCGTTCATGCGGCTGCGGTGACCCTTGGTGCCGAGCCCGTACTGCACGGTCTTGACCTGCATGTCGTACCAGTTCTGCGCAAAGGTGTTGTAGATCCCGCCGTTGTGACTGAGCTCGCGATAGAAATCGGCAAAGCCCTCCCAGACACAGATGGCAGCAAGGTGTTTCGGCTGCATGGCCGCCGCTTGCCATTGGTTGATCGCGTAGTAGGAGATGCCGCTCAGGCCGACTTTGCCGTTCGACCATGGCTGGACGCCGGCCCATTCAATGCAATTGCAGAAATCCCTGGTTTCGCGCGGTGACCAGTGCTCGACATAACCCGGCGAACGGCCGCACCCACGTGAATCGACGCGCACACATACATAACCGTCCGGCACCCATTTTTCCGGATCGCAGACTTCCCAGCTCTGGTATTTGTTGGTCGATCCGGCCATCACGTCCGGCTGTTTTTCCTCCATGCGCTTCCATGCGGTTTTGTAGCCGTCTTCGAAGTGCAGCCACTTGCCGTACGGACCGTAGCTCAGGATGACCGGATAGCGCCCCTTCTTGACCGGCCGGAATACGTCACAGCGCAGCACAATGCCGTCGTCCATCGTGATCGGCATGTCCCAATCGATCTGCATGCCGTCGCGGACCTCACTTACTTCACGATAGCTCATGTTCTCTCACTCCTGAGGGATGGCGTGACGGCGTTATTTCTTCGGGATGACGGGCAGCAGCATGTAAGCCTGCCGGTCGGGACCCGCGTGCAGCGTGACGTCGCCGCCGAAGATTGCGGGCGGGCGGTCGCGCGGATCGTCATGGGTGAAGGGTCCGACACCGGTCCAAACCTTGCCGAGCGTTTCGACGCCGGCGCCTGGCTCGCCCGGATAGACATAGTCGGTGCCGCGCACGGACAGCGCGAGCCGATAGCCTTTCGGCAGCACGATGCAGGTCGGCCAAATTTCGACGTCCACCTCGTAGATGTGGCCGGGCGTCAGCTTCTGCTCCTCGTCGTGCGTGTGATAGGGGCGGTACGGCAGCGTGAGCTTGGGGTCGAGCTTGCGGTGCGAGCAGCGCAGCCAGCCTTGCGCGATCGGCGTATGCGCATCGAGCGCGCCCTGGAACGTGACCTCCTTGAGGTCCGACGTGAACGCACGCACCACCAGGAAAAGGTCGGCATCTTCTGTCGCTGACGAGACCCATAGCTTGGCGGCGATCGGGCCGGTTAATTCGACGTCGCGATCGAGCGGCTCGCCCAGAAATGTGACGCCGCCGCCTAAACCGGCATAAGTCACGGTGCTTTGCTCGCTTTGTGCTCCGGTGGATATTGTCATGTCGTTCGGATGGACGAAAAATTTCGTCCACTGCGTGCGTGCAAGTGGCCATTCGTTTTCATGGCGCTCGACGAATTTCTCGCCGGGGTGGCGAACCTGGAGCAACACTTTCGGCTGCCTGTCCCAGCCCGTGTCCTCCCCCTTGAGAAAATGCCCGAAGAACTTCTTCTGCAGCGCAACTCCGTAGTTCATGTAGAAATGCGTCCAGTGCTCGATGCCATGCACCTCAAGCCATTTCT
>DASXLC010000008.1:0-2158 GCA_036496445.1 Pseudolabrys sp. | reverse complement strand
CGCAATCGGATTCCCGTGGTCGACTGGGGCCTTGCCGTCCTCGGCGTCGGCGCCGCGTTCTATCTGCTCGTTTTCTACGCAGAAATTTCGCTCCGTCCAGGCTTACCGACGCGGCCAGACATTATCGTTTCGGCCGTCGGTGTGCTGGTGCTGCTCGAAGCCGCCAGGCGCGCCGTTAGCCCCGCGCTCGCGGTGATCGCGAGCCTGATGCTCATCTACATTTTCGCTGGCCCCTGGCTGCCGGGGATGATGGGACACAAAGGTGCCTCGCTAGCACGGGCCGCGTCACAGATGTGGCTCAGCTCAGAAGGTATTTTTGGCGTGGCGCTCGGTGTATCAACGAACGTTGTGTTCTTCTTCGTTCTCTTCGGCAGTCTGTTGGAAAGGGCGGGCGCCGGAAATTACTTCATCCAACTGGCCTTCGCGCTGCTCGGCACGTTTCGCGGTGGACCGGCGAAAGCCGGCGTCGTCGCGTCCGGCATGACCGGAATGATTTCCGGCTCCTCGATCGCCAATACGGTGATGACCGGTACGTTCACGATTCCGCTGATGAAACGGGTGGGCTATTCGGCGGTGAAGGCTGGGGCGATCGAAGCAGCCGCAGGCGTCAATGGACAATTGATGCCGCCAGTCATGGGGGCGGCCGCGTTCCTGATTGCCGAATATGTCGGCATCACTTACGCGGACGTGGTCAAGCACGCCTTCTTGCCGGCGTTTCTGACCTATGGTGCGCTTTTTTATATCGTCGACATCGAGGCCGCGAAGTTGGGGCTGCGCGGCTTGCCGCGATCGTCGATCACCCCGCTGCACCTTTCCCTGCTTCGGGGTTTGATGACCGTCTGCGGCATAATCGTGTTGAGCGGGATCGTTTATTGGGGCGTGGGCTGGATGAAAGCCGTATTTGGAAATGCGGCGGCGTCTCTCCTCGGCATCGTGCTGATTACGGCCTATGTCGTACTCATCCGATACAAGGCGAGACATCCTGATCTGCCTCTGGATGATCCCTCGAAAGCAATCGTCAAGGTGCCGGATTTCTTCGATAGCGCCCGGACCGGCCTGCATTTCCTGCTACCGGTGGTCGTCCTGATCTGGTGCCTGATGGTGGAAGAAATGTCGCCCGGGCTGTCCGCCTTCTGGGGCACGATGTTTCTCATGTTGATCATGCTCACGCAGCGCCCGCTGATCGCGGCGTTTCGCGGCGAGCGCGCGCTTGGTGAGCGATTCCGCGAAGGCTTAGACGAGTTTCTCGGCGCTTTGCAGGGAGCTTCGCGCAACATGACCGCTGTCGGCATCGCGACCGCGGCCGCCGGAATCATTGTGGGAACGGTGTCGCTCACCGGCATCGGCTTGGTGATGACAGAAATCGTCGAGACGGCCTCTGGCGGCAATCTCATGGCGATGTTGGTGCTGACGGCGTTGGTTTGCTTGATCCTCGGCATAGGCATGCCGACGACCGCAAACTACGTCGTGGTGGCGACGCTCATGGCTCCGGTTCTGGTCGAGATCGCACAGCAGAACGACCTCGCGGTGCCGCTGATCGCCGTGCATTTGTTCGTTTTCTACTTCGGATTGATGGCGGACGTGCATCCGCCCGCCGGATTGGCTGCCTATGCGGCGTCAGCGATCTCGGGGGCCGACCCGATAAAAACCGGGCTACAGGGATTCTGGTATGAAATTCGCACCGGATTGCTGCCGTTTATCTTCATCTTCAATACTGAACTCATACTGATAGACGTCGGTAGCGTTGCCCATTTTCTACTGGTCGTCGGCTGTTCGATTGTTGCGATGGGTTGTTTCGTCGCGGCGACGCAACGGTGGCTGCTCACGTGGAACCGCTGGTACGAGACAGTGGCGTTGCTGCTGATCTGTTTCACTCTATTCCGGCCGAGCTATTGGCTCGACCGGTTGCAAGCGCCTTTCGATACGCGGCCTGCCTCCGACATCATCAGCGTGGCCGAGTCGATACCGCAGGGTTCGACGCTGCGCTTTCGAGTCATGAGCCAGTCGCGCGCGGGGGAGACGTCGAGAAGGTCGTGCGGTTGACCATGCGATCGGGCACGACCGGCGCCGAACGGCTGCAACGCGCCGGGCTATCGCTGTCGACCCTTGGCGACAAGGTAACGGCGCGTTTGGTCAGTTTCGGCAGCGAGGCCGCCAA
>DASXLC010000007.1:0-89705 GCA_036496445.1 Pseudolabrys sp. | reverse complement strand
TGCTCAGTCGGCAATCGTCCCTCGGGTGTAAGCTGGTCAACGACATCCGGCAATTGCTGACTGAGTCCACTCAGCATCTCCTCGCGCGACATCCCCGAAAACCCCGCCAACGTATTGACGCGATCCGCGCCGAGTGCAGTCGCCAAGTCATTCGGGGAGATCGCCTTGTTAGGCCCGGGACTAATCCACGACTTTGCGACATCACCCTGGCCATTCTGCTGGAATTGCTTGAGCAGATCGTTCAAGCCTCCGCTTACTACGCTTCCAGCAGCACCGCCTCCGAGTAATCCGCCCAATCCACCTTTAAGCAAGTCATCAAGTCCGCCAGTCGCGCCAGGACCTTGTTTGTCGGTACTAGTGCCAGCGCTTGCCTGATTAGCTGTGAAGGCCTTGATGGCCTGGTAGGCGAGCATACCAATTATTGCCTTTGTGATCGGAGACATGCCGCCGCCACTGCTCGCCGGTGCGCGTTGCCCAGATTCGGCGTTTGACATGCCACTCAGTACGTCAAGCAATCCCATGTCTGCCTCCTATCAAACTAAAATCGAACCGATTTGTGTTCGCTTCTCAGATTCGCGCGTTTCCGCCTAAGCGCTATTTTGTAGTTTCGGAGCTAAAAAGCCCCAAACAACAAGCAAAATGACGGCCCCGACGACCGCACCGATAAAGCCTGCCCCTTCGCCAGCGCGGTACCAGCCAAGAGCTTGTCCGAGGTAGGTCGCTAGGAAGGAGCCGGCAATCCCAAGCGCGACCGTGAGAATAAAGCCAGATGGTTCGTTCGATGATCCCGGATGGAGGAACTTAGCAACAATGCCCGCAATGAAGCCGATTATGATGGTCCAAATGATGCTCATGTCCGCGCTCCCCCAAGTCCGAGTTGTCCGACAGACTGGCAACCGGCCTGCTCAAAGGCTTGCTTCTGCCAGTTTGATTGAGCCGTCGCTTTAGCGCCATTGGACCGTGGTCCAATCGCGTAGCGGGATAAGCGTTTGACATTTTCGCGACCCAAATGTCCGCTTTGTCCCCAATAGCGGACATTGGCAGCGCACAAGCCCATGTCCGCTTTGGGCCAATAGCGGACATCATCGGGTCGCCAACCAAGAAACGATTTATCTGAAGCCAGCCCGATAGTAAGCAGCAAGCCCTTTGATCTCGTCTTCGGTCAGTCGCGGGGCAATCAGCCGCATGCGGCCATAGACGTCATTGCGACGCTGTCCCGATGCATAGAGCTTGAGCTGCTGAACGAGATACTCATCGCGTTGCTCGGCGAGAACGGGCGCTTCGATCGGGCCCCCGGCGCCGGCCCGGTGACAGGCCGCACAGGGCGGTATGTTGCGGTGAGGGTCACCAAGCTCCACGAGTTGAACGATCGCAGGTGGAGACTCGGCGAGTGTGACCGGGTTGAGGTTACGCTGCGGCTGGCCCGCATAATATGCAGCCACATCGGCGATCACGGCCTCATCCAAGGCCTTCGCGATATCGGTCATCTGTGGGTTGACGCGGCTTCCGGTGCGGTAATCGTGCAGCTGCTTGTAAATCGCTGCTCCGGATTGTCCCGCAAGGTGCGGGTATTCCGGAGCAATGGAAACGCCGTTCTCGCCGTGGCAGGCGATGCAGACCTCCAGAACTTTAGCCTTGCCCTTTGCCACATCGGCACGAGCGAGAATTTGCAGGACGTCCGGCGTCCAGACCACCTGCGATACGGGAGTCGGCGGGGTCCTGTCCGAAAACTGCGGCACCGCAGGCGAGCCAGGCAGTATTCCCAGCGCGCGGCAGATCGCTGTGAAAGCGTCAATGCCGGCGCTCCGGCCCTGCACGACAGGGATAACAATGACACCGAGCAGGATTCCGACCAGCACGATTCCCATCACCGCAATGGTCGACCAGAGGCGCCAGGGCTGGTCGAGGACATGAGGATCCGATTGCTGCGGGCGCTGGTCGGTCATGTCATCGCAACCTGTGCACGATCGCTGCAGGCGATGGCTCGATCACGAACTGGGCGATCGGAAAGCCATAGGCCAGGATCATCAGCACCAGCACGAGGACGTTCCAGAGGCCAAAGCCGTTGAGCGCGGCCGGCACGCGCCGGGGCGGATGAACGGCAAGCGCATAGAGCGGCTTGGCAATCGCTTGCACGCTGCTGCGGTGAAGCGCCACAAGATTTCGGACGAACAGGATCGCGGAAACCAACAAGATGAGTCCGCCGACAAGCGAAACCACCACCCAAGGGCCCCAGGCGGCAATGATTGGATCGGCATAATTGAAGTTGGCGACGCGGCGCCACTGCCCCTGCAGGCCGAGCCAGTGCCAGGGCAGCGTCATCACCATCATGCCGATGAACCAGAGCCAGAGCTGAATCCGTAATGGAGCGAGCGATGGGTGATCGCGCCCGGTGAGGCGCGGCCAGATTTCGTAAGCGATCGCGAAGTACATGATCACCACCGACCCGCCGAAAATCAGGTGAAAGTGCGCCGTCACCCATGAGGTGTTATGCACCATCGCGTTCATTCCGTAGGCCATGTTGACGATGCCGCCGAAACCGCCGAATCCGAGCATCACGAAAGCAAGGCCGATCGCAAGCACCATCGGGCGTTCCCAGGGAAGCGCCGCGATCCATCCAAACACGCCTCGGCCGCCCCGCAGGCGACCCGCGATCTCCATCGAGGCCGTGATCGTGAAGATGGTGAGAAGGGTCGGAGCAGCCACGAATGCGGTCAGCAGGACCTGGATGAACTTGGTGCCGTTCCCGTGCTCCGGATCCATCAGCAGATGATGCATGCCGACCGGCAGGCTGTAGATCAAGAATAGGATGAAGGTCAGGCGACCCATCGTGTCACTGTAGAGCCGTCCGCCCGCCGCGCGCGGGGCGATGGTGTAGAACGCGATATAGGCCGGTATCAGCCAGAAATAGACGATCGCGTGCAGCGTCCATGAAAACAGCGTGCGCGACATGCCGACATCGATGGTTTGCACGAGCCCGAGTGAAGCAGGGATCACCTGAAACAGGAGCTCAGCGGCCACGCCGACGGTCGTCCAGAGCCACATGACCGCATTGGCCACGGTCGCGAACATGGCGAGCGGAACGGGTTGGCCGGGGTTGTCGACTTTCCATGCATGCATTGCGACCAGCATCAGCACGCACCAGACCCACGATGCCGCAACCACAAGGACCAGCCCGATGTAAAACCAGACGCTTGCTGTAAGCGGCGGGTAGAACGTGAACAGCACCGAGGCTTGACCGGAGCCGATCGAAATGAGGGCAAGGACTACGCCGAGGATCCCCATCCAGAACGCGCCCCATGCCCAAATCTGTCCCGGCAGCGGGCGGTTGAGCGCAGTGACCGCGACGAAATAGCCGAAGCCCATGATGAAGAAGGTGGTCAGCACATAGGCCATGGATACGCCATGTGCAGTCACCGACATGAAATATTCTCCAGGCGTGCCGATTTTGGCGCCGAGTGGGCTGCGCACCCACATTTGCCATGCGCCCAGCACGCACGCGAACAGGAAGGCGCCGAACGCCACCCAGAAATGCGCAAGGCAAAGTCGCTCAGCGTTGCGCACAGGAAACTCTCCCATCCGGGCCCGGTTTGAATTGATCGGCAGGCAGCACCTGGACGGTCGCCCACATCTCGCTGTGACCCTGGCCGCAAAACTCATGGCAAGGCATGAGCAGATCGCCCGTGCGCGTGAACTCGGTGTGCACCTGCGCGACAAATCCCGGCACGACCATGGTGTTGACATTCGTCCCCGTGATCAAAAGACCATGGAGGACATCCGGCGAGGCGAATCTCAGCGTGACACGCCGGTTGGCCGGGACCGCAATGCATTGTGGGACGAACATGAATTGGGTGGCGATAGCGCGGACGATCACGGTACCGTCGCCAAATACGGTCGTTCCGAGGTTTTGTTCGGCAAATTCTCCCGACAGATGCAGCGTCTTGGGGTCGATCCGCTCCACGTTGCTCGGTGGGTTGATTTTGATCGTGATCGCGGTGAACACGATCATGCTCAAAGATGCGGCGACAAATATGCCGACGCCGAATGCCCACAACAGCTCGGTCCTGAGAATCCGGCTCTCGTGCAATTCGTGCGGGGCGTCTGACATCAGCCGACCGTTCCGCGTGGAATGAACACGAGCGTATAAATCAGGAGGTAACCCAGGACGAGCAGCGCCACCGTCGTGCCCGCCAGAACGGCCGCACCGAGTGGTACGGTGCGCATCACGGATACCAATGCGGCTTCGTCGACCTCATCGGCGACTTCGAGCTTTGAATCGGCAGCCGAGGATTGATCAGACTGCATCGACGCACGCCTCAAAATTGCAGTTCTGGCAGGGCGATGGCAACGAAATGATGGCAGACAGCCACCGCGTATTCAACGTGTTCGGAGCCTGTCACAGCCATGTCAGCTTTGGGTCATTTGCGGACATATGCAGTGCAAAAGGGCAGGTCCGCTTTTCCCCCAATAGCGACCGCGAAAGCGGATTCCTGCAAACGTTGAGCCCGAAGCACAGTGTACAACTGCAAGGCCATTCAGTGTTGATCCAAATCAATCGATTGTGAGCGCGCGGGACTTCTGCTTTGGGTCATTCCGCAACGTCGAAGGTTACGGCCTTTACAGCTCTGCCTCAGTAGTAGCGCCACCCGGCGCAAACGCCTCCACTCCAGCGTACACACCTGCGGACTTGGCGTTTGGTAGTTCTGGCCACGCAGGCACCTGCAACTCTTGTCATACCCGGTCCGCATCCGTAGGCGACTTGCGCGACCATTCCCCCTGACGCGTCCACCGGTGCAACCGGCATAGCTTGTGATGACGTTGTGATGACTAACGCGAAGAGAGAAAAAGCGGCCAATCGGAACATACGTTTCTCCCATGTCTTCAAGACTGGAATTTTTTTGCCGCCCATAGTCGTTGGTTCTGGCTCGGCACTCGTTGACCCATATCAAAATGCTTTCGAAAGCTGATGTTGGTCCGGCGCCATTCAAACCAGGCCCGAACCGCATTGCGCTAGATCAAAAAGGTCATTGCGCGCGTGGGGCAATATTAGGTTGGGCAGGTGCATTCCAGCCTCAGCGATACCAATCACTCTGGCGCAAAGGCGAGCTGTAATGGGTATTCTTGACGAGTTACTTGGCGACGGGCAACGCCAGAAAGAATTCGTTGACCGGTATGAACACCGTCGCGTTTGAGTGGAGGCGCAGATGGCTTTGCATCGGCCTGTAGCACGGGTGTTGCTGCTATTTTTCGTCGTTGTGGCGACCCCGATGGCGGTTTTGGCGCAAAGCCAGCCGCCGCCCGCCGCCCCACCAAACGAACAACTGCTCAAATCCGAACAGCTCGATGCCCTTGTTGCGCCTATTGCGTTGTATCCCGACAACCTACTGTCATTGGTCCTGATGGCATCGACCTATCCGCTGGAGCTCGTGCTGGCCGATCGTTGGGTGAAAGAGAATAAGGAGCTTAAGGGTGATCAACTGAAGGCGGAGGTGGGAAAGCAATCGTGGGATGACAGCGTGAAATCGCTGGCCACTAGACCAGACGTGCTTTCAATGATGAGCGCCAGGATCGACTGGACTCAAAAACTCGGCGAGGCGATGCTTTCTCAACAGCCGGACGTGATGGACGCAATCCAACGGCTACGCAAAAAAGCCGAAGCCAATAACGAGTCCACATCAATCAAGAAACAAAGGGGTAATGCGCTTGTCATTGGCAATGCCGCCTACAACAGTGTCGCGGCGCTGAAGACGCCGATTACAGATGCATCCATCGTCGCAAAAACTCTGCTCGCGACTGGCTACGAGGTGACTGAACTACACGACATTGGCAAGGCGAATATCGGGTCGAGCATACGTGACTTTCTCGATAAGGTTTTGGCCAGCGGACCCCAAGGCGTCGCCATTTTTTATTATTCGGGCTACGCCGCGCAGTCTAACGGTGAGAACTTCCTGGTTCCCGTCGACGCCATTGTCAATGAAGAGAGCGACCTGGCGAGAGAGGCTTTTCGATTGAGACAGTTTATCGACGAACTGGCGAAGACGCCGCTCGCCGCGCGCATCATCATACTCGACGCGTCACGGGACCATCAATTTGGACTCGCAAGCAGCAAGCCGTTGGCAAAAGGCCTTGCGGCGGAAGAAATGATCCCGGGGACGCTTGTAGCTTTCGCTGCAGCGCCGGGCGCAATTTCCATCGATGGCTCTGAAGATCGGAGCCTCTATACGGGGACTCTCGTGGCAACGATGCGCCAGCGAGATCTCGATATGGAGCAAATTTTTAAAAAGACCCGACTTCAGATAAGTAAGGCGACGTCGCGCACACAGATACCGTGGATGATATCGGCACTCGACGTTGAAGTGCATTTGTTCCGCGCGTCTAATCAAGAGGTTGCTCAAAATGATCCAAAGCCAAAAAAGTCGCGAAGTAAAAAGGCGAGGAATCATCAAGTACCTATAGGTGCTCTACGGGAGCTTATAAGGCGAGCGCCTTTCTGATGCAGGGTTCCAGCGAATCCCGCTTTCTTTCAAGCGCATGGCCTGGATGTCCGCTTGGGTCATAAGCGGATATCGCGTCGCTCACTCAACAACCTCGTCGGCTCGGGCGACCAGGCTGGGTGGAACAGTCAAACCAAGCGCTTTCGCCGTCCTGAGGTTGATCGCCAGCTCGTATTTCGTCGGTGTCTGCACTGGCAACTCGGCTGGCTTCTCGCCTTTGAGAATGCGATCTACGTACGTGGCCGCACCTCGCCATTGGTCGATCTGATCCGGACCATAGGTGATCAGACCTCCGTCGGCCGCAAAGTATCGATACGGGTAGATCGCCGGCAACTGATGGCGCGCCGCCAGAGAACTGATCAATTTGCGGTTTGCAATCGTCTTCGGGTGCGGGAACACGATCAGACCGGAATCCGGCAGGTCGGCATATGAAGCTATCGCGCGTTCAATGTCCTTTTGGATATCGACAACAGCCACGGTTGTTCCAACTGACGGCGCGACCTGTTTTGCCGTATCCAGAAATGACGCATGAGCCTTTGCGTCCGGCATGAACAGCGCCCCAACGCGCTTCAAATTGGGCGCGATCTCCTTGAGCACTCCCAGCCACTTGCCGCCTATCGCCGGCTCGAAATTCTGGAACCCCGTCATATTGCCGCCCGGCCGCGCAAGGCTTGCGACAAGGCCGGTTTCAACCGGCTCGGAAATCTGAGTGAATATGATCGGCAGCGTGCGTGTCAGCCCGTGAAGCTGCGCCAGCACCGGATCGCTTGTCGCGACAATGGCATCGGGTGCGGACTGCACGGTTTCCAGAATGAGCTTCTTGGCTTGGTCCGTGTCGCCCGCGGCCCAGCGATATTCAATGCGTATATTCCGGTCAGTGCTCCAACCCAGATCTGCAAGCGCTTTGAGGAAAGCTGCGATGCGTGCCTGGCCGGCTTTGTCACTCTCGGTGTACGACCCGAGCAGCACGCCGATGCGCCGCATCTGGTTGCTCTGCTGCCCACGTGCCGCGAGTGGCCACGCGGCGAGGCTACCCACCGAGATGATGAACTCGCGCCGCCTCATTAGAGCTCCCCGTTTCAGGCGCGCCATCGTAGCGGCTAAGACTGACAATCCGAAAGGGGTATGGCCGCTTTGGGTCAAAAGCGGACATATGCAGTGCAAAAGGCCATGTCCGCTCGCCCTCAATAGCGACCGCGAAAGCGGACATGTACGCATTCAAGGGCTCTCAGGTTCATTCCCTGTCGCGCCCACCATCTATTCAAAGACTTAGCGTCGCTTTGGCTCTCAGACTCGTTGAAGTTAGATCATCGTATTCGAGCACGGCGGCCGCGCTCGACGGTGAGAAGCGTGCGAGGCTCTGCGAGCGGTCGGTATTAGTCCTTATCGGGAGCTCCCAACGGGAAAAAGCTCCGATATGGACGTGCCTCGTCAACGACACGGGCGACAGACGGCCGCGAGAGAAGGCGTACGCGATAAGCTTCAAGCGCCGAATGACGGTTCGGGATCGGGTGCACCCAGTCGGAATAGAAGAGAGCCGGAGCGGCAGCACAATCGGCGATCGTAAAGCGGCCGCATGCCGCCCATTCCCGCTCTTGCATACGCCGGTCCAGCCATACGTAGCAGCGATCCAGTGTCGCATGCGAATCCGCGACGCCGCGAGGATCCTTCTCGCCTTGTGCGCGCAGGGCATCGCTAACGATCCGTTGCATTGGCGTCTGGACATAATCATCGAAGACGTCAGCCATCATGCGTGCCTCAATCGCCTCGCGAGGATTGTTCGGCACCATTGGAGCAGCCTCACCATGGAACAGGTCGAGATATTCGATGATGGCATTGCTTTGCGCGATCTCCATGTCCCCGTCGATCAACGCGGGAAACTGTCCCGTCGGAGATAGTTCAGCGATACGCGCCTGGTTCTCCGGATGATTGGGGTCCACTATCCGGAATGTGAACCTCACGTCGCGCTCATAGAGCGCAATCAGCGGCTTCCAAACGAATGAGGCAAACGGATGCCCATACAGTATCGGCGTCATTATGTGATTCCGTTGTGTTGAAGTTATTGCGATGATTTGAGGTCCGCCAAGTACGGGATATCCCTGTCGCGCCCACCATTCACGTGAACCTCGCAGTTAGGCGCGCGCGCCAACGTGGAAAATATACATCCCGAGAAACGCCTCCGGATTGGCCGTCTCAAAATCGTGCCAGCAGTCAAGATCAGTGAGCGCGGCAGCGGCCGGATAGCGTTTCTGGAAGGCCGCAAGGGTCGCGGGCGGCAGTTCGAAGCCGAAAAACAGCAACTGACGCTCGGCCAGAAAATTCTTGATCTGCCGCACGGTGTAACGGTGCTCCAGCACATTGAATAGCAAATCGCGGCAGCCACTGGTGCTGTAGAAATCCCGCAGCGTGATGAGGCACTTTGCTGTGCCATCGTTCATGCGGAAAATCTCCTGGCGGCATGCGCGAATTCCCTCCGCGGTCGGGGGATAACCGCGCTGCGCGATCAGCGCGCGGCCAGCGATAATGGCGCGACGCGCTATTTCGCTGTAAAGGCCAACGCGCATCGAGCCGCCTGGCCGCAGCAGCGATAGTAGGATGCGCCAACCAGCAGCCGGATCGGCGAGGTGGTGCAAAACGCCTACCGCCTCAATGTAGTCGAATCTTCGATCGAGCGTGCCGAGTTTGAGAATATCGGCGTGCGCGTAGTCGATATTTTTGAGGCCGGCCTCGCGCGTTTTTCTTCGCGCGTAAGCAAGACTCGTCAGACTGATATCGACAGCCAAAATATGTGCATGTGGGAACAGGAGAGCAGCGTCGATCGACTGCTGGCCTGTGCCGCAGCCGACAATCAGGATGTCATTCTTTCGCTGTGTGTCGGGATTGGCGGCGGGCACCGAGACCGGCGGGATTACGATCCAGCGCGGATAGGGGTTCTCTTCATATTGTTGCTGCACCGGTCGCGAACGGTCGTCGATTGCCGTCAGGGCCGGAATCGCCCCGCGGTCGCGCAGCTCTTCGAGCGGCTGTCGGATTTGCTGGCGAAGGAGATCATCAAGTTCGCCAGGCCATTTCCTGGTCAGCAACAATTCGACATTCGCCAGCCGGTGGAGGGGAAAGTACGCCGCGACTGCGGGGATCAGCAGTGGCGAAATCTCCTCCGCATTTGCCAACCGAGCGCTCAAATGGTCTCGCAAACCGGTGGCTTCACGGATTTCGTCGTCGCCCAATGCGTACACGTATTCATTGATGAAGCATTGTTGCGCGAGCGCGCTGTAGAGCGCGAGTTCCCGCCCTTGCACATCTGCACGACCACACGCAAATTCGAGCATCAAAGCCCGCAGTCGCGCCAGGAAATGCTCCAGCCCCGGCTCCCGGACCCAGACCGATTTCAACAAGCAGATCAGGAGCGCTTGCGCGGCGATGCCCGCGGCTCCCGCGCGGCCGAACAATTCGGCTGCTGTCAGCGGCCGCGGCCACGCCGCCGCGACCCTATGCAGGCAGCCGGCGATCACCGGCATCTGCAACACCGCCTGGACCACTGAATATTCATCCATACCGAGCGCGATTGCTCGGCTGAAATGCCAGCGCGCCTTGTCCCATTGTCCGGCGCCCTGGTGGAATGTTGCGCGACCGAAATGATAGGCGGCATCGCCACGACCGCCTGTGCGCGGACTTGCGCTCTCCGCAGCCGGCGTTTTGCTGCCACGCTTGAGCGCGGCGCGTCGCTCTTTGCGATTCATGGCTGACGCCGTCGCGTTCTCACCGCGAGTTTGAGCTACGTTAGCCGATCCCGGAAAAGCTCGCCAGAGCGGCGACCCGATTGGCACCAAAACTGCGGTTGGCCTCGCCGGCCGCTAACCGACGATCGCCTGATACACCATCGTGCGCATGAGATAGCGGTAGTGCAGCCGCTGTATCGGCGCCTGCATCATTAATATGGCGATCAGCTGCTGCTTTGGATCGATCCAGAAATAAGTCCCGCTTACGCCGCTCCAGAAAAAATCACCGATCGAACCGGGCAGTGGATTGCGTCCGCTATGCGTGCGCACCGCGAAGCCAAGCCCGAAGCCGAGCCCGAGGTCCGGAGTCGGTGCGAGAGCACCGAACAGGATCGGTGTCGACGGGCTACGGCGGGTATCGGGCCCCAGATGATCTGATGCCATGAGTGCGATGGTCGTCGGCGAAAGCAGACGCGTGCCGCCGAACTCGCCGCCGTTGAGCAGCATCTGGCAGAAACGGACATAGTCGCTCGCGGTCGACAGCAGCGCGCTGCCGCCGGAGATCCAATTCGGCCGGACGGTTGTGTCGCGCATCGGCGGGCGCTTGCCTGAGGCGGGATCGATCTGCGGCTGCGCGCCACGGGCCGCGTCAATCGGACCGAACTGCGTATCGGCAAGACCAAGTGGCGCGCAGATGCGCTCGGTGATGAAGCGATCCAGCTCCATGCCGCTGGCTACTTCGACGACGCGGCCGAGCACGTCCGTCGACATCCCGTATTGCCAGGTTGACCCGGGCTGATAGGCGAGGGGGAGCCGGCCGAGCTTCGCCGCCATTTCGGCATTGCTCTGCTTTTCATCCACGACATTTGCGCTCTCGTAAGCCTGTTTGATGAGCGGACCGGCCAGATGACCGTAAGTGAGACCGGATGTGTGCCGCAGCAGATCCTGCACCGTCATCCCGCGCCGCATCGGCTCGGTTTTCAGCGTCTTTACGGATGCGTCATCGGAATCGACCGCGACCCTGAGATCGGTGAATTCCGGAACGTAACGAGCGACTGGATCGGCGATCAGCAGTTTGCCTTCCTCAGCCAGCATCATCGTGGCGACCGAGGTGAATGGCTTTGTCATTGAAGCGATGCGAAAGATCGTGTCTGTCGCCATTTGTGCGCCGGCTTCGCGATCGCGATAGCCCAGAGCTTCCAGGCAGGCGATTTTTCTATGCCGCGCGACCAGCACGACGGCGCCCGGAACGACGCCATTGTCGATATCGGCTTTCAATATCTCGGTCAGGCGTTTCAGGCGCGCCGATGAGAGTCCGACCTCTTCGGGCTTCGCCCGCGGCATTTCGAATGCCATTGCAATTTTCCTATTTCCAGAACTGCCGGGACGCGAGTGCGGCACCTTCCGCCATCGCCTTGAATTTGGCGAACACCACGTCGGGATCGACCGCCGCCTGTCCGACCCAGGTGCCATAGCCGCAATCGCTGCCTGCGATGACGTTTTCGCGGCCCACCAGTTTTGCGTAGCGGCCAATGCGGTGAGCAATCAGCTCGGGGTGCTCAATAAAATTCGATTTCGATTCGATGACACCGGGAATCAGGACCTTGCCATACGGCAATTTTACCTTCTCGAAAATCATCCACTCGTGGGCATGCCGCGGATTTGCAGCCTCCAGCGAGATTGCGTCTGGCTTCGCCGTGAACACGATGTCGATGATGTCGGCAAGGGGCACATCGCGGTGGTGCGGGCCTTCATAGTTGCCCCAACAGAGATGCATACGCAGCTGTTCGGCCGGGATGTTGGCGACCGCATGATTGAGCGCTTCAATGTGCAGCCGTGCGCGCTTGCGAAAGTCAGACAGGCTTAGATCGGCGTATTGAATGTGCCGGCCCATGGCGAGGTCAGGGCAATCGATCTGCAGGACGAAGCCGGCCTTGGCGACCGTTTCGTATTCGTGACGCATGGCGTCCGCAATGGCGTAAATATAGCTCTCGAAATCCTTGTAGTGATCGTTGCGGAAGAACAGCGACACCACCCCGGGCGATGCCGCGCTCATGAAACCACCGGCAACCTTTACCTCATTCACTGCAGCCCTGAGATTGTCGGCGTCGACCTGCGGTGCCTGGTTGTCGCGCACGCTGATCGGGGCGTTGCAGGCCGGGGTCTTGCGGCGCGAGCGTCCGGGGTCGCCGAACACACGTTTCTCCAGGCGCGGGAATTCGGAAAGGTCCTGGTAGACAAACGTGTTGCCGGTGCCGCCAAAGCCCGCGAGCCGGTCCTTGACGTAGGTTGCGTAGCTCGGCTTCGACATTTCGCCGTCATTGACGAGATCGACGCCTGCGTCGGTTTGCTTCTTCACAACCTCGGCGACCGCTGCTCTCACACGTGCGTTCAGGGCCTCGGGGTCAACCGGCACGCCTTCCTCCTTGGCGTACATCATGCGGATGAGGTCATCCGGCCTCGGCAGGCTTCCGGTATGCGTGGTCAAAAAGCGGTCAAGGCTGCGTTGCACGGGTCGAACTCCCTGGTCCGGGACTGTAGAACACCCCATTGCGGGTAACCAATCGATGGGCAGCTTGCGTTGACATGACTGGATGGGCTGCGTATGTACCCGGCAAACAGCAGCCAGAGTTTGTCATGAAAGTTCGTAACTCCCTGAAATCCCTGCGCGGCCGGCACCGCAACAATCGTTTGGTGCGCCGGAAGGGCCGCGTCTACATCATCAACAAGACCAATCGTCGCTTTAAAGCCCGCCAAGGTTGATCCTGGCTGATCCCGGCGCCCCGGCGCCTTGTTTTATTGCCCCATATTGGCCACGAAACGCGGAGAGGTTAAACTCCGCCCATGCGCGCTCGATTCCTTGCAGCTTTTCTCACGGCCACCCTGGTTGCCGGGGCCCTTGCGCCGGCCGCGGCGCAATCCGCCAAGCGAAGCGAGCGATCGGTCAAGCCGCCGCCGGTGACGCGCCCTGATCGTACGCGCAACCTCGATTTTCTGTTTGGCGCGCTGAAGGTTGCGCCCGACGATGTCACCGCGAAGGCGATTGAAGAGCGCATCTGGACCCTGTGGACGGCCTCACAGAGCGACACTGCCAATCTGCTGATGACGCGGGTCAAGACCGCGATCGAGGCAAAAGATCTCGATCTTGCAGTCAAGCTGCTCGACGCGATCGTCAAGGTGAAGCCGGATTATGTGGAGGCCTGGAATCGCCGCGCAACCATTTTTTACATGAAGAAGGATTATGGCCACGCGCTTTCCGATATCCGGCAGGTGCTTAAGCGAGAGCCACGCCACTTCGGTGCGTTGGCCGGTTTTGGATTGATCCTGCAGGATATCGGTGACGACAAGCAGGCGCTGGAAGTTTATCGGCGCGCGCTCGCGCTCTATCCACGCATGGAGCGTATTCCCGACCTGGTGAAGTCGCTTCAGGAAAAGGTCGAAGGGCGCGACATCTAGCGGCGTTCGTGCCGTGCGCTCATCAATCGCCGATGGTGTCCGCACCGACATATGCGATGCGGAGCATATTCGTTGCACCCGGCGTGCCGAGCGGAACGCCGGCCACGATAATGACGCGTTGCCCGGGTTTGGCGAAACCTTCCTTGAAGGCAATGCGGCACGCGCGGTCGACCATGTCATCCTGGTCATGCGCATCCTCAGTGACGACACAGTGCACTCCCCATACCACCGCGAGCCGCCGTCCGGTTGGTATGTTGGGTGACAACGCAACAATCGGAGACCGCGGTCGTTCGCGCGCCACCCGCAATCCGGTCGAACCGGACGATGTCCAGCAGATGACAGCCGCCAGATCGAGCGTATCGGCAATTTGGCGCGCAGCGTCTGCGATTGCGTCGGCGCCGGTCGCTTCCGGTTCAGCGCGTTGGGCGGCGATGATATTCCGATAAAGCGGGTCGCCTTCGACCTCCTCCGCAATGCGGTTCATTGTTGCGACCGCCTGCAGGGGAAACTGTCCAGCCGCCGATTCCGCTGACAGCATGACCGCGTCGGCACCTTCGAAGATGGCCGTGGCCACATCGGAAACCTCGGCGCGCGTTGGCACAGGCGCGTTGATCATCGATTCCAGCATTTGCGTCGCGACCACCACCGGCTTGCCCGCGACGCGGCTGGCGCGCGTCATCTGTTTCTGCACGCCGGGCACTTTTTCCAGCGGCATTTCCACACCAAGATCGCCGCGCGCCACCATCAGTGCGTCGGCCAGATCGATAATTTCGTCCAGGCGGTTCACGGCCTGCGGCTTCTCGATTTTGGCCATCACCGCGGCTCGACCGCGCGTGATCTTTTTTGCCTCGGCAATATCTTCGGGACGCTGGATAAAGGACAGTGCAACCCAGTCGATCCCTGTTTCAAGGGCGGCTTCGAGATCCGAACGATCTTTGTCGGTCAGCGCCGAAAATGGAATCGTCGTATCCGGGAGGCTCACCCCCTTGCGATCGGAAAGCTTGCCGCCCACCACGACCTTCGTAGCAATGCGTTTGGGATCGGCCTCGGTCACGGTGAGCTTGACCTTGCCGTCATCAATCAACAACGCATGGCCCGGTTTGATCGTGGCGAAAATCTCGGGATGCGGCAGGTAAGCTCGCGCCGTGTCGCCCGGCGCTGCGTCGGTGTCGAGCACGAAGCGGTCGCCGGACTTCACAGTCACCGAGCCACCAGCGAATGTACCGAGGCGCAGTTTTGGCCCCTGCAAATCGATCAGCACACCGATCGGCCGGCTGGTGTCGCGCTCCACCGCGCGGATCATGCCAACCAGCTCGCGCATGCGGTCCTGGCTGGTGTGGCTCATGTTGATGCGGAAAACGTCAGCGCCGGCCGTAAAGAGGCGGGCGATCATGTCGGGGCTGGATGATGCAGGTCCGAGTGTTGCGACGATTTTGGCGCGACGCAGACGTCTCATGGCTTGGTGCTTCCGGACGGAGGCGGCGACAGCGTGGTCGGTGGGCGCGAGGTCCCAAGCGGCGCGCGCGGCGCCAGCGGCCGGTCAGGTGCCTGCTCGGCCGCGTCCGTCAATTGCACCGTCCAGGATCGTTGCTCGCCGGTGTCGACCTCGAAGAAACCGGTGCGGTCATAGCCACGCGCCAGGCAATTGTCGGTCCCGCGAATGGTGAACTCTTTCTCACGTGAACACATGTAAGCCTTGCCGGACCATTCGCCGCCGCGGTCATAATCGACCGCGTAGATATAATAGTAACGTGCAACAAGTGCGCCCCGCAGCAATGTTTCGCAAGAGCGCGATGATACGTTCCACCAGCCTTCGGTGGTCCAGCCTTCATTGTCCTTATAGCCAATCGACACGCCGACCCGGCTGCCGGTGTTGTTGCACAGCCGGAAGTCGGCTTTGGCCGGATACGTCGACGCCGTCAGCAACAGCGCGGCGGGCACCGCGGCGCGGGCGAGAATACGGTAAAGATGGCGCCTGACGGCGATAAGTGGCGGTGTGGTCACGATTGTCGACGGTTCCGAACGATGCGCGGTTTTGGCGTGATCCGTCACGGCCTGTCAACGATGATGGCGCGAAAGTCGTTTACGTTGGTGAATGTCGGCCCTGGCACCAGGAGGTCCCCCAGGGCTTCAAAGAACTCCCCCGAATTGTTGTCGGAGAGAAAGGCGGCGGGATCGAGGCCGCGAGCCTTGGCGCGTGCCACCGATTCGCCATCAACCAGCGCGCCGGCGGGGTCGCTGGCCGCCCCGCTGCCGCCGTCGGTGCCGTCGGTGTCGCCCGCCAGCGCGGCGACTGCCGGCATCCCCCCAAGCGCAATCGCGAGCGCAAGGGCGTATTCCTGATTGGGTCCGCCACGGCCCTTGCCGCGGATCGTGACCGTCAATTCGCCGCCGGAAATGATCACCGCGCGCTTGTCCTGCGCGCGCAGCTTGCGCGCGAGCTCAGCGTGGACAGCGGCGACCTCGCGCGCTTCACCTTCGACGCGGTCGCCAAGCGAAACGCACTCGTAGCCCGCCGCGCGAACCGCCGTTTCAGCCGCCCGCATTGCATCCGCGGGCCGCGCGGCCAGCACGACCTGGCTGCCGGCGAAAACGGAGTCACCCGGCTTTGGTGTTTCGTTTTTTGACTCATTGAGCGCGCGCATAATGCTGTTGGGAATATCGAGATTGTATTTCGCAACGATTGCGCGCGCGTCACTCAGCGTCGTCGGATCGGGGACGGTCGGTCCCGAACCAATTGCCGAAGGATCGTCGCCCGGCACGTCGGAAATTGCGATCGTCACGAGTTTCGCCGGGTGTGCGTGCAGCGCCAGCCGTCCGCCTTTGATGCGCGAGAGATGTTTGCGCACGGTGTTGATTTCGCCGATCACGGCTCCCGAGCGCAATAGCGCGCGTGTAACCGCCTGCTTGTCCTCGAACGAAATGTTCTCGGCCGGCGCGATCCAGTTCGCCGAAGCGCCGCCCGACATCAGGACGAGCACGAGATCATTCGCACGTGCGTCATCTGCGAGCTTCAGCGCGCGATCGGCGCCCTCAAGTCCGGCCGCATCCGGAATCGGGTGTCCCGCCTCGATCATACGCACCCGTCGCAGGTGCCGCCCATAGCCATGACGCGCGACCGCAACGCCGCTCAAGCGTTCGGCCGCAACCCGCAGGTGGTTCAGATAGCAATCCTCCGCCACCTCGGTCATCGACCCGGCCGCCTTGCCGGCGGCGAGCAAGATGAGCCGCCCGGATGGCGGCGACGGCAGCAGGGGGGGAAGGCAAGACGCCGGATGTGCTGCCCCTACCGCAGTGCGGTACAGGTCTGCGAGAAATGAGCGCAGGGGGTGATTCATGTTCCGATCATAGCTGCCCACCCTCAGGAAAATCTGCTTATAATTGTTTCACTGTTGTCGTTGCCGCAGGTGTGCGGACGATGGCTTCCAATGCGCGGATCAAGCGCAATCAATGAGAACAAGATCACTCTCGAGGGAGAGAAAACGCATGGCTGCAACAGCATTCACAATCAACGGAAAAACGGCGAGCGTCGAGGCAGAGCCCGATACGCCTTTGCTTTGGGTGGTGCGCGAACATTTGAATCTGACCGGCACAAAATTTGGCTGCGGCTCCGGTCTGTGCGGCGCCTGCACTGTCCACATCGACGGCAAAGCGGTTCGCTCCTGCCAGATTACCGTATCCAAAGTGGCCGGCAGAAAGGTTACGACTATCGAAGGCCTTTCGCCGAACGGCCAGCACCCCCTGCAGAAAGCATGGGTTGCCGAGCAGGTGCCGCAATGCGGCTACTGCCAGTCCGGTCAGATCATGCAGGCGGCGGCGCTGCTCGCCACAAACAAGAAACCGACGCGCGAACAGATCGTCACGCATATGGACGGCAACATCTGCCGTTGCGGCACCTACCCACGCATCGTGCGTGCCATTCAACGCGCCGCTCGGGAGGCCTAAGCCATGACCATTCAGATCAGGAACGGATCGGTCGACACCAGCATCAGCCGGCGCGGATTCGTTGCCGGTGCGGCCAGCCTCACCTTCGCCTTTACGCTCGGCGGTATCGGCCGTGGCGCAGAAGCGCTCGGCGCGACGCAACCGACGAAGTTCAATGCGTTTGTCAGCATCGCCGCCGACAACACAATCACCATTATCTGTCCAAGCGCGGAAATGGGGCAGGGCGTCTACACATCATTGCCCCTGATTCTGGCGGAAGAGCTCGATGCTGACTGGTCCCGGGTCAAAACCGAGTTCGCACCGGCCAATCCGAAAGTCTACGGCAACTATCATCGTTTGTTCGAAGGTGCGCAGATCACTGCGGCGAGCGTTGCAGTACCGGGCTATTTCACGCCGCTTCGCATGGCCGGCGCGCAGGCACGCAAGGTGCTGCTCGATGCGGTGGCCGATAAATGGAAGGTGCCGGTGAGCGAACTCACCACTGACAAGAGCACAATCATCCACAAAAAGTCCGGCCGCAAGATCAGTTACGGCGAGGTTGTCGCCTTTGCGTCTGTGCCGTCCGAACCGCCGAAGATCAAAGAAAGCGATCTCAAGAAGCCGTCCCAGTTCAAGCTGATCGGACGAAAAGATATCGGCCGTAGTGACGTGCCGTTGAAGGTGAACGGCTCCGCGAAATACGGCATCGATATACAGGTGCCGGGCATGGTCTACGCCTCGGTACTTCAGTCGCCGATGGAAGGCGCGAAGCCGAAAGACGTCAATGTTCCCGATGTCATGAAAGTGAAGGGGGTGACGAAAGTCATCCCGTTGCCTTTCGGTGTGGCAGTTATCGGTGACACCGTTGAGGCCACGCGTTCAGGTTTGCAAGCCCTCAAAGTCACGTGGGACACGAGCGGCGCTACTGCCGCCGGCTTCGACTCAGACAAAGCCAAAGCTGACTACGCGGCGAAAGCCAAGGATCCGAACGCCGAGACCAAGGTCGAGTATCAGGTCGGCGACGTGAAGGCGGGTCTCAGCGGGGCGGTCAAGACGGTCGAAGCGGCTTATTGGACCGAATACACCTACCACGCGCAGATGGAGCCTATGAATGCTGTTGCGCAGGTCTCGGAGGACGGCAAATCGGCCGATATCTGGACCGGCACCCAGTTCGGCGCGCTGGCCAGCCTGATCATCTCCGGCATCCTGAAGACGACGCCGGATCAGGTCAGGGTTCACCAGCAATTTCTTGGTGGCGGCTACGGGCGGCGTATCTGGCCCGATGCCGCGATCCAGGCGGCCATCCTGTCCAACATCACCAAGAAGCCGGTGAAACTGATCCTCACGCGCGAGGAAGATATCGCTGCCGCCCGTCCCCGGCCGATGACGCACCACCTGATCAAGGCGGGCCTCGATGCCAAGGGCAATCTGGTCGGCTGGCATCATCGACTTGTCTCCGAGAACGTCGACGCAGTCGCGGCTCCGCCACGCTTCAAGGCGACTGGCGGCAAGGACTACATCGGCGCGCGTGGCCTCGATCAGGCGTTCTACGCCATTCCGAACGCACTCGCTGAATATGTGCGTGAGGATCGCGGCATGCGCGTGCATGCCTGGCGCGGCATTGGGTCCGGCTACAACAAGTTTGCGGCGGAAGCCTTCCTCGACGAAGTGGCGCAGACGGCCGGCAAGGATCCGCTGGCAATGCGTCTCGAACTGACGAAGGACAAGCCGCGCGCCAATGCCGTGATCAAGGCGGTGGTCGAGATGTCGGATTTCAAGCGCCAGCGCCCCGGCCATGGCATGGGCATTGCGTTCTCCGACTATCATGACACCCTTTCGGCGGGTGTCGCTGAAATCTCGCTGGACCAGAAGAGCGGCAAGATTAAGGTCCATAACTACTGGATCGCGGTCGATCCCGGCCTGGTCATCCAGCCTGACCATGTGCACGCCCAGCTCGAAAGCGCGGTCATCTATGGATTGAGCGCCGCGCTGATCGAGGAGTTTGCGGTCAAGGATGGCGCCGTCCAGGCCACAAACTTCGACAGCTATCCGGTCATGCGCATGAGCGAGGTCCCGGAAATTCACACCAAAATCGTCACCACCGATAATCCGCCCAGCGGCATGGGCGAGATCGGCGTGGTGACGGTTGCGCCGGCGATCGCCAACGCGGTTTTCCAACTCACGGGCAAGCGGCTCCGCCATCTGCCCATGACCGCGGAGCGGGTGAAGAAAACGCTCGCCTGAGCGCGCTGCAAATCGAAGCCCGCCGCATTCCTGACCGGGGCGCGGCGGGTTTCGCGTCGGAGCAGGGAGGTCGATCGCCGATGATCGATGAGATCGTTCAAATCGATGTCCGTGACGGAATATCGATCGGCGTGCGCATATATCGTCCCGATGGCGCCGGTCCTTATCCGGCTTTGTTCGGGGCGGCGCCCTACCGTTTCGACAACAACAGTCTTCCTGCAAGCGCGCAATTTCTTTGGCGCGAGACCGGTCCAATCGAGTGGTACGTCGAACAAGGTTACGCTTATGTCCACATGGACGTGCGGGGCAGTGGCCGTTCCGGCGGCCGGTTCGAATTTCTCGGTCGCTCCGAGCAGCAGGATCTTTACGACGCCATTGAATGGGTCGGCCGGCAATCCTGGTGCAGCGGCAAGGTTGGCGGCATTGGCCAGTCTTATTTTTGCATGCTGCAATGGTTTATGGCGGCGCTGGCGCCGCCGTCACTGGCCTGCATCGCCGCGCATGACGGCCTGGCCGATCTTTATCGTGCCGGAGTCTATCACGGCGGAATCCCCTGCGATTTCTTCTCCGGTTACTGGTGGTATCAGAACCGCTTCATCAACCGCTTTCCGGCCAGCGGTCCGGCGCGCGATCAGGAAACCGATCTGACCGCACTGGTTGCTGCGCACCCGACGTGTGACGATTTCTGGCGAGAGCGGTGTGCCTGGGAAGTGCTCGATCGCATCAAGATCCCGCTCTATTCGAGCGGCGTGTGGGCGAAGATGCAGCTGCATACGCGCGGCAATATCGATGGTTATGCACGCGCAGCAGGACCGAAGAAGTTACGCATGTCGGGCGTGCCGAATGCCTGGGCGGCGGCTGCTGAATTTTCCAGTATCGAATTTCACCGAAACGTGCTGCTGCCGTTCTACGATCACTACCTCAAAGGAAAGCAGACCGACTATCTGGCGCGCCCGAACGTCGAGTATGCGGTGCGCGGCTCGAACATTATGCGCAAAGCAGACAGCTGGCCGCCACCGGGCATTTGCTACACGCACTGGTATCTTGACGCTTCGCCGTCCGGCAGTATCAGCTCGCTGAATGATGGGAGCCTGTCAGCGCAGCCTGCGAGTGGCGCCGCTTCGACGACCTACAAATATCCCAATCCGGGCTGGGTTTCCGGCGTTGTCGGTTTTGGTCCCGCAGGACCGCCCGGTGGCTTCGATCCGGCGCGACGCGTCCTGACATTCACGACTGCACCGCTCGACGGCGACATGGAAATTTGCGGGCCGATCAAGCTTGTTCTCTATGCATCGACGACCGCGCACGATACCGATTTCTTCATCAAGCTCAGCGACCAATTTCCTCAGTCTTCGGATGATCGTGGCAAGGGGTTAAACCCGTTTGCGGAACTCATCACGCGCGGCTGGCTGCGCGCATCGCACCGCGCCATCGACCCGGCACGCAGCACAGACATGGTGCCGTACCACAGCCACGCTGATCCGCAGGCGCTGACGCCGAACGAGATCTACAAATTTGAGATCAGCCTTGAACCGATGGCTTACCTTATCAAGCAAGGTCATCGTCTCCGGGTCGAGATCGTCAACGGTGATTCGCCGGCAACCGAGATATTGTGGTCGCATTACTATCGTCCCGACAAGATCGGCAGCGACACGATCCATCACGATGCTACGCATCCATCCGAACTGGTACTGCCGGTCTCGCCTCCACCTTGAGTCAGGGAAGCCGCTTTTCAGAGCTCCAGCGCTCGCATAGCATTCCCCCCAACGGCCGCAAAAAGCCGGCCCCAGGGGAGGACGTCATGGCGGAGAAGGTCGTTCCAGTTTCGCGATTGCTCGACGAACGCGGTCTGAGCTCATTTCAGATCAAGCTGATTATCTGGTCGTTTTTTATTGTTCTTGTCGATGGCTACGACATCGCCGCGATCGCGTTCGCGGCCCCAAGTCTGGTCAGGGAATGGGGGTTGAAACCCGGCGCGCTCGGTCCGGTGTTCAGCGCAAGTCTCATTGGCATTCTGTTTGGTTCGGCATTGTTTGGTTGGGTCGGTGACCGCTACGGCCGCAAGGCGGCGCTGGTCTGGTCGAACCTGCTCTTCGGCGTTTTCACCCTGGCGGCGGCCTATTCGACAAATCTCGATCAGATGTTCTGGCTGCGCCTGCTTGCAGGCCTTGGCATCGGCGGCGTTATCCCCAACGTCGTGGCCCTGAACGCCGAATCCGCGCCGCGCAAATTGCGTGCGACCCTTGCGATTATCGCGGTTGGCTGCGTACCGATCGGCGGTGCGATTCCCGGCTTCGTCGCCGCGGCGCTCGTACCGCAACACGGATGGCAAATTATCTTCATGATCGGCGGTATCGTGCCAATCGTGATTGCCCTTATTGCGCAAATCGGGATGCCGGAATCCGTCAAATATATGGCACTCCACGAAAGCCATCGCGGCAAGATGGAGCGCCTGATCAATGCCATCAGTCCCGGATACCCGGTGCCACCAAACGCCAAGTTCGTCATCGAGGACGAACAGCAGTTCCCGGGTTTCAATCCGAAGTATCTTTTCAGCCAGGGACTTACACTGATCACGCCGCTGCTCTGGTTGTTGTTTGCACTCAATCTGATGGGCTACTTTTTCCTGCTCAGCTGGACCCCGACATTGATGACCGCGGCCAAGTTGCCACCGACGACGGTAGCGCTTGCCGGCGCGATGTTGCAGGTCGGCGGCACGGTCGGGGCACTGCTGCTCTGCTGGTGGCTGCAGAAGCACAGATTCCTCGCCATCGCCATCATGTTCGCGATTGCCGTACCTGTCGTCGGGTCGATTGGTTTTGCGGGTTTGACCTCGCAGGCCGCGTTGCTGACCGCGACATTCTTTGCCGGTTTCCTGGTGCTGGGCATCCAGTCCGGCATCAATGTCGTCGGTGCACTGATTTACCCGACGTCGCTGCGCGCCAATGGTTCGGGATGGCAATTGGGTATCGGACGCATCGGATCGATCGTCGGTCCGCTGGTTGGAGCGCTGTTCGTCGGTATGCCGGTGCAGCAGCTCTATATGTGGTCGGCGCTCCCGTTCGTGGCTGGAGCGGTTGTCTGCTTTGCCGTGCATCGGCTCAATACCGCGCGGCTCAAAGCGCACCCGGAATTGGCCAAGGCACAGTAACTTGGCACAGTAACTTGGCACAATAACTTGGCACAATAACTTGGCACAATAGTTGATGCGACAATCTTGCGTCAAAACGGCTCGAACGGGCGCAGGGCAGGAATCACTTTCTCGCCGAACAGGCGGATTGAGCGCATGAGGTCCGCCTCGGGCAGATCCGAGAAATTGAACTCACCCATGAAGACATTGAACAGGCCGGTCTGCGCAGTCGCGTGAATTTTTTTGGCAACCGTGTCCGGCGATCCGATGAACACGAGTTCGTGCTTCATCAGATAGTCAGCGTCAAACAGATTGGCCATGATCTCGGACGCTCCCGGTTCACCGCGGCCGATATATTTCTTGGCGTGCTCACGCACGCGCTCTTCGAACGTTTCGCCGGGCTTGGGTGGCGGCAGGAAACCCTCGTAGGCGCGGGCAGCACGCGCGAGCGCAATGTCGAGCGCTTTCTCGTCCGACTCGTCGACGTACACAATGGTGCAATAGGCAATTTTCGGCGATTGCTGTCGGCCGGTCGCCGCCCAGTCGGCGAGAAATTTGCGATAGCGCGGCGCAGCGTCGGCGCGCGGATAGACCAGAAAATATCCCGGATTGATTCCCTGGCGTGCGCAGAACTCGAGCGTCTGCGGGTCGCGGCTCATCATCCATAGCGGGGGGTGCGGCTTTTGCAGCGGTGGCACCGCCAACCGAGCGCTCTCGGTATGATGGACATCACCGTGAAAGGAGAAAGGCTGCTTTTCGCCATAGGCCGCATGCAGATATTCAACGAATTCGAGGGTCGGTGACTTGCGCAGATTGTAGTCGAGGCCGAAGGGCTTGAAATAATCGGGGTTGATTCCCGGGACGAGCCCGAGCTCCATGCGCCCACCCACCATCTGATCGACGAGGGCGATTTCCTCGGCCAAGCGCAGCGGATGGTACAGCGGCACGACATAACCCATCGGGCCGATGCGCATGCGATGGGTCCGCGCGGCGGCCCCGATTACATAGAGACTGGGAGATGAAATCCAGCTTTCGTCAGGGCGAAAGTGGTGTTCGACGCAGAACCCGTAGTCGAACCCGAGTTCATCGCACATCTGAAGCTCGCGCCATAATTCCTCATAGCGCTGATGCGGACTCATGCCCGGCTTGGCCCAGACATGAGAGAAATGGGCGAACTTCACGGTGAGTTCTCCTCAGGGCCTGCTATAGGGAGCTTTTGGGGTCTTCAAAGGTATGCGGGTCATGTCTATGTTTCCTACAGTGGAGGACGCCACTATGGACGACAAGACCCGTATCGAATTGGAAGCTGCGGTCTACCGGCGCCTGGTCGAGCACCTGCGCTCGCGCACCGACGTGCAGAATATCGATCTGATGAACCTTGCCGGCTTCTGCCGCAATTGCCTGTCGAACTGGATGAAGGAAGCTGCCGATGCCAAGGGGCTCGCGATGAGCAAGGACGAGAGCCGGGAGATCGTCTACGGCATGCCTTTCGATGAATGGCGCAATAAATATCAGAAAGAGGCCTCAGCGGACCGGAAAGAGGCATTCGAAAAGTCCAGACCTCGGCACTAGTTGTCACCGTCCGCTTGTGAACAGCGTGGATGACGCCGTCCTTGCCTTGACCTGAGGGCGTCCAGCTCAGAAAGCTTCTTGGCAAATGGCGGTCATTTCCCGCCGTGCGTAGTCAAGGAGACGTCGATGCCTGCCACCGCCGCGGCCGAAAAAGAACAAGCAGCCACCCGCTTCGCCAAGGATCAATTGAAGGCCTTCGTCGAGCGTATCGAGCGGCTCGAAGAAGAGAAAAAGGCGACATCCGACGACATCCGCGACGTCTACGCCGAGGCAAAGGGTACCGGCTTTGACACAAAGGCGCTGCGCACCATCGTGCGTCTGCGTAAGCTGGATATGGATGAGCGACGCGAGCAGCAGGAAGTGCTCGACACCTACCTGCACGCGCTAGGAATGGCGAACTAGGGTCAGCGCAGCGACGCAGTCGACTGCAATTTGAACGAGGTGGTGGCCAGGAAAACCACCGCCGGGCCACTGAAGTGGCTGGCGACCACGCCGAGCTGCGGATCGGTCGAAAACGTCATCACCACCGCCAGCGACGGCTTGTACAGAAGCCCCTGCAGCGGCCGCAAATCGACCGCGCCAAGCTGCGTTGCGGTCATGTAGGCGCTGATGCTCGGCGTGAGCATTGCGGCGCGCAGCCACGGGCTCTCGATGCTTCTATCGCCGTTTGCGGCTGCCGTCAGCGGAGGCTTTTCCACGACCGTAGTGTTGCCTTGCGCCGGCATGACATTGGCTTCCCGCGGGACGCGCGCGCCCATCGGACGGAGCCGGGGCGGTACTGCCGCCTCTGACTCAGCGGCATAGGCGAGGGCAGTGCTACCTGTACTGGCCGGTTCGATACCGGCCGTCTCACGCTTTGAGGGCGTGGCGATTGCCGCAGGCAAATCCGGGCTGTTCTGGACTGCGCCCTCCCAATAGCCGCGACTGTCGAACAGATTGCCGCCGAGTGACGCTGTCACCATGGGACGTGGGGCCAGTTTCGACGGAGCCGCAGCAACCGCGACCTGTTGCGGGCGTGCGGTCGGGAGCGGCACGATACGTTCGACGCTCACCGGATTGGCTTTCGAAGCGCTCAGGCTTGCGACTGCCGTGGGGGCACGTCCATGTTTTGCCGTGGGCGTGGGCGTGGGCGCCGGTGCCGTTTCGTCGCTGACCTCGTCCGGATCCTTGCCGCCGCCAAACAGCCGGGCGAAGAAGTTCCGCTTCGGCCGTTCTGTTCCGTAGTCGGCGCTTGCCGTCATCACGCCTGCCTCGCGTGCAGCGTCAAGAGACATTTCCGACGGTTTGCCGCCACGCCGCTCGACGTCGGCGAGCGCAAGCGCATAGCCACGCAATGGTTGCCCATCCGAGGGAACATGTACGGTGCGGCCATCGGGAAACACTTTTACCAGCTGATCATGCGTCATGCGCGGCCAGTGGCGAATGGTGCCGGTATCCAGGTGCACGAAAGGCGAGCCCGAGGTCGGATAAAAACCGACACCACCGCGTTGCATGCGTAGACCGACCTCGCGAATTTTTTCCAGCGGCACGCCGGGAATGAAGAAGTCCATCGCCTGACCGTTGATGTGCTGGCTGAACTGCGCAACGCCACTCGAGCGCGCACGCAGCATTGAATTGGTTGCCGGCGAGCGGTAACCGCAAACGACATCGATTGGCTGCGTTGCGCCAACCTCGCGATAGGCTTCCCACAGCAGATCAAACAGATGCGGATCCATGTGGGTTGATTTCTCTTTGCGCCAGTCGCGCATGAACCAGTCGAGCTTTTTCAGCGCGGCATCGTCGTAACGGCCGTTGCGCTTGAAGGTGATGGTGATGTCTTCGCCGGTGTGAACATGGTGGAACGAGAGGGTACGTGTATCGCCTTCGGCGCTGGCGTTTTGCAGTGCATCGTTGGCGCCGAGCATGAACAATCCTGCCAGACCCAGGCGGGCGCCGGCACGCGCCAAAGTCACAACGAGAGATCGCTCGCGCGACGCGTCAATGGCCACAGCATTGGTCCGTGAAAAAGATGTCCGTCCCACGTCGCCGCCACGTCCCCTCGGGCTGCCGTGACGGCAACCCCGTGAGTGTTATCGGGATCGGTTAATGCGAGCTTAGCGTCCGTTCCCCGTCCGGCTTCCCACTATCCGGGGAAATTGGCCGAAAACGGGGCATTTCCGAAACTTCGCCCACAAATTTTGCGGTGCAATACGGAGGTGCGGGGATACAAATCTGCTGACTCTGCACCAAACTGCTGATTCTGGGGCCTTCAGGCCTCTTCGAGGCCAAGCCCTTCAAGCTTCCGATAAAGGGTCGAACGCCCAATTCGGAGCTTCCGCGCAACTTCGGACATTTGCCCGCGATAGTGCGAAATGGCGAATCGGATTGCATCTCGCTCGATGTCATCCAATGGGCGTACGTCGCCATGGGGGTCGGTCAACTGCAATGAATGTTGCGTCCCCCTTCCGGGCCCGTTCGAGTCGAGGGCACTGTCGGATTCGGGCCACGATGACACCATGGCGGGCGAAGGCTCGATCAGCGGCGGATCGCAAGCTTCACCGGAGGAAACCTGAGTGGCGATCTGCGGGAACTCGTTGGTGCCAATCTCCTCGCCGTCCGCGAGTACGACCGCACGGAACACGGCGTTTTCGAGCTGACGCACATTGCCGGGCCAGTGATAGGCGGCAAGAAGTGCCATGCCGTGGGCGCTGACGGCCCGTATCCGCTTTCCTTCTTCCGCGGCAATGCATGTGAGGAAATATCGGACGAGTTCCGGAATGTCGTCGCGCCGCGCTCGCAACGGCGGTACCGAAAGCGGGAACACGTGCAGGCGATAAAAGAGATCTTCGCGAAAACGTCCGGACTTTACGTCGGCGATCAGGTCACGATTGGTGGCCGAGATGATGCGCACGTCGACCTTGACCGATCTGCGCCCGCCGACCGACTCGACTTCGCCCGCCTGGAGTGCGCGCAGCAGTTTCACCTGCGCGGGGCCCGGCAACTCACCGACTTCGTCGAGGAACAGCGTGCCGCCATCTGCCTCGACGAATTTCCCGGCATGCTTTTCAGTCGCGCCGGTAAAGGCGCCTTTCTCGTGACCGAACAGAATCGACTCGACCAGATTCTCAGGCATGGCACCGCAGTTGACCGCAACGAACGGTTTCGCATGCCGCTGCCCGCTGCCATGAATGGCGCGCGCGATCATTTCCTTGCCCACACCGGATTCGCCCTCGATCAAAACCGGGATGACTGATGCTGCCGCCTTCTCAGCGGCCCTAAGCACGGGCTGCATGGTTGCTGAGCGCGTGATCACATCGGCAATGGTCAACGTGCCGTCATGCTTCCGTTTGAGCCGCTGCAATTCGCCGGCCAGCGCCTTAGTCGCGAGTGCGTTATGCAGTGAGACCTGCAAGCGTTCCGCGCCCGCCGGCTTGACCACGAAGTCGGTCGCGCCTGCGCGCATTGCCGAAACCACTGTGTCGATGCCGCCATGAGCCGTTTGTACGATCACGGGAATGGTCAGTCCGGCCTCACGCATTCGCGCCAGCACCCCAAGCCCGTCGAGATCCGGCATCACCAGGTCGAGAACGACTCCATCAATGCGCGAAGCCTCAGGCCCGACGAGTGCTCTGATGGCAGCATCTCCGCCCTCGGCCACCATGACCTGGTAGCCAAAACGCTGGATCATGGATTCGAGCAGGCGCCGCTGAACGGGATCGTCATCGACGATAAGCACGACTTCGGGCATTGGACCCCTCACGCACAGACTGTGCCGAATTGGTGCAATGTCGCCGCTCTGCCTTAATGGGTTATTAAGTCGGCTGGACAGCCGCAGGAGGGATTGAAAACCGCACCCTCCGCCTGCGATACCCTGAGAACCGGCTGCCATCCCGCCGCCATGGTTGGGTGGCGTTCTCCACTCATATTTCGCGTCAACGATTGCCCCCATGCCAAAGACGTCATCCCGTCAAAAACCAATGAAAACAGCAAAGCTCGGTGCGCTGCCCGAGTGGAACCTGAGCGATCTCTATCCGGGTCTCGATAGCCCGGAAATCAAGCGTGATCTGGAGCAGGCCGATAGCGATTGCGCGGCCTTTGAGCAGGAATTCAAAGGGCGTCTGGCGGCGCTGGCGACGGGGGAGGGTGCGGGAGGCGCGCTTGCCGCAGCTGTCAAGCGCTACGAGTCAATTGACGACCGGCTTGGCCGGCTGATCTCGTACGCCTCGCTGGTTTATGCCGGCAACACGACCGACCCCGTCAGTGCCAAATTCTACGGCGACATCCAGGAACGCATAACAGCTGCGTCGCTGCATCTCCTCTTTTTCACACTCGAACTCAACCGCATCGACGATGGGCAACTCGACGCTGCGATGCGCGATCCGGCACTCGGCCACTACCGGCCTTGGATCGAAGATGTGCGAAAGGAGAAACCCTACCAACTCGAGGACAGGGTCGAAGAGCTCTTTCACGAGAAGTCAGTGACCGGTTATTCCGCCTGGAACCGTCTGTTCGATGAGACCATTGCGGGCTTGCGATTCAAAATCGCAGGAAAATCGCTGGCGATCGAGCCAACGCTGAACCTGATGCAGGACAGTGACGGCAAGAAACGCAAGGCGGCTGCCGAGGCGCTGGCCGAGACCTTCAAGGAAAATTTGCGCCCCTTCGCGTTGATCACAAATACGCTCGCGAAGGACAAGGAGATTTCCGACCGCTGGCGCGGCTTCAAGGACATCGCGGACGCGCGGCACCTTTCAAACCGCGTCGAGCCCGAGGTCGTCGAGGCGCTGGTGGCAGCTGTGCGCGCTGCCTATCCGAAACTATCGCACCGTTACTACGCACTGAAAGCCAGATGGTTTGGGAAGAAAAGTCTGCCGCACTGGGACCGCAACGCACCGTTGCCGAAAGTGGCACAGCGCACGATTCCATGGAGCGACGCCCGCGCCACGATCCTCACCGCTTATGGCGCGTTCTCTCCGCGGATGGCGGAAGTCGCGGACCAGTTCTTCACCAAGAGCTGGATCGATGCGCCGGTGCGCCCGGGCAAGCAACCGGGCGCCTTTTCCCATCCAACTGTGCCTTCCGCCCATCCTTATGTCCTGCTCAACTACATGGGTAAGCCGCGCGATGTAATGACGCTCGCGCACGAGCTAGGCCACGGCGTGCACCAGGTGCTGGCCGCGCCCAATGGTCCGCTGATGGCGCCGACGCCGCTGACACTTGCCGAGACCGCAAGCGTGTTCGGCGAAATGCTTACGTTCAAAAAGCTGCTGGCGCAGACGACCGACAAGAAGCAGCGCAAGGCCATGCTTGCTGCCAAGGTCGAAGACATGATCAACACGGTCGTGCGGCAAATCGCGTTTTACAGCTTCGAGCGCAAGGTCCATGGCGAGCGCCGCAATGGCGAACTCACCGCCGCCAAGATCTGCGACCTGTGGATGTCCGTGCAGAGCGAAAGCCTGGGACCGGCAATCCAGCTCAGGCCGGGATATGAGACTTTCTGGGCCTATATCCCGCACTTCGTGCACTCGCCATTTTATGTTTACGCCTATGCATTCGGCGACTGCCTGGTGAATTCTCTTTATGCAGTTTACGAGAAATCCGCGAGCGGCTTTGCCGAGCGGTATCTCGAAATGCTTTCTGCCGGCGGCACCAAGCATCATTCCGAATTGCTGGCACCATTCGGCCTCGATGCACGCGATCCCAAATTCTGGGACGGGGGTTTGCGCATCATTGCCAAGCTAATTGACGAGCTGGACGCGCTGGAAGACGGCGACGGAAAAAGACGTGGGAGCTAGCGCTTGCGAAGCAAGCGGCAAGCGCTAGTCCTTGACGTTTTTGATGACCGTCGAGATTGCAGTGATCGCATCGTCGATGCCGGCATCTTTGTTGGTGCTGCGTGCCTTCTCGAGGCGAGCCAGCAGTCCAGCGCGTTCCTGTGCAGTGGTCAGCGGCGCCCAGATCGCCACCGTATCGCGCAGCGCTTTTGCCGTCAGACGCACGTTCTCCAATTTGAGACGGATACCTATGAATCCGGTCATGCCTGTCGCCATCTGCACCAGGCCCCGGTTACGTTGTTCAATCTCCTCTCGCGCCTGTGCGCGCTCACCGGGCGGCAACGAATTGAAATAGGCCGGCATCGCGGTTGCCGCGTACGCATTGAGGCGCAACATGAAAGCCGCGGCTGGCAAGGTGTTGTCCTGGTAATCAACCAGGTTACGCCCCGCTGTTTGGGTGCCGGAGTCTTTTGCACCAAACATAAGCATCACGGTGTAGGTCTGACCAACGCTGGTGACCCATTCCAGCAGCCAGCCGAAATCATCGACCTTCGGAGCCGGTAGCGCCGCAAGAGCATCGGCATCGAATATACGCCTGAGGTACGCCGAAGCCGGCGGCTTCGCGTAATCCGGTGCGCCTTTCGATTTTTCCAGATCGCCGAGATAGGCTTTAAACCGGCCTGCCGCCTCCTTCGCGGCCGCCGCAGCTTGCGCACCATCCGCGGCAAACACCGCCGGACAGATGGCAAACGCGAGCCATGTACCGATTGCTGCCGCAGCGACTGTCCTGGACAAGTTGGCCCATGTGGAGGCCGCAATTCCGTATTTCATGGAGAGTACCCTGGCTGTAAGGGTACACTGGCCACTTCACATCAATCTTGGCTTGAAACGCGATTGTTTAGGTCAATAGCGAAATACGCGCCGTAAACTATATACAAGGTGTATCGAACGGGGTGGAGTTGCCGCGTTATTCATGGAAGACCGCGAAAAAAACCGTTTTTCCGCCCGTGCACGGCGCTACGCCAGGGTCGGTACGCAGCTCAGCGGCACTGCGGCGCGCTTCGCAGGCGCGCGGTTTTTTGGCGTGCCGCTCGACCGCGCCGCCAACGCGCTTGAACTTGCTGCAGCATTGGGGGGGCTGAAGGGCCCGATCATGAAGGTGGCGCAACTGCTTGCCACCATTCCTGACGCGCTTCCGCCGGAATACGCAAACGAACTGATCAAGCTGCAGAGTCAGGCGCCGCCGATGGGGTGGGCCTTCGTCAAACGGCGCATGAGCGCGGAGCTCGGGATCGGTTGGCAAAAGAAGTTTTCCACGTTCGAACATCACCCGGCCGCGGCCGCTTCGCTCGGTCAGGTCCACCGCGCCCATGCGCTTGATGGCAGCGAACTTGCCTGCAAGCTGCAATATCCGGACATGCAGTCGGCGGTCGAGGCCGATCTCAGTCAATTGCAACTTCTGTTCGCCATTCGCAAACGATTCGATCCGGCGATCGATACCAGCGAGATTGCGGTTGAGATCGCGGCACGCCTGCGGGAGGAACTCGACTACGTCCGTGAAGCGAAGCACGTCGCGCTTTATGCAAACATGTTGAAAGCGGAAAGTGCGATCCGGGTGCCAAAGGTTTGGCCCGAATTGTCGACTGGCCGGTTGCTTACGCTCGATTGGCTCACCGGCCGCAAGTTGCTCGAACACAAGAGCGCGGCGCTCGAAACCCGCAACCGTCTTGCCACGGCCATGTTCACGGCCTGGTGGTTTCCCTTTAGCCGCGTTGGCGTCATTCACGGCGATCCACATCTTGGCAACTATACCGTTTTCGATGACGCCAGGGGGAAGCCTGCCGGCATCAACCTGCTGGACTATGGCTGCATCCGCATCTTTCCGCCGAGCTTCGTCGGCGGCGTAGTCGACCTCTATCGCGGGCTGTTACACCGCGATGACAATCTTGTGGTGCATGCTTATGAGACCTGGGGGTTCAAGCGGCTCAATCGTGAGCTGATCGACGCGCTCAACATCTGGGCGCGGTTCATATATGGCCCGCTCTTGGACGATCGTGTGCGGACGATCGCCGATGGCGTGAAACCGTCTGAGTATGGCCGCAGGGAAGCATTTCGAGTGCATCAGGCACTCAAGGCGCGAGGACCGGTCACGGTGCCGCGCGAATTCGTTTTCATGGATCGCGCGGCCATCGGGCTCGGCGCGGTTTTCCTGCACCTGGCGGCGGAACTCAATTTCTATCGATTGTTCAATGAGGCCATTGAACGCTTCGCCGTCGAGGACGTGGCTGCGCGTCAACGCGCCGCCCTCGCCAAGGTCGGCCTGCAGCCGTCCACCAAAGGCTGAGGCAGGCGGCGTTGCCCTTGAGCCGCAATTGCGGTAACCCCTGTGCGCCCGCCTTTTTTAAGTGACTTGGAGAGCTTTCCCCATGGCCGACCACGGCAACGTCGAATACGCCACCGCCACCGGTAACGACTACCCGGCCCACGAGCAAAGTTACGAGCGTTTCGTGCATTTCGCGCTTGTCGGGATCCTTTATGTGGTGACGATACTGTTCGGCCTGGCGACCGGCGGCGTGATGGGTCACTGGTTTCTGGCGGCCGCGATTTTTGTTATTGGCCTGTTGGGCGCCATCCCGGGTCTTCTCAGCGGAGCGACGACTCCGAGCTATGTTTCCTTCGTGATCTGCTTTCTGATCTTCGCCTTTACCGGCCTGTCGCCGCACTGACGTTTCACGGCCGGGCGGGGAGGCGCGAATGCGAATTGCCGTACCGCGAGAAAGCGACGCCGGTGAGCCGCGCGTCGCGGCGACTCCGGACACGATCAAGAAACTGAAATCTTTCGGCGCGGAGGTCGCGGTCGCGCGCGGCGCTGGCATAGCGTCCGGCATTCCGGACACGGACTTCGAGGCTGCCGGTGCGCAAGTCGCCGACGCGGTCACCAAGGATGCCGATATCGTTCTGAAAGTGCGGCGACCGGCGCCGAACGAATTGGCCGCTTACAAAAAAGGTGCGCTGGTTGTCGCCATCATGGACCCCTACGGCAATGAGCCTGCACTCAGGCAAATGGCGGATGCGGGAGTTTCTGCCATTGCGATGGAACTGATGCCGCGTATCACCCGCGCACAATCGATGGATGTGTTGTCCAGCCAGGCCAATCTCGCAGGTTATCGCGCGGTAATCGATGCCGCGGAGGAATATGGTCGCGCGCTACCGATGATGATGACGGCGGCCGGCACGATACCGGCGGCGAAAGTATTCATCATGGGCGTGGGTGTTGCCGGCTTGCAGGCGATCGCGACTGCGCGTCGTCTCGGTGCCATTGTCACCGCGACCGATGTGCGGCCCGCCACCAAGGAGCAAGTGGAGAGTCTCGGCGCCAAATTCCTCGCCGTTGAGGACGAGGAGTTCAAGAATGCGCAGACGGCCGGCGGCTATGCCAAGGAAATGTCGAAGGAATACCAGGCGAAGCAGGCCGCGTTGGTCGCCGAGCACATCAAGAAGCAGGACATCGTCATCACCACCGCGCTGATCCCGGGACGGCAGGCGCCGCGTCTGGTTTCCAGGGACATGGTTGCGTCGATGCGGCCGGGCTCGGTGATCGTCGATCTTGCGGTTGAGCGCGGTGGCAATGTCGAAGGTGCCCGCGGTGGCGAGGTAGCACAAGTCGGTGGCGTCAAGATCGTCGGTTACCTCAATGTTCCGGGCCGCCTGGCCGCCTCCGCTTCGTCGCTTTATGCCAAGAACCTCCTCACGTTTGTCGAGACCTTGATCGACAAGAAAGAGAAAAAGCTCGCGATCAACTGGGATGACGAGTTGATCAAGGCGACGTTACTCACGCGCGATGGAGCTGTCGTGCATCCGAATTTCCAACCGAAGACAGCGGCCTGACGGAGAGTCTGATGGACCACATCGCAACCGCAGTCGACCCCTTCGTGTTCCGGCTCTCGATTTTCGTGCTGGCGGTATTCGTCGGTTACTACGTCGTGTGGTCTGTGACACCAGCGCTGCACACGCCGCTGATGTCGGTGACCAACGCGATTTCATCCGTGATCGTGGTCGGGGCATTGCTGGCGGTTGGTGTCGGGCTGGTCGCAAATGACAACGGCCCGTTCTGGGCGCGCGCGCTTGGCTTCGTCGCGCTGGTCTTTGCGTCCGTGAACATCTTCGGCGGCTTCCTGGTCACCCAGCGAATGCTGGCGATGTACCAGAAGAAAAAGAAATGAGCGCGGCATGAGCCCGAATCTCGTCGCGCTGCTCTATCTGGTCGCCGGCGTTCTTTTCATCCTCGCACTGCGTGGCCTGTCGAGTCCGGATTCCAGCCAGCGCGGCAATCTGTTCGGTATGATCGGGATGACGATCGCAGTGCTGACCACGCTCGGTTCGCATCCGCCGGGCGATCCGGTCGCCTGGGGCCTGGTGATCGGCGGAATTGCCGTCGGTGGCAGTATCGGCGCGGTGATCGCGCGGCGTGTGCCGATGACTTCGATGCCGGAATTGGTCGCTGCCTTCCATTCGCTGGTCGGCATGGCGGCGGTGCTGGTCGCCGCGGGCGCTTTCTATGCCCCTGCGGCGTTCGACATCGGCAGTGAAGGTCATATCCATGGGCAAAGTCTGATCGAAATGTCGCTCGGCGTTGCCATTGGCGCGATCACTTTCACGGGCTCGGTGATTGCGTTCCTCAAGCTTTCTGGCCGGATGAGCGGCAAGCCGATCACGCTGCCTGGCCGGCATATCGTCAATCTCGCGCTCTTGGCGGCTTTGGTCTTCTTCATCTACGGGTTCTTCGTCTCGCAAAGCGCGATGGACTTCTGGATCATCGTCGCACTGTCGCTCGCGCTCGGTGTCTTGATCATCATCCCGATTGGCGGTGCCGATATGCCGGTCGTGATCTCGATGCTCAATTCCTATTCGGGCTGGGCTGCCGCCGGCATTGGATTCACGCTGGGCAATTCTGCGCTGATCATCACTGGCGCGCTGGTCGGCTCCTCGGGCGCGATTCTGTCCTACATCATGTGCAAGGGCATGAATCGCTCCTTCATCTCGGTCATTCTCGGCGGGTTTGGTGGCGAAACCGCGGGACCGGGTGCTGGCGCCGAGCAGCGGCCGGTCAAACTCGGCTCGGCCGAAGACGCCGCCTATATTCTCAAGAATTCGTCAAAAGTGATCATCGTGCCGGGGTACGGCATGGCAGTGGCACAGGCGCAACATGCGTTGCGCGAGATGGCCGACAAACTGAAAAAAGAAGGCGTTGAAGTGAAATATGCCATTCACCCGGTGGCAGGCCGCATGCCCGGCCACATGAACGTACTTCTGGCCGAGGCCAACGTGCCTTATGACGAAGTGTTCGAGCTTGAGGATATCAATTCCGAATTCGCGCAGGCCGATGTTGCTTTCGTCATCGGCGCGAATGACGTCACCAATCCCGCGGCGGAAGATGACAAGACCTCACCTATTTACGGTATGCCGGTTTTGCAGGTGTGGAAGGCCGGCACCGTGATGTTCATCAAGCGCTCGCTCGCTTCCGGCTATGCCGGCATCGACAATCCGCTTTTCTACCGCGACAACACCATGATGCTCCTCGGCGACGCCAAGAAAATGACCGAAAGCATCGTGAAGGCGATGTGAACGAGGCGCGTTACCGCGCTTTCGGATTGTGCTCCGGGACTTGAGCGCCCGCTATTTTCTCGCCCAGGGAAACAGCACCACCGGGAAGTCGGCCGCGTAGCGGCCCTCTTTCTCATGCGGTGGCACGGTTGGCGGCGGATTTCCCTGCGGTTCGACGACCTTGCGGTAGAGGTGCCAGGTCGCGTGACCGAGCACCGGCATAATTATCGTCAGGCCGAGCAGGAATGGAAGCGAACCGACGACCAGCAGTGCCGCGACGATCAAGCCCCATACCGCCATTGTCCACGGATTACGGGCGACGGCGCGAATTGACGTCAGCAGAGCGCCGGCCGCACCAACATCGCGGTCGAGCAACAACGGGAATGATACGACGCTGATCGTGAGAACCAGAATGGCGAAGAGCAGACCCACTCCATTTCCGACGATGATGAGCGTCCAGCCGGCCCGCGTGGTGAGCACATCGTGCAGAAAATCTTCGATCGATGTCGGTTCCGCATAACCGAAATTGGCGATGTAGATTGCGTTGGCGATGGCCAGCCAAACAGCGAAAATAACAAGCAGCAGAAGCCCGAGCGCAGCGATGGCGCCAATTGACGAAGACTCAAATACATCGAAAGCGCGTGCTGCGGATGTTTGGAGACCGGCTTCCCTCCGTCGGCTCAGTTCATAAAGACCAAGCGCTGCAACCGGCCCAACCAGCGCAAACCCGCTGACCAGCGGATAAAGCAGCGGCAGAATCGAATAGCCGAAGATGAACCGCGCCAGCACGAAGCCGACAATCGGGTAGATAATGCAGAGGAACATGGCATGCGTCGGCATGGCGTAAAAATCGTCCATGCCCTTGGCCAAAGCATCGCGCAGGTCGGCCACGCTGATCTTTCGGATCAGGGGTTGCGCGGGACGGGTCCCGGCACCGACCAGGATGTTTGAATATGCCATGACGCTACCTCCCGAGGCTCTTGGCTCGGATGGCGTGCCGCCTCGACGAGGAGTCGGAACTCTTACCGGCTCTTGATCGCGTCACGTCACGAGCCATTAGCAGACACTATAGCGCAGTGGGTCTGCGCTGGCTGATCACAAATCCGCGCGCGGTTTATTTCAGTTTTATGCAGCTATTTCTCCGCATCCCTTGAAATCGAGGTCTGCGTCAGACCGGCGTCCACCGGCAGCGGAAGCGTGCAACGAATGCGGACACCCTCGGGCGCGTAGTCGATCTGGGTCTTGGCCTGAATCTGCCCAGGCAGCACGAATGCCAGAAGCCGCGAGCCGAATCCCTGCCGCAGAGGTGGCACAACTGGCGGTCCGCCGCTTTCCACCCAATCGAAGACAAGGGTACGGCGGATCGCGTCAATCGTCACACTCCAGGTGACCTCGACCCTGCCGCCAAAGATCGACAGCGCGCCAAATTTGGCTGCATTGGTCGTGAGCTCGTGGATCGCCATGCCAAGCGACAACGCGACTTGCGAGCTCAAGGGCACTTCCGGCCCGCTGAGCACAATGCGCTTGTTGCTTCCGTCATCGAAGGCATCAAGTTCGCTTCGCAGAATGTGGTCGAAATTGACCGTGCGCTGATCGTCGGCGAGCAGCAGATGCGTCTTCGAAAGCGATTGTATGCGGCCAAAAAGTGCCGACTTGAAATCCTCGATGTTATCGACCGCGCGTGCGGTCGAACCCATGATCGCCTGCACCGTGGCAAGGGTATTCTTGACGCGGTGATGCAACTCCCGGACCAGTAGCGCCTGCCGCTCCTCGGCGTGCTTGCGGTCGGTGATGTCGACCAGCATGTTGACAGCCCCGACCAATTTACCAGTCTCATCGTGAATCGGGGTCGGGTAGGGGATGAACGGCACGCGCGTTCCGTCCGGCCGTTCAGCAGCCGCCTCCGTTCCACGCACGGCACGATCTTCCTTGAGCGCCACGGCCATCGGGCACTGGTCGTGCGGCAATGGAGTCCCGTCCGGCCAGAACAGCTTCCAGGACCCGCACCATTCGCTCGTGCCGAGTGGGGGGCGGTGACCCCACAGGGTTGCTGCGGCGTCGTTGTAGTAGGTGATCCGCCCGGCGGCGTCGGTGGTGTAGACCGCCGCGGGCAACGCACCGAGCAGTTCGCGGAAACGGCGTTCGCGCTCCCGTGATGTCGCTTGAGAACGGGCAGCATCAAGCGGCACGACATTGTCGCCAGACGCCGCCCGTCCAAACGTGGCGACCGCCTGATCAAGTTCACTTTCCAGAAAACCGAATTCGCTCATTTCCTCGGAATCCCCCGCACGCAATACTAAGGGTCTGATTGCTTCGGATTGGGCAAACTGACGACCCGTAGCGGCAACTCGCCTCAGGGCGAAAAGTTGCGTGCTTCGAGGCAAATTTTCAGCCATTTGATGGCGTAGGCTTAACGGATTATGTAGCAACGCGCGGCGGTTCGAAATTGAGCAGAATCAAAGGTTTCGCATCATCACGTATGCGTCGATGATACCAAGCCGTGGGTGCTGGAAGGCTCCCGGTAACCGTCCGACGATGATAAATCCCAGGCCTTGCCACAATCGCACCGCGCGCTCGTTGGACGCGATCACGAAATTGAACTGCATTGCTGTGAAGCTTTGCTGGCGCGCCTGATCCAGCGAATGCGTGCACATGGCCCGCGCAACGCCTCGGCCGAATGCGCCCGTCGAAACAACATAGCCGCAATTGGCGACATGGGCGCCGCCGCCCCGATTGTTCGCGCGCAAATAGTAGGTTCCGAGGACGGTCCCTGCGTCCTCGGCCACGAACACGCCGTGCCCGGGCGCGTGCCAATAGGCAAGTGCGTCAGCGCGTGAAATATCGCGCGGAATTGGGTAGGTCTCGCCAGCGCGGAAAGTCGGCTCCAGAATGCGCCAGATGGCGTCGTCGTCTGCCGCCGCGGCCGCGCGAATATTCACTACTCTGCCGCTTCCTGCGCAGATCCGCGGGTCAGTTTCGGATTGAGTTCGCAGGCTTCCTCCCAACTCAACACGTTCAGCGACTTCACAAACTTGCCGACGCCGTCGGTTTGCGCGCACAGCAAACCAAGTTCAATGATCTCTTCGTCGCTGAAATGGTTCGAGAGGTCGCGGTAAACGTCGTCTCTGTCGATGGCGTGTTCGCCTTGCTTGAACAGGTCGGCGTAACGCAGCGCCGCTTTTTCGCGCGGCGTGAAGTGCTGGCTGTTCTCAAAGCTGGACAGGTCGTTGATCATGTCCTCGGTCAAACCTTCGGCTTTCGCGACGCTGGAGCGCACGGTCGAGCAATAGCCGCATTGGTGCGCGACCGAAATCCTGATCCGGCACATTTCCTTGAGCTTGTGCGGCAGCACGCCTTGGTAAAGCACTTTGTTCCAGAATTCGACCCAGCCAGCGCCGACCTGGCTACGCGTCATAATGCTGACGACACGCGGATCGGGCGCGCCGGTCCGCTTGGCGGACTCTATTAGTTCGCGGGTGTGGAGCGTCTTTTCGCTTTCTTCGATGTAGCGCAAGCGCGGCATGGTGGCTCTCCCTGGCTTTCTGCAAGGCTAGGAGGATCGCCGGGCGGCGGCAACCCGAGCGCAATGTTCCCGTGCTATGAGAAAATCATGACCATCTTGAAATGGCTGCTCATCACCACGTTGCTCGGCTACGGCGGATTGCTGGCGCTGATGTACGTCTTCCAGCGCTCGTTGATGTATTTTCCTGATCGCACCCGCACGCCGCCGGTCGCGGCCGGCCTGCCGCTAGTCGAGGAAGTGACGCTCACCAGCGCTGACGGCGAGAAGCTGATCGCCTGGCACCTGCCTCCGCAGGGCACCAAGCGGGTGGTGATTTATTTTCAAGGCAACGCCGGTGGGCTCGATCTGCGCGCCGGCCGCTTCAAATGGCTGACCGCCGATGGCACGGGTCTCCTGGCGTTATCCTATCGGGGCTATGGCGGCTCCACCGGCAAGCCAAGCGAAGCCGGGCTGATCCGTGACGCCGCCGCGGCTTACGATTTTGCGGCCGCGCGGTATCCGGCGGAACGTATCGTGCTATGGGGCGAGTCTCTCGGCACCGGGGTCGCCGTTGCACTTGCCGCCGAGCGCACAGTCGGCGGTATCATCCTTGATGCGCCATTCACCTCCGCAGCCGATGTCGGGGCTGCCGCCTATCCGTTCTTGCCGGTGCGCTTGTTCATGAAGGATCCGTTTCGTTCAGACGAGCGCATTCTCCGCGTGAATGCGCCGCTGCTGGTGCTGCATGGAGAGCGTGATCGAATCGTGCCGATCGCCTTTGGCGAAAGGCTTTTTTCGCTGGCGAAAGAGCCGAAACGGATGGTGCGTTTTCCGCTCGGCGGGCATGTCGATCTCGATGACCACGGCGCAGAAGGGGCGGTAAGAGCGTTTTTGAGCGAGTTGGCACAGCCGGCCGATTGAGGGGCAATACTGTGCGGATACTGTTGATGGCTTTGCGACTGGCATGGATCGCAATTTGGACCGCAATTTGGGCCGCAATTCTGCCTGGTTGGCCGGCAGTTGCTATGTCGGCTGAGCCGGTGCGGCATATCGGCATCTACGTGCATCCGTTTTACGAGGCAGCGCGAACGCCGGACGGACGGCCGCAGGTCGCCGTCGGCAAGCAGTACAACGATTTGCTTGGCTCGAGCCGGCGAGAAGACATCGTTGCTGCGCGCGATCTGATCCTGGCCAAGCCCGCGGTGGTTACGCCCATGGCGATGATGGTTCTTGCCATCCGTCTATATGATGTCGGGTTACGCGACGATGCGGTTTTCTGGTTCTACGCCGCGAAGGAACGCTATGTTGTGATGTCGGAAGTGCTGGACGTGAAGACGCAAACACTGGCGCAAGCCGATGACGCTATGCGCAGCTTCGCGTCGCTGGCCGGGCCGATCATTAACGGCTATGCCTTCTGCGATCTCGCCAAGCAAATTGAGCAGCACGCGAAGGCAGTTACGTGGGTTGAGGCCAATCCTTACGAGGTGATGTTCATGGCGCGCGCACCCGCTCTGCCGGGCGATCGCGCCGCAAACGCGAGACGTGCGATCGACACTGCAAAGGACCGCGCCGCCAAGGAGCGTGCCTACTTCGACAACGCCAGGACTCGCGAGGCGTATTACGCAACCCGCAAACAAAACGGAGCGGAAGACAAGTTCTGCTGGAAATAGTGGAGGCGCCCGACGAGTTACGCGGCGCGGGTCAGTTTCGGCTTCGGATTGCTGGCGCAGACGAAATATTGTCCGCCCATGGGCAGCCAACGGAGATATTTTTCGAAACGACGAAGTGCAGCGAGCGGCTGCGGGAAAAACAGGCAGTAGCTCGATTCGTCGATGTTGAGGCGTTCATTTCGCATGCGAGCAATTGTCTCACGCATGCTCAACAGCACGGCGTCAGCATCAAACGGGCAGTTTTTGACGAGATGGCGTGTCACCGGATTGATCGGATTGTGCTCGAAGATAATGAAGTGACCGCCTTCCTTCAGGCGACTGTAGCAATACCGTATTGCCATCTGCCGATCCTGCGGCGGGATGTGATGAAACACGCAGGACGCGATCACGAGATCGAATTTTGAATCGGGACCAAGCTCTTCCATCGACAGGAAACGGCAGGCGGGGTTCTCCCGGCGTGCGATCGCGAGACTGTCGGCGGAAGGGTCGCAGCCGATAATGTCGGCGTCGGGGAAGATCTCACGCAGATACGGCGCACTGCGGCCGATGCCGCAACCGAAATCGAGGATGGCCTCGACGCGGCCGACCAGTTGTTGCGCAAGCTCGATCTTGTAACGGGCGAAATAATTGCTGTCGCCGTCGAAGAATTGCGTCTGCGCGGCGAGGATTGCCTCGTATTGTCCGGCGTATTGGTCGAAATCGACGCGTGACACGAAACCGTCCTCTGAGTGACAGGTGACGGATACACGAACAAAAATAACAAACTGTTGCCCTGGTATCGGCGAAATTGAACAGCGCCGGGGCGCGGGCACGATAACGGGTTTTGGCTGATAAAGAGGCCCGAAAACAATAGCGCGGGCGACTTGCGGCCCGCGCCACCGATCTGGATTTTAAGTTCGCGCTTAGCCCATGCGGGGAGCGCGATGGCCGCCATGACCGCCATGACCGCCGTGACCGCCACCGGGACCGGCGCCTGGGGCCGGACGTGGCTTGGCCGGAAGCAGACCTTCGCGCTGCATCTTCTTGCGCGCGAGCTTGCGGGCCCGGCGGATCGCTTCCGCCTTTTCCCGCGCCTTCTTTTCCGATGGTTTTTCGTAGTGGCCGCGAAGCTTCATTTCGCGGAAAATGCCCTCGCGCTGCATCTTCTTCTTCAGCGCCTTCAGGGCCTGATCGACGTTGTTGTCGCGAACGAGTACTTGCACGCTTGCTCCTTCGTTGTTGGTCCGACGGGTTAAGGCAAAGCCCGAAAAACGGGGCCTTTGAGTCGGGCGGCTCTAGCAGAAAAGGGGTAAAGAGTCCATTCGAACCGCGCCGGTGACGCGTCGCCCCTGATCATTTCTCGATATGGGATGAGGGGTTAGCTGTTGCCGGCATTCACTTCGGCCATACCCGCGTGACATGCCCCATCTTGCGCCGCGGTCGCGCTTCGCCCTTACCATACACATGCACGGAAGTTCCGGGAACGGTCAGCCACTTCGCCGCCTCGTTCACTTCCGCCCCGATCAAGTTCACCATTTCTACGCGGCGACCGAGCAGCAGCGGCTTCGCCAGAGGCCACCCTGCGATCGCGCGGACGTGTTGTTCGAACTGCGAGACTGTCGCACCGTCAATGGTCCAGTGGCCCGAATTGTGCACGCGCGGGGCGATCTCGTTGACCAGGACTGTCCACCGCCGGCCCTTGCGGACAACAAACATCTCCACCGCCAGCACGCCGACATAGTCGAAGGCTTTCGCAATGCGGGTTGCGATCTGTTGCGCCTCGCGTGCGAGCGCTGTGGTTACTTTCGCCGGTACGCGCGAGATTTTCAGAATATGATCGCGGTGCTCGTTTTCCGTGACCTCGAAACACTCCACCTTGCCGTCGCGCGTACGGGCGGCCACCACCGAAACCTCGCGTTCGAAGTTGATGAAGCCTTCCAGAATACAGGGCGTATTGCGCACCGACCGCCAGGCTGCGACTGCGTCGGCACCTTTCGTGATCTTCGCCTGACCCTTGCCGTCGTAGCCGAGCTGCCGCGTTTTGAGCACCGCCGGCACTCCAACCGATTTCACGCCGTCCTCCAGTTGCGTTGCGCTGTGGACGGGCGCGTAGGATGCGGTCGCAATCTTGAGGGCGCTGATGAAATTCTTTTCGACCAGCCGATCTTGCGTGATTTCCAGCACTTGCGGATCCGGCAGGACCGGTTTGCGGCGAGCCAGGAACGCCGCGGTCCTGGCCGGCACGTTCTCGAATTCATACGTGATGACATCGACGGTGCCGGCAAAGCGGCCAAGTGCGGCTTCGTCGTCATACGGGGCGCAGGTGCCGGCGTGCACCACGTCGAACGCGCACGAGTCTTTTTCGGGCGAATAGACGTGGCAGCGCAAACCCAGAGGCGCCGCCGCGAGCGCGAGCATACGGGCCAGCTGCCCCCCGCCGAGAATACCGATGGTGGCGCCGGGCTTCAGCAAGCTGCACTCCGCTCATTCCCGCGTAAGCGGGGGTATGGCGCCACAATCACTGAATCGGAAATTTCTTGCACTGGTTCCCCGCTTGCGCGGGGACGAGCGGAAAGGGCAGCAAGTGGCATGTTCAGTCCTTCGGCCGTTTGGCCACGGACTTCGTCTGGCGCGCGCGCCAGGCATCCAGCCGTTTCGCGATCTTTGCGTCTGACAGCGCAAGGACGGCGGCCGCCAGGAGCGCAGCGTTGGTCGCGCCTGGCTTGCCGATAGCGAGCGTCCCGACCGGAATGCCGCCTGGCATCTGCATGATCGACAGCAGCGAGTCCTTGCCCTCCAGAGCGTGCGTGTTCATCGGCACGCCGAATACCGGAAGCGGCGTCATCGATGCGGCCATGCCAGGCAGGTGGGCCGCGCCACCGGCACCGGCGATAATCACTTTGAAACCGTTTTTGCGAGCACTGCCGGCGAAGTCATAGAGCCGCTTGGGGGTGCGGTGAGCGGAGACGATGCACGCTTCGTAACCGATCCCGAGCGCATCGAGTGTCTTGGCTGCGTGCTTCATCGTGGACCAGTCGGACTGGCTGCCCATGATGATCGCGACCGGTTTTAGCGTCATTTTGCTCCCCGAAATCCGCAAATATTTCTGCGGAAGGAAGCGCCGGATTATAGGTTGGGGCTCCCCGCTGGCAAGGCGAAAGGGGTATTCTCGCGCGCAAGGTTAAGATTCGCGAGGACTAAATATGGGTCTCCATCACCTTGAAGCACGGGCTGAAGCACGTATGCGCGACGATCTTCCACCTGCGGCTTCTCTATTGGCCGAAGTCGAACGGCTCAGGCGCGAGATTGCCGTTGCGCGCGCACGCATTGGGGAGCTGGAGGCGCGCGCCGATATCGATCCGCTGCTCGATATTCTCAATCGCCGCGGGTTTGAACGCGAACTGAAACGCGCGCTCGCCTATGTGAAGCGCTATGGCACGCAGGCCGTTCTGATGTACGTCGATCTCGACGGCTTTAAATCGGTCAACGACCGCCATGGCCATGGCACGGGTGACGCTCTCCTCAAGGCCCTGTCGCAACAGATTAGCGCCCATGTGCGCGCCTCCGACATCGTCGGCCGGCTCGGCGGCGACGAACTGGGTGTGGTGCTCTGGCGTATCGATGAGGCGCAGGCATCCGCAAAGGCGCACGAACTTGAAACGCTGATCGGAAAGGTCAGCGTTGTACATGGGCAGGTGCAGGTACAGGTAGGCGCCAGCGTGGGAACTTCACCGCTTCTTCCCGACGCCACACCCGCAGAGACGATCGAGGCTGCCGACAAGGCGATGTATGCCCGGAAGCAGGACAGACGGGACCAGTTCCTGCCGCCGCTGTCGTCGCCGGCGTAGGCAAGCACGCGCTCTACGCGATAATATCGGGCGTAAGCTGATCCTCGATGCGGCGGATCTTGTCGCGCAGCACCAGCTTGCGTTTCTTGAGCCTCTGCACCTGAATAAGGTCGGAACCCGGAGAGGTAGCCAGGGCCGCAATTGCGGCGTCCAGGTCACGATGTTCCTGCAGCAGGCGCGCCAACTGCTCCCGCAACGCGCGTTCTTCCTCGTCGGTCATTGCCACCGCTGGTTTGTGTGCGCCTGGCCGAGCCCGCTCTCCGGCAAGAGCGCAATAATTATCACGTTTTCCACAAGGGCGTTCAAGCTTTCGGAAAATAGAGCCCCGATCAAAGGTTTGCCCCGGTTTGCTGCAGGGCGAGGGTGGGTGTACCGTCGCTCTTGTGGTGAGTCTGCGCTAGACTTAAATCGTAGAGGGCCACTGATTGAGGAGACATACCGCATGTCGATGCAATCGCACCTTGCGGAATTGGAGAGACGGCATCAGGCGCTCGAAGACGAAATTACCGAATGCCTGACCCATCCAGCGGTGGATGGGCTGAGAATCGTGGAGCTCAAGCGTCGCAAATTGCAAGTGAAGGATGAGATCGAGCGACTGCGCCATAACGGTCACGCCAGCGTGCACTGACGGCTCGATCCCAGGCTCAAGTTTTCCGATCACGCCGAACTCGGGCTTCTCCGGGTTCGGCTTTGTTTTGTGTGGCGCAAGCCTGGGCATGCGCCTTCGCCAGGCCCGTCCCTGCAAGGGTGGTTTTGCGTTATGATCACCCCCAAAATGCGGGGAGAGAACGCCATGTCCAGATTTGCTACGGCTGCCGCGCTGATGCTTGCCACGATGCTGGCGGCGATCAGTGCCGCGGCCGCCGACTACCCTGCGCGTACGGTCACGCTGGTCGTGCCGTATCCGCCAGGCGGTGGCGTCGACGCGATGGCGCGTGTGGTCGCCGCCAAACTGTCCGAGGCCATGCATGCACAATTCATCGTCGACAATCGGCCCGGCGCCGGTGGCACCATCGGTACCCGAGCGGTCGCACAGGCTGCGCCTGATGGCTACACACTGTTGCTTGGACACACGGGCACCATTTCCATCAATCCCAGCCTCTACGCCCACGCCGGCTACGATCCGCGCAAGGATTTCGCCCCGATCGGTCTCGTGGCCTCGATGCCGGTGGCGCTGCTCGCGAATCCATCATTTCCGGCGAAATCGATCGCCGAGTTCATCGCCATGGCCAAGAAAGATCCCGGCAAATTCAACCTCGGTACTTCGGCGCTCGGGACCGGCGGCTACATGTGCGCTGAACTGTTCAAGGCTGAGGCCGGCATCAACGTTGCAATCATTCCATACAAGGGCACGGCGCCCGTCATGAACGATCTGCTCGGCGGACACGTGCCGATTGCGTTCGGTGTGCTGCCGCCGGCCCTCGGCAACATTGCCGCTGGAAAGCTGCGGGCCGTCGCGGTCACCAGCAAGAAGCGTTTCTCGCTGCTGCCGGACGTACCGACCTTCGATGAATCAGGGCTGCCCGGATTTGAAGCCGTGTTGCATTACGGTTTGTTGGCGCCGGCAGGCACCCCGAAGGAGATTGTCGACAGGCTGAGCGAGGAAGTCCGCCAGCTTGTCGATACCCCCGAGGTTCGAAAGCAAATACACAATGAAGGCGGCGACCCGATGACCTCGACGCCGGCGGAATATGCCGCCGACATCGACAGGGAGGAGACGAAGTGGGGCGGACTGGTTAAAAAGCTCGGCCTGAAGGTGGAGTAAGCGGATGTCGGGCCTGCGTCGATCCATCCGGGGAGCGGACAGATTTTTATCCGTCGCATTTGCCTTTATTGTTCTGTGCGGGTCCTTCGATTTGGCCCGTGCTGATGACTATCCGACCCGGCCGATTACGCTGATCGTCCCGTTTCCGCCCGGTGGCAGCACCACGGTGATGGCGCGCAACGTCGCTGACAAAATGTCCGCCACCCTTGGTCAGCCGGTCGTCGTCGAGAATCGTGGAGGTGCAGGAGGCACCATCGGCACGCGCTCGGTCGCAAAGGCCGCGCCCGATGGCTATACCATTTTGCTCAGTTACACCGCGACGATGGCGATCGCGCCCAGCATGAATGTCAACGCGGGCTATGATCCCCGCAGGGACTTCGTGCCGATTGGCATGATCGGCTTCGCTCCAAATGTGCTGGTGGTACATCCTTCGTTGCCGGTGCGTTCGGTTGCCGAATTGATCGCCTATGCCAAGGCGGCGCCGGCGCCGGTCCAATACGGGTCGCCCGGCGTCGGCACCGTCAACCATCTCGCCGGCGAATACCTCGCAAGCGAAACCGGAGTGAAGCTTCAACACGTGCCTTACAAGGGCAATGGCCCGGCCATGGGCGATCTGCTCGGCGGTCACATTCCGATGATGTTTGTTCCAATCCCCGTCGCGCTTGGCAATGTTAAAGCGGGAACCTTGCGCGGCCTCGCGATCACCACTGCGAAGCGATCGGGTCTGTTGCCCGATTTGCCCACCCTTGCCGAAAGCGGCGTCCCCGGCTTCGACGTCGCGCTACGATACGGGTTGATGGCGCCGACCGGCACACCGCCCGCAGTCCTTGCGCGACTCAACAGGGAACTCAACGCGGCCCTCGCCACCGAGGACGTCAAGCAACGGCTTGCAACGGAAGGCGCCGAAGCATTACCCGGCACGCCCGAGGCCTATGCCGCCGATGTCGACGCCGATGAAAAGAGGTGGAGCGGGCTGGTGAAAAAGCTCGGGATTAAGGTAGAATAGCCCGCTGCCGCGCTGCAGCCATATTATCCTGCTGGATTCGCCCACCGCGAAAGAGAACGTTGAGGCCGCCATGTCATTCCGCGCAACAACTCGAGCGTTTGTAACTGCCGCCGCAGTGTTTGCGGCGCTCTATGCCACGCCTGGCGCGAAGGCTTTCACCATCGAGGATCAGGGCGGTGCACGCAGCGGTCAGGCCTTCATGGATCTCGACAAGCCAGCCGCGCCGGATCGTCACACGCCGGTATCGCCTTTCAACAGCGACAGCGGGCAGACGACAGTCAAGCAGGGCAACACCACGTTCCAGTTCGGTCAGCAGCGTTCATTCAGCGATCGCTACAATACCGAAAACATGTTCAATCCCTATACCCGCGAAGGGCGCTAGCTCTCACCGTTTTCGGTTCAAGAAAGCCGCAAGCGCGGCCTGCGCTTCGGGCGAGGCCAGCCGCACCCTGAAGGCTTCGACCTCCTCGTCAATGCGCGCAACGACTTCCTCGACGGAACCGCGCATCAGCCTTCGCGCGGTCGCCACGCTCTCGGGTGGCAATGCCGCGATGTCGCGCGCGGTGGCAAGTGATTGCGCATCGAGTTCAGCGGCGGGCACGACTGCATTGACGATGCCCACCGCCCTGGCGTCTGTCGCGGACAGAGGCTTCCCCATCACCAGCAAAGAGAATGCCCGCGCGTGGCCCATGAGCCGAGGTGCGATCAGGCTGGAGCCGGCTTCCGGCAGCAGGCCGAGCGAGACGAACGGCGTCAGCAGCACTGCGTTGTCGCTTGCAATGACCTGATCGCAATGCAGGAGCATGGTTGTGCCGATACCGACGGCCGCGCCACTGACTGCCGCGACCAATGGCTTCTCGCAGCGTGCCAGAACATGCAGGAACCGGACGATCGACGCGCCCAGCGCGCCGCTTCGCGCCATCGCGACGAAATCATTGAGGTCGTTGCCGGCGCAGAAGACATCCGGTGCGCCTGCGAGCAACAGGCATCGCACGCTTGGTTGCGTTCCGGCGTCTTCAATGGCCGCCGCCATTGTCTCATACATTGCGAGCGTCAGCGCATTCTTCTTTTCCGGCCGGTTCATCCGGATTTTCCGGACCGGTCCTTCATTGCTGATGACGATGTCGGGCATTGGTTGTTCCAGGTATCGGGCGTGCGCGCCAGAAATCGGGTGGCCGCGAACAGGCTCAATTGCCAAATCCTGCACTCAGAGCGGCAAGGAGCATAGACATGGCAAGAAGTTATTACAGCACTATCTTTGAACAGTCTGCTGATGACGTCTGGAACGTCATTCGCGATTTTAACAACTACCCCGTTTGGGTCGATGGCGCCGGGGAAAGTCAGATCGAAGCGGGCAAGCCAGGGGATTCCGTCGGCGCCATACGTAACGTCCTCTACAACGGCACCCGAAGGCGGCAGAAATTGCTGGCGCTATCGGATGCCGATCGGTCGCAGACCTACGCGTTTGCTGGCGAGGCGCCGATACCGGCGCGAAATTTTCAGGCAACGTTGCGGGTCACGCCGGTCGTAGAAGGTAATCGCGCCTTTGTCGAATGGTGGGCGACATTCGACTGTGAGCTCGACCGTTATGAGGAAAGGATTGCGTTCTTTCGCGAGGCCTTTGCCGGATGGCTCGACTCGCTGCGGCGGCATCTGAATTCGCGCGCGTCAGACAAAGGTGCAACGCCCTGTTTCGGGTCAAGCCCCGGACACACGGTGTAGGCACATCACACTGCCTTCGCCATTTCGCGCAGCTTGAATTTCTGGATCTTGCCGGTGCTCGTCTTCGGGATGTCCGCGAATACTACGTAACGCGGGCATTTGTAGGACGCCAGATGCTCGCGGCACCATTGCACCAGTTCGTCCGTGCTTGCGCTCGCGCCCGGTTTTAGTTCGATGAAGGCGCAGGGCGTTTCGCCCCATTTGTCGTCGGGTTTGGCTACGACCGCGGCGGCGGCGACCGCGGGATGCTTGTAGAGCGCATCTTCCACTTCGATCGACGAAATGTTTTCGCCGCCCGAGATGATGATGTCCTTGGAACGGTCCTTGAGCTGGATGTAGCCATCCGGATGCGTGACGCCGAGATCGCCGGTGTGAAACCAGCCGCCGGCAAAGGCCTTTTCGGTCGATGATTTGTTCTTGAGATAACCCTTCATGACCACGTTGCCGCGCATCATCACTTCGCCCAGCGTTTCGCCGTCGCGCGCGACCGGCATCATCGTCTCGGGGTCGAGCACGTCGAGTGCCTCCAGCGCGCCATAGCGCACGCCTTGGCGCGCCTTTTTCACGGCCTGTTCGGCGGCAGGAAGCGCGTTCCACTCTGCGTGCCAGTCGTTGACGACCGCCGGCCCGTAGCACTCGGTCAATCCATAAAGGTGCGTGACGTTGAAGCCTGCCTCTTTCATGGCGGCGAGCACAGCCTCGGGTGGCGGTGCAGCGGCGGTGAAAAATTCGACCACGTGCGGCAAGGGCTTCTTTTCGTTCGCCGGCGCATTAAGCAGCGTCGCCATCACGATCGGCGCGCCACACAGGTGCGTCACCTTGTGATTGGCAATGGCGTCATACATGGCCGGTGCACGTACCGCGCGCAGGCATACATGCGTACCTGCAACGACGGAGATCGACCAGGGAAAGCACCAGCCGTTGCAGTGAAACATCGGCAGCGTCCACAGATATACCGGATGCTTGCCCATCGAGCAGGTGACGACATTGCCGACCGCAAGGAGATGCGCACCGCGGTGGTGATAGACCACACCTTTGGGGTCGCCGGTGGTGCCCGAGGTGTAGTTGAGCGTGATCGCGTCCCATTCGTCTGCAGGCATTTGCCATGGGAATTCAGGATCGCCTTGCGCAACGAATTCTTCGTAGTCGATGGTCCCGAGCCGCTCGCCCGCGCCGGTATATTCGGGATCGTTGTAATCGATCACCAACGGCTTCACTTTCGCGATCGCGAGCGCTTCTTTCATCACCTTGGAAAATTCACGGTCAGTAATGACGATCCTGGCATCGGCATGATCGAGCGAGAAGGCGATGATCGGCGCATCGAGCCGCGTGTTGAGCGTGTTGAGCACGCCCTGCGTCATCGGCACACCGTAGTGGCACTCCAGCATGGCGGGCGTGTTGGCGAGAAATACTGAAACGCTGTCGCCGCGTTTGATGCCGCGCTTCGACAGTGCTGAAGCAAGTTGGCGCGCGCGGGCATAGAACTCCGCATAAGAGCGCCGCATCGGCCCATGGATGATGGCAGTATGGCCGGGGAAGACGGCGGCGGCGCGCTCGAGAAAGCCGAGCGGGGTCAGTGGCTGATAGTTGGCCGGATTACGCTCGAGATCGGTATCGTAAGGCGTTTTCGCCATGCCGGTTTCCCCTCGGCGACACCGTAGCGAAGGCGACGGCCGGTGATCAATCGCCGCCTTGTTTGTACGCTCCGGGCGTTCCACAATCGCTGGCAATGAGCCAATGGAGGGGCCCGGTGGACGTCCGTACCAGCCGTTATCCCGACGTCTACGCGCACTGGCAGCGAGACCCTGAAGGTTTCTGGGCCGACGCTGCGCGGGGCATCGACTGGTACGAGAAACCGCAGAGGATATTCGACAGGGACGCCGGTATTTATGGCCGCTGGTTCATCGGTGGCACCTGTAACACCTGCTACAACGCGCTCGATCGCCACGTCGCCGCCGGTCGCAACGACCAGCCTGCGCTGATCTACGATTCTCCCGTGACCAACACGGTGAAAACCTACACGTACGGCCGCATGCTGTCCGAGGTGCAATTGCTCGGCGCCATGTTGCGCGATTTTGGCGTCACGAAGGGCGACCGCGTCATCATTTACATGCCGATGGTCCCGGAGGCGGTGTTCGCCATGCTCGCCTGCGCACGTATCGGCGCCGTCCACTCGGTGGTGTTCGGCGGTTTTGCGCCGAAGGAACTCGCCACCCGCATCAACGACTGCAAACCAAAGATGATCCTCTCCGCGAGCTGCGGCATCGAGGGTGTGCGTGTCGTGCCCTACAAGCCTCTGCTCGATGAAGCAATCAGCCTCGCCGAGCACAAGCCGCGCGCCTGCATGATCCTTCAGCGGCCGCAATGCGAGGCCAGGCTCACCGAAGGCCGCGACCACGACTGGCGCAAGGTCTGGGAAAACGCCGTTAACTACGCCAAGACCAGCGAATGTGTGCCGGTCGCCGCCACCGACCCGCTCTACATTCTTTACACATCAGGTACGACCGGTATCCCAAAGGGCGTCGTGCGTGACAATGGCGGCCACATGGTCGCGCTAAAATGGTCGATGCAAAACCTTTACGACATTTCGCCCGGCGAAGTGTGGTGGTCGGGCTCTGATGTCGGCTGGGTCGTCGGCCATTCCTACATTGTCTATGCGCCGCTGTTCCACGGCTGCACTTCGGTTCTCTACGAAGGCAAGCCGGTCGGCACGCCCGATGCCGGCGCGTTCTGGCGCGTGATTGCGCAGCACGGCGTTGTGTCGCTGTTCACCGCGCCTACCGCCTTCCGCGCCATCAAGAAGGAAGACCCCAAGGGTGACCACATCAAGAAATACGATCTTGCCAAATTCCGCACGCTGTTCCTTGCCGGCGAACGCGCTGATCCGCCGACAATCCAGTGGGCGGAAGAGGTGCTCAATGTACCGGTGATCGATCACTGGTGGCAGACCGAGACCGGATGGTGCATCGCCGGAAATCCGGTCGGTCTCGGCGCACTGCCAGTGCGCTACGGCTCGGCCTGCGTGCCGATGCCCGGCTATGCGATTGATATCGTCGATGAAGCCTGCAAGGTGCAACCGGCGAACAAGATCGGCTCGATCGTGGTCAGGCTGCCGCTTCCGCCTGCGTGTTTCCCGACCCTGTGGCAGCAGGACTCGCGCTTCAAGGAAAGCTATCTCGCGGAGTTTCCCGGCTACTACAAGACCGCCGATGCCGGCTACAAGGACGAAGACGGCTATGTCTATGTGATGAGCCGCACCGATGACATTATCAATGTCGCCGGTCACCGGCTATCAACCGGCGGCATGGAGGAAGTGCTGGCCGCGCATCCTGATGTTGCCGAGTGTGCAGTGCTTGGCGTCAAGGACGACCTGAAAGGCGAGGTGCCTTGCGGCTTCATTGTGCTCAAGGCCGGCGTTAACCGTCCGCCTTCGGAGATTGAGAAGGAAATCGTCGCACTGGTGCGCGAGAAAATCGGGCCAGTAGCATCATTCCGTCTTGCCATCACGGTGGCGCGGTTGCCGAAAACCCGTTCAGGAAAAATCCTGCGCGGCACCATCAAGAAGATGGCCGATGGCGAACCTTGGACGATGCCGGCGACGATCGACGACCCGGTAATTTTGGATGAGATCGGAAGCGCGCTGAAGGGGCGTGGGGTGGGTATGAATTCAAATTGATTTTGCGCGCTGAGAGTCCAAATTTCGTCTGTGCCAAGGCACAAAAGTGTATAATACCCGTAACCAGATCTTAGATTGTAACAGGTAGCTCCGGATGGTTGACGATCGCGTCGAGCGCAGACTTGCCGCGATCCTTGCCGGGGATGTTGCTGGCTACAGCCGTCTCATGGGTGCCGACGATGAGGGCACGCTTCACGCCCTCAAAATTCACCGCAAGCAGCTCATCGACCCGAAGATCACGGAGCATCGCGGCCGCATCGTCAAGACGACAGGCGACGGGATTTTGGTGGAATTTGTCAGCGTTGTCGATGCCGTGCGCTGCGCCGTCGATATTCAGCGTGGCATGGCCGAGCGCAACACCGATGTGCCAGCCGACAAGCGCATTCAGTTCCGCATTGGCATTAACGTGGGCGATATCATCATCGACGGCGGCGATATCTTCGGCGATGGCGTCAATGTGGCGGCGCGGCTCGAAACGCTCGCCGATCCCGGCGGTATCATGGTTTCGAGCGTCGTCCACGATCAGGTGCGCGACAAGCTCAGCTTCGGCTTTGAGGATATGGGTGAGCAGGTCGTCAAGAACATCGCACGCCCGATCAGTGTCCATCGAATTCAGTTGGCCCAGGCTGCAAAAAGCGATTCCACGGAAAAGAGAACGGAATCCGCCACCGCCGATCGTCCGTCGATCGCGGCGCTCCCTTTTGTCAACATGAGTGGTGACCCTGAACAGGAGTATTTTGCCGACGGCATTACCGAAGACATCATCACCGGTCTATCGAAACTGCGTTGGTTCTTTGTGATCGCGCGCAACTCGTCCTTCGCCTACAAGGGCAAGGCCGTCGATGTGAAACGAGCTGCGCGTGAGCTCGGCGTGCGTTACATCCTGGAAGGCAGTGTCCGCAAGGGCGGCAACCGCGTGCGTATCACGGCGCAGCTCATTGACGCCGCCACGGGCAACCATATCTGGGCGGATCGCTACGACGGCGAATTGGCCGATGTTTTCGCTCTGCAGGATGAAATCACCAAGAAGGTGGTCGCCGCCATTGAACCGAAACTGCTTGAGGCTGAGGCGCTGCGCTCGCAAAGCCGTTCGGCCGAAGATCTCGATGCGTGGGAAATGGTGATCCATGCCAACTCATTGTTTTGGCGGATGACCGAGTCGGAAAGCACAGCTGCGATTGAGATGCTCGAGCGTGCTATCAAGCGCTATCCCAATTACGCGCCGGCATACAGCATGTTGGCCTTTATGCTGCTGGTGTCGAGCCATTTGATCGTGACGCCTTCGATGGGACATGAGCTGGCGCGAGCGCCAGAACTGGGAGCGCGCGCGGCGGAGCTCGATGACAGCGACCCGTGGGCGCATCTCGCGCTGGGGTATGTCGCTTTCATGCAGCGACGTATGGCCGAGAGCACGGCTGAATTTCAACGCGCTTTACAACTCAATCCAAACTTTGCGGCCGCTCACGGCTATCTTGGTTGGGCGCTCTCCTTTGATGGACAATCTGATAACGCGATGGCCCATCTTCAGGAGGCGCTGCGGATGAGTCCGCACGATCCACAAAACGCGATCTTTCATGTCGGGGTGGCAATCAGTCACTACATGGCCGGACGCTACGACGACGCCATCGCCGCATGCCGGATGGCCTTTCAACAGCGGGCTGGAATGGCGAGGGGAACACGAGTCTACATCGCAAGTCTCGCGCAGGCGGGCCGGGTTGACGAAGCGCGTCTTGCGCTTGCGCGCATGAAAGAAACGCATCCTGGCCTCTCGATTGCTTGGATCGAGCAGAACGTTCCCTATACGCCGGATGCCATGGCGAAGTTCCTCGACGGCATGCGTAAGGCGGGACTGCAATAGATGCCGCCGCGATTTCGGTTTCTAATTACCGCGTGGCAAAACAGCCACACGATCGATGAAAATCAAATCACGTCACACCAAGGCGCGATCCGGCCACGGTGCCGCCCTGATTGGCTGTCGGATTTCGACAGAAGGGAGCACGCCTTTGGCCTTATCCAATCGATTGCGGAACTTTATGCATCTGGTTCCAGTCGTCGCGGCGGCGGTACCGCTTGCGGGCTGCAACCAGACAATGCCTGTCGTCGAAAAATCTGACTTGAGTGCCGCCAATCGAATGGCATCGCTGGAAGGTGGCCGGCCCATGGCGCATCGCCGCGTCGCGATCAGGACAATCAAGCACACGCCTTACAAGCGCACAGCGCAGATTCCGCCTACGTCATACGGGATTGCCAGTTTCTACTCTGACGACCAACTGACCGCGAATGGCGAAAAATTCAATCCAAAGGCGATGACCGCCGCCCACCCGACCCTGCCATTCGGCACCCGGTTGCGCGTTACAAATTTGGCGACGGGACGGTTTGTGACTGTGCGCATCAACGACCGCGGTCCCTACGTTCATGGACGTGTCGTCGACGTTTCAGTTTCGGCGGCGGAATCATTGGGAATCGTCGATCGCGGTATTGCGAAGGTCAAGCTCGATGTAGTCAATTAAGGGCGCTCGGTGGCGCTAACCGCAGCAGAACTGCGCATTTATTTGTCGGAGGAAAGGAACTATCCTCGCGCAATCAAGATTGATGGGTCTAGCGGCTTAATCGGAGGGAGATATTCGTGCGCACGCGCGTCATTCACCTTGTCAATCCGAAAACCGATTCCCTTACAACCCGCCCGCTCTATCTGAATCGGGCCCTTTACTCACCCCTCGCGGGATTGCTGGCCGTGGCCGCATGCATTCCGCGAGACCAATACGAAGTTGTGCTTACCGACGAAAACATCGAGGAAATCGATTTCGACCTGAAGGCCGATCTCGTCGGCATTTCGGCAATGACGAGCTACGTCAATCGCGGATACGAGGTCGCAGACCAATTTCGCGCCAAAGGTATCCCGGTCGTCATGGGCGGTGTGCATCCAAGCTTCATGCCGCAGGAAGCGCTCAAACATAGCGATGCTGTCGTCATCGGCGAGGTTGAGCTCGTGATCGACAAACTGCTGGACGACCTCAAGCAAGGACAAATGCGGGGAACCTATAAGTCCAATACATTGCACCCGATGGTCGGGTTGCCGATGCCGCGCTACGACCTTCTGAAGAAGCATCGCTACGTGAACAAGACCTTTGTCCAAACGTCGCGCGGCTGCCATCAAGGCTGCACGTTTTGCGCCGAGCCGTTGATGAACGGGCTGAAGTTTCGTTACCGGCCGGTCGACGAGGTCATCAATGAGATGGAAAACTGCGGTGCCCGCACCATCTCGATCAACGACGCCGATTTTTTTGGAACCCCGGAACGTCCGAAGGAAGTCATGCGTGCATTGAAGGGGCGCAACTTTCAATGGCAGGCCGGTGTTACGTCGAAGCTTGCGCAAGACGACCGCATGCTCGAACTCGCCGCGGAAAGTGGCTGCACGCTTTTAAGCATTGGTTTCGAATCGATATCGCGCGCCACGCTCAAGAGCGTGCACAAACACGTCAATCGGCCCGACACATTCGCTGCTCTGGTCGAAAAAGTTCACTCTTATGGCATCATGGTGTTCGGGCTATTCATGTATGGCTTCGACGGTGACGATCGCGCGGTGTTTGACGACACCGTCAAATTCAATATCGACGCCAGATACGACGCCGTCGCCTATTCAACCCTGACGCCTTATCCCGGCACCTTGACCTGGTATGAGATGAAAAAGGCAAACCGGATCGTTTCCTTTGACTGGACGAAGTACGACCAGGGGCACGTCGTGTATCGCCCGGCGCAGATGTCGGGGGATGAACTTCGTATCGGCGTAGGCAGGGCTTACGAAAATTTTTATGCGAGATCTTCAATCGCCAATCGCTTCCCGCTTCGTGGCAAGCGCCATCGCACGCAATGGCTGATCTATAATCTTTTCATGCGCAGGGGGTCACAGACCGAGAACATTGAATCGATCGCGGCGCCCACCGCGGAACCCGACTTTGCGCCAATGCCTCCAATTCTGCCGGTGAAGCGCGAGTGGCGTGCGGCCGTGCTGGAAGCAGCGGGCGGACCGGGCCCGCACCTGATCTAACTGAGGCGGCCTAAGTGGTTTTGACTCGTATGTGGATGACGACCAGGACCGCCAGGCTCAACAGGGCCGTCGCAATCAGATAGTAGCTTGGCGCCAGTGGCGAACCGGTGGTCGCAACCAGCCAGGCTGCAATGAAAGGCGCAAAGCCGCCGAAGATTGGCACGCTGGTATTGTAGGCCACCGCGATGCCGGTGCTTCGTGTTGCGATCGGAAATAGTTCCGCCATCAGAGCCGGAAGCGTCCCGCTATAGGCGGCCTTGAGCAGGCTCAGCCAGCACACGATGCCGACGATCCCCGCCAGTGACGGATTGGCAACCAGCAGCACAAAGGCCGGATAGGCCGAGACTGCGAACAGCAGACAAACGATGACCATCAGCCGCACGCGGCCGACGCGGTCCGACAGATGGCCGAAATACGGCGCACCAAAGGTCAGCAGCAGGCCGCCGATCAAGGTTGCCGTGAAGCCAAGCGATTGCGGCAGATGCAACTGCTTGATGGCGTAGGTCGGCATGTAAAGGATGATGTAGTTCGAGCTGGTGGAGAGGACAACGATGCCAATGCACATCAGCAGCCGGTCCCAATGCCCGGTGAACATCTGGCGTACAGGCGCCTTGGAGGGACCGTGCTCGCGAAATTCCGGTGTTTCGCCGACGTGCTTGCGAATATAGAGTCCGATTGGACCGATCAGCAGCCCGAAGAAAAACGGCAAGCGCCAGCCCCAGCTTTCGAGCTGGTCCGTCGTCAGCCAGCCGAACAAGATGACGCCGAAAAGAGATGCGAGCACGGCGGCGAGTCCCTGGCCGAACCACTGGAAACTCGCGAAAAAGCCCTTGCGCTCCTTGGAGTGCTCAACCAGGAAGGCGGTGGCGCTGCCGAATTCACCGGCTACCGCAAAGCCCTGCAATAGTCGCGCAACTAGCACAGCAATTGGCGCTACAATCCCAATTGTCCCGTAGGTCGGCATGATCGCCATCAAGCCGGTTCCGATCGTCATGATGACGATCGACAGCAGCATGGCCGCGCGCCGTCCCGCGCGGTCAGCATAGGCGCCGAGGACAAGGGCGCCGAGCGGACGCACCAGATAAGACACGCCGAATGTACCAAACGTCAAAAGCAGCGCGGTTGTCGGATCTGCCGTGGGGAAGAACAGCTTGGAAATCGTGACGGCGAAATAGCCGTAAGCAAGGATGTCGTACCATTCCAGTGCGTTGCCGATCGAGGCAGCCGCAAGAACCTTGAACGTGCTGGATCGATGCGGCGCTCCGGCCGCCAGTGCAATTTCTGACATTTTATCCCCTCAACCGAATTTGCGATCTAAGGTTGCCGCGAACGGAGCGGCGAAACAAGGTGGCGAGCCCCGTCAATCTCAACTACATTGCCAGCGCATGAAAATTGACGTCTCCAAAATCAACCCCAATCCCTACACGACCCGCCCCGAGATCGAAGGAACCTTTGGCGTTGTTGCGTCCACGCATTGGATCGCGACCGCGGTCGGCATGGCAACGTTGGAAAAGGGCGGGAATGCTTTCGACGCTGCGGTGGCGACGGCGTTCACGCTGCAAGTCGTCGAGCCGCATCTCAACGGGCCGGGCGGCGACGTGCCGGTCATTCTCTATGATGTTAAACGCAATCGGCCGGAAGTGATCTGCGGCCAGGGACCGGCGCCGCAGGCCGCGACTATTGCGCACTTCCGCAGCCTCGGCCTCGATATGGTTCCCGGGACCGGCCTGCTGGCCGCGTGCGTTCCAGGCATGTTCGACACATGGATGCTGCTGTTGCGCGACTATGGCACCATGCATCCGGCCGATGTGCTGGGACCCGCGATTTCCTACGCGCGCAATGGCCATCCGCTAGTCGAGCGTGCGAGCGCAACCATCGCAATGGTCGCACAGTTATTCCGCGAACATTGGCCAACCTCGGCAGCGGTCTATCTCCCGAATGACGAAGTGCCGGAGCCCGGCGTGCTGTTCACGAACCGCACGCTCGCCGACACTTACACGCGCGTCCTCCGCGAAGCAGAGAGTGCGGGCGGCGATCGCGTCGCGCAGATCGAACGCGCGCGGAAAGTATGGTCACAAGGCTTTGTTGCCGAGGCGATCGATAGGTTCTGCCGCTCGCAAAGGGTGATGGATGTCTCAGGCGACCGCCATGCCGGCGTGCTGGCCGGCACGGACATGGCTGGCTGGCAGGCCCATGTCGAGCCGCCACTGACCTACGACTACGGCCGCTACACGGTGTGCAAGGCCGGCGTCTGGAGTCAGGGGCCGGTGGTGCTGCAACAGCTCGCACTCCTGAAGGGCTACGATCTTGATAGCCTTGATCCAGTCGGCCCAGACTTCGTCCACCTGCAGGTCGAGTGTGCCAAACTTGCCTTTGCCGACCGGGAAAGCTTTTACGGCGATCCTGATTTCGTCGAAGTGCCGATCGAGACGCTTCTGTCCGACCGTTACAACGCTGAGCGCCGCAGGCTGGTCGGCAAACAGGCGTCGCTGGAATTGCGGCCAGGTTCGGTCGAGGGTTACGGGGCGGTGGTCAAGATGCGCCGCGCGGAGGGTGCGCGCGCCGCGGTCGGGAGCCTGGGGGCCGGAGAACCGACAGTCGGCCGTCTCGGTGAGGTTGTTGGTGATACCGTCCATTTCGACATTGTCGACGTTGCCGGCAACATGGTGTCGTCGACGCCATCCGGCGGCTGGCTGCAGTCCTCGCCGGTGATCCCCGAGCTTGGCTTCGCGCTTGGCACGCGCGCGCAGATGTTCTGGCTCGACGAAAACCATCCTGCCGCACTTGCGCCGGGCAAGCGGCCGCGCACCACGCTGTCGCCGACCCTGGCATTGCGGGATGGCGAGCCCTACCTCGCGTGGGGGTCACCCGGTGGCGATCAGCAGGATCAATGGACGACGCAATTCTTTCTGCGCCACGTCCATGCCGGCATGAATCTGCAGGAATCGATCGACGCGCCGGCATGGCATTCGGAGCATTTTCCGATTTCGTTCTGGCCGCGCACCGCGCGGCCAGGCGTGCTTGTTGTCGAAAAACGCCTGCCCGACGCGACCATCAACGAATTGCGCGCGCGGGGGCATGACATTGAGGTCGGGTCGGGCTGGTCGGAAGGCCGTCTGACTGCTGCGTCCCGTGTAGGACCACGCCGGCGCGCGGCCGCCAATCCGCGCGGCATGCAAGGGTACGCCGCCGGCCGGTAAGCATTCGTCAGTAGGCGAAACGGCTGAAATCAAAAGCGCGATTCAGGATAAAAACCAGCACCAGGAATCCGGCCGCTGCACCAAGCAAAACGATCGCCCCGGCATAGTGCGCTTTGATCAGCTCATTCTGCTTTGATTCGAGGTTCTTCCGATCTTCGATAAAATTCTTCTTCGGCATTTGACAGCGCCAAGGTCGGCAATCGAGTAACCATTGCTAGACCGTGCGGCAATTGCCGACTAACGAAAATATATGATGGTCTCATCTCGTCGGTTGATGGCAGAGTGCGGTCGCTGCAAAGGGTTCAAAAACGAACCGCTGGCGATCCAGCTACGTCTAGTTTTCGGTCACAAGTTTTGATTTTTTGCCGTGCTTGGATTCAGTCCAGCGTACTGCAAGCAGCCAGCCGAACCAGAGGACTGCGAAGAACAATGTCAGCGACACTGGCAAACTGGCTATCGGGGCAATTCGATCCAAAGCCAAACCGATTCCGACAACGATCAATTCGCTGACGACGACAATCAAAACATAGACGACCATAATCCACATTGGTTTTGCTCCTGCAGGCCTGCCGGAAGCTTGTAAGTCGAGCCGCAGGGCGCGGATATAAACCGAGCGTAAAAAATACCACCTCACGCCTCGAAACATTTACGCGCAGCGATTTCAGGCGTCACCACCTTGGAACGCTGTTCCGATCAGCCTTCCTTCTGTGCCGCGGCGAGGCGCAAGACAATGCCGGCATTTTGGTGCTGGGTTGAAGTACACGAGCCCGACTTCGGTGCGAAGGCAGCAGGTCGGCGTTGACCGTATCCTTTCCGGTCGTGTGCCAGGACCCATGACCAACTTTGATGAGAACATCACGGAAGTGTCGATGGGCGCGATCTGATCGCAGATGCGGCAATTTCGAATTGGAGGAATGACGGCTTCGCTCGGACCGCCGCCGCGCAAATTCACGGTGCCGACGCGCTGATTTTCAACGACAATTCTCGCTTTGATCCTATTCACTGACATTTTCGTGAGGTTTAGCGGGGAAGTCGTGACGTCGGTGTGTGTTGAGTACGGCGTCGCGCTGCGCCACAAGGCGCATCCGCAAGAACTCACTTTGCTCAAAAACAACGGAGTAGACCCGTGAAGATCGCCAGCAGGATCATTTTTACCTCCATTCTCGCCCTGTCAGCCGCTGCTCCGGCCTTCGCTGCCGAGGAAGATACGCTGCTCGAGCGAGCAGGATCTGTGTCAACCACACGCCCGCTCGGACAACACGCCGCGGTCAAGCATGCCCAGACGCGTCATGCGGCCGAGGTCCGTGCTTATGACCCGGCCAGCGCGCCCGCTGACGAGACCATCGATTTTGGCATCGGCAGCCAGCGCTAAGCGTCCCCATCTGCTGAGTCTGACTGCCAGGAGAGAGGTCGCCTGAGAAGGCGGCCTCTCTCACCGACAATACGATTTCCATGACTGTGTGAGGACGATCACATTCCTTTTGAGATTTACGTTGGAAATAGCCGGACCGGTCGCGACCTTCCTTCTCGTAAACATGGTGGGGGCACCTTGAATTTTCGTTTTTCTGAATTTGAAATCGATGTCGCGCGGCATGAGCTGCGGTGTCGAGGAAACCTCGTTTCAATCGAGCCGCAGGTTTTCGATCTGCTCGTTCACCTTGTTCGGAACCGCAATCGGACTGTCAGTAAGAGCGAACTGGTCGATACCGTATGGAAGGGCAGGATCGTCTCAGAAGCGACGCTGAGCTCACGGGTGAGCGCGGCGCGCCAGGCGATCGGAGACAATGGGGCCGACCAGGAGCTTATTCGAACGTACTACAAGCGAGGCTTCCGCTTTGTCGTAGACGTCGACGAAACCGCGGCGTCATACGACTCATCTGCCGGGAATCCGAGGCAAAATCCGGTTCACACAGGCGACATGTTGGCGGCGCCAGCTGTCGTTGCATCGGACAGGCCTTCGATCGCCGTCTTGCCGTTTCAGAACATGAGTGGCGATCCCGGGCAGGATTGCCTTGCCGATGGCCTCACCGAAGACATCATCACGGGATTGGCGCGTCAGCGGTGGTTCTCTGTTGTCGCTCGCAATACCAGTTTTGCATTCAGGGGGGAGGCGATCGACGTCCGCGCGGTGGCGCGCGAACTGGGCGTGCGATACGTGCTGGAGGGCAGCCTGCGCATGGCGGCCGACCGGGTGCGCATCACCGCACAGTTGATCGACGCCACCAAATGCATTCATGTGTGGGCAGACCGACACGATAGCGTGTTCGTCAATGGATTCGACCGGCAGGACGACATCACCAGCCGGATTATTGATTCGGTTAAGTCCCAGATCATTCTCGCCGAGGCCGCACGTCTGCGGCGTGGACCGCTACAGGACACCGACGAATCCGACCTCGTGATGCAGGCGCTCCCGCATATCTGGCGCATGAGCGCGAGTGAACAACGGCTGGCACAGGACTTGCTGAAGCAGGCGCTCGCGCTCAATGACAGGTATGCACACGCACATGCGTTGATGGGATGGACTTATGTCAATCTGTTCAACCTGGATTCGCACGCGCCGATCGGCGAAATTACCGAAAGGGCTCTCGATGCGGCGGCGAGGGCGCTGACGCTCGACGATCGGGACCACTGGGCGCACCTCGTGCTCGGGCTCAGCCACGCGCGCCGGCGGCGATCCGAGTTGGCGGTCCGGCATCTTTCGAAGTCCATCGCGTTGAATCCGAATTTTGCGCTGGGTTTTGCGGGGCTCGGTTACGCATATGCATGTTGCGGCAAACCGCAATGCGGTCTGGAGTCGCTCGAGCAGGCGCGGAGAATCAGTCCGCTCGATCCGTTCCTTGCGGTGTACGAGCCTGTCGTACGTTATATGGCTTTGTTCGCTCTTGAGCGGTACGAAGAGACAGCGACTGTTTCCCGTTCTATGGCGGCACGGCATCCCAATCATGCCGGCTCGCGGCGTCTTATGACAGTGTCGCTGGGATTGCTCGGGAAGATCGATGAAGCACGGGAGTCTCTCATGCAGACCCTCACGCTCCAGCCGGATCTTTCGAGCGACCACGTCGTGAATAACACTGTGTACGTGAATTCCTCCGACCGATCCCGTTTTCTTCTGGGACTTCAGAAGGCCGGCCTGAAGCACTAGTGTTGCCCTGTGCCGATCGTCGGCAGTGCGCGCCGATCACGCGCAATTGAATTCAACCAGCCGGACGAAATTCTGTCATGGGCCTGTCACACGGGGCACAGCAGTGCACCGTGCGCAGCGGCGAACTGAATAATGTGATCAGCCTCAGCCCGGATTCTTTTCAGAACATCTCAATAAAAAATCAAGGCGATCTGGAGGTTCGCTACAAGCTCGTAACCCGGACTGTGGGTATGCGTCGGGTACGGGCTGACCCACAGCTAACGCGCATTTGCGCCGCAGCCAAACTTTCAAGAGGACTAAGATCATGGCTATCACAGCCAGTTTTTCACCCGGTGCCCGCGTGGTGTCGGTGTTTGGTGACAGCGCCAGCAACAACATCAGGGCCAGCCGCGACGCGGCCGGAAGAATTCTGATCAACGGCGGCGCCGTTTCGATCCTTGGTGGCGACGCGACCGTTGCCAATACCGATCTCATCCAACTGTTCGGCCAGGGTGGCGATGACACGATCACGGTCGACGAAGTCAACGGCCCAATGCCAGCCGCGCAGCTTTTCGGCGGCAACGGTAACGACATCCTGACCGGCGGCTCAGGAAATGACCTGCTCTTCGGGCAAAGCGGAAACGACACGCTCCTTGGCAAAGGCGGCGACGATCAGCTGTTCGGTGGCGACGGCAACGATACACTCACCGGCGGCGGCGGCAGCGACCAGGTGTTCGGTCAGGCCGGCAATGACCGGATGATCTGGAATCCGGGCGACGGCAGCGACCTTTTCGAAGGCGGCGACGGCACGGATACCGCCGAAGTCAACGGCGGAAATGGCGCGGAAGTCTTTACGGTCTCGGCCAACGGCAGCCGCGTGCGTTTCGACCGCACCACACCGGGGCCGTTCTCCCTCGACATCGGCACGACCGAAAACCTTGCTCTCAACATGAATGACGGCGACGACGTCTTCACTGCCGGCAATGGTCTCGCCAACCTCATCCATCTTCAGGTCGATGGCGGCGCCGGCAATGACACCATCACCGGCGGCGATGGTAACGACACGCTCCTGGGCGGCTCCGGCAATGACGTCATCACCGGCGGCCGTGGCAGCGATACGGCGATACTCGGCACCGGAGACGACACGTTCGTCTGGAACCCCGGCGACGGCAGCGATGTCGTTGACGGCCAGGACGGCTTCGACACGCTTGGATTCAATGGTGCAAACGTCAACGAGATCTTCAACATCTCGGCCAAAGGCAGTCGTGCGTCGCTGACCCGCGACATCGGCAACGTGACGATGGACCTCGGCACCATGGAGCGGATCGAGATCGCGGCGCTGGGCGGAGCCGATAACGTCGTGGTCAACGACCTGAGCACGACCGGCGTGCAGCAAGTCGCCATCGATCTGTCGGGAACGCCCGGCAGCGGCGTTGGTGACGGCGCAGCGGACAGCGTCACCGTCAACGGAACGGCGGCCAGCAACCAGATCCAGATCACCGGAACCGGCGGTTCGGTCAGCGTTGCGGGATTGTCCGCGCAGGTCACGCTCGCTGGCACAGAAGGCGCCAACGACTCGCTGCACATTAACGCGCTTGGCGGCAACGACACCATCAATGCGGCGGGGCTCGCGGCCGGGCAACTCGCGCTCACGATTGATGGCGGCAGCGGCAACGACACGATCCTTGGCAGCGCCGGCAACGACCTCCTGATTGGCGGCGACGGAAACGACTTCGTCGACGGTAATCAGGGCAGTGACACCGCATTGCTCGGCGCCGGAAACGACGTGTTTCAATGGGATCCGGGCGATGGCAGCGACATCGTCGAAGGCCAGGACGGCACCGATACGCTGCTGTTCAACGGCGCCAATGTTGGCGAGAAGATCGATATCTCGGCCAACGGCAACCGCGCTCGCCTGTTTCGCGATGTCGGCAGCGTGACGATGGACCTCGGCGGTATCGAGCATATCCAGCTCAATATGCTGGGCGGCCCGGACTCCATCACGGTTGATGACGTCACCGGGACCGACGTGACCCAGGTCGCCATCGACCTGTCGGCACAGGCCGGCACCGGAACCGGCGACAATGCGGCCGACACGGTGACCGTCAATGGCACCGCGAACAACGACCAGATCAACATTGCCGGCAGCGGCGGGTCGGTCGTCGTCAACGGGCTGGCGGCGCAGGTGAGGATTGACGGCGCCGAACCCGCCAATGACACGCTCATCGTCAACGGCGGTGCCGGCAACGACACCATCGACGCTTCGCGGCTCCATGCCGGTCAGGTCGGCCTCACGCTCAACGGCGGCGACGGCGATGACCGGATCATCGGCAGCGCCGGCAACGACGTTGTCAACGGCGGCCGCGGCAGCGACGTGGCATTGCTCGGCGCGGGCGATGACACGTTCGTCTGGAATCCAGGAGACGGCAGCGACATCGTCGAAGGTCAGGCCGGTGCCGACACACTCCAGTTCAACGGCTCTAACATCGGCGAGGCCATCGATATCTCCGCCAACGGCTCGCGGATCAGGCTGACCCGCGACATCGGCACGGTCACCATGGATGTGAACGACACGGAGACGATTAATGTCCGTGCGTTGGGTGGCGAAGACACTATCACGGTCAATGACCTGACCGGGACCGACGTCACCAATGTCAATGTCGATCTTGGAGTAACGGGTGGCGGAGCCGACGATCAGGCGGACACGATCGTCCTTAACGCGACCGAGGGCGATGACGCGATCACGGTCACCAGCAACAACGGTGTGGTGACTGTGACGGGTCTGGCGAAAGAGGTGACGATCTCGAACTTCGACACCAATGATCGCATCGTCATCAATGGCCTCGGCGGCGACGACGCCATTGTAGCGTCCGGACTCGAAACCGGAATCCAGCTCACCCTCAATGGCGGCGACGGCGCCGATGTTCTGGTCGGAGGCGCCGGCAACGATATCCTCAACGGCAACGCGGGGGATGACGTGCTGATCGGTGGGCCGGGCCAGGATGTGCTCGACGGCGGAACCGGCAACAATGTCAACATTCAATCGATCGTGGCCACCATCCCGAACGATGCTTCGCACGCAGCCGCTCTGCTTGGCCAGTTCATGGCATCGAGCTTCGTCGACGCCGGCGATGGTCAAGGTGCGACGGCGGTTGCCGATCAGCCGCCGGCCCAGCAACCGCTGCTCGCGCAGCCACACGCTTGAGGTGACGTCGGGCCCCGGAGAACGCTTGTGAGCACTGAATCCAGCGCGACACCGGCCGATCCGGGGCTCGAGTCTCTCGTAACGCTTCTGCATTTGCAGGGCGTTGCAGCCGACCGCGAGCAGATCAGGCATCGTCTCGGAACAACAAAGATTGGCGCACCGGAAATACTCCGGTGCGCCAAAGATCTCGGCCTCAAGGCACGGGCCTGCCGAAGCGACTGGTCGCGGCTGGCGAAGACTCCCTTACCGGCGATCGCGGCGTTGCGCGATGGCGGGTTCTTGGTGATCGCCAAAGCATCGGAAGACAGAGTTCTGGTTCAGTCGCCGCAGGCACCTCGACCCGTTTTTATGACGCGAGCCGAACTTTTCACGATCTGGGATGGTGAACTGATTCTGATGGCCCGCCGGGCCGGATTGTCGGACATCACCCGCCGCTTCGACATCACCTGGTTCATCGGAGCGATCCATAAATATCGGCATCTCCTGAGTGAAGTGCTGATTGCGTCATTCTTTCTGCAATTATTCGCCCTGGTGTCTCCGCTGTTCTTCCAGGTCGTCATCGACAAGGTGCTGGTACACCGCGGCTTGAGCACCCTCGACGTGCTGATCATGGGCCTGATTGCGATTTCACTCTTCGAGACAGTTCTCGGAATTTTGCGGACTTATCTGTTCGCGCACACGACAAACCGCATCGATGTCGAACTCGGCGCGCGTCTATTTCACCACCTGGTCGCGTTGCCGCTGGCGTATTTCCAGGCGCGACGCGTCGGCGATTCGGTGGCGCGGGTGCGCGAATTGGAGAACATCCGCAATTTTCTCACGAGCTCGGCGCTGACTCTCGTTATCGATCTGTTTTTCACGTTTGTTTTCCTGGCGGTGATGTTCCTGTACTCCCCGCTGCTGACGTGGTTCGTGCTCGGCTCGTTTCCGTTCTACATAGCGATCTCGATGGCGGCGACGCCGCTGTTCCGTCGCAGACTGGACGAAAAATTCCGGCGTGGCGCCGAGAACCAGGCCTTCCTGGTCGAGAGTGTGACCGGTATCGAGACGCTCAAGGCGATGGCGGTCGAGCCGCAGATGCAGCGACGATGGGAAGAGCAGCTCGCAGGTTATGTGGCCGCCAGCTTCCGGGTTCTGAGCCTTGGCAACACCGCGAGCCAGGTAGTGCAACTCATCAGCAAGCTCGTTACCGCGGGTATTCTCTATTTCGGTGCCAAGCTGGTTATCGACGGTGACTTGTCGGTCGGCGAACTTGTCGCCTTCAATATCCTCGCTGGGCGGGTCAATACGCCGGTGCTGCGCCTTGCACAGATCTGGCAGGACTTTCACCAGGCGCGCCTGTCGGTCTCTCGGCTTGGCGACATCCTCAACACCGCTGCGGAGCCGACTTACATGGCAGCGCGAGCGCGGCTACCGGCGATCCGCGGCAACATCACGTTCGACCATGTTACCTTCCGCTATCGCGCCGATGGGCGGGAAATCCTGCAGAATGTCACTTTCGATGTGCCGGCCGGGCAGACGGTCGGCATCGTCGGGCCGTCGGGTTCGGGCAAGAGCACGTTCGCGAAGCTGGTTCAGCGGCTCTACGTGCCAGAAAGCGGGCGTGTCCTGGTCGATGGCATGGATATCGCGATGGCGGATCCGGCATGGTTGCGCCGGCAGATCGGCGTTGTCCTGCAGGAGAACGTGTTGTTCAACCGCTCCGTCCGCGAGAATATCGCGCTCGCCGATCCGGCCATGCCCATGGAGCGCGTCATCACGGCGGCGAGCCTCGCGGGAGCGCACGAATTCATTCTCGAACTGAGCGAAGGTTACGACACAATTGTCGGCGAGCGTGGATCAACCCTCTCGGGTGGCCAGCGCCAGCGTATTGCCATTGCCCGGGCGCTAATCTCCGATCCGCGAATTCTGATCTTCGATGAGGCGACGAGTGCCCTCGATTACGAGAGCGAACGGATTATTCAACAGAACATGAAGGAGATCGCCAAAGGGCGGACGGTGCTGATCATCGCTCACCGACTCTCCACGGTACGTGCGACAGATCGCATCGTCACGCTCGAGCGCGGCCGCCTGGTCGAAGACGGCACTCACGACGTGCTGATCAAGACCGGCGGCCGCTATGCGTCGCTGCACCGTCTGCAGGCAGGGATTCATGAAGCCTGTTAGAACCGCAGCGATCGCCAGGTTTACGATGCGGCGTGTCAACTCGTTTCGGCGTGTCCGGGGCAGGCGCGGCGAGGAACTTGCATTCCTTCCGGCAGCGCTTGAAATCGTGGAAACGCCGCCATCGCCGGTTGGCCGGGCGATCGGAGCTACGATTATTCTGTTGTTCTGCGTAGCGCTGATCTGGGCCTCGGCCGGCACAATCGACATTGTTGCGTCGGCGACCGGAAAAATCGTGCCGAGCGGCCGTACCAAGGTTATCCAGCCTTTCGAGACTGGCGTGGTGCGGTCAATTCGAGTGCAGGACGGGCAGGCGGTGAAGGCCGGTGATGTGCTGATCGAGCTCGATCCGACCGTAAACGCGGCGGACCGCGATCACCTGCACAACGACCGTCTCGCCGAGCAGCTAAACATCGCCCGCCTGCGCGCGGCGCTGGCGGGCGACGAAAATTCTGCAGCCAGCTTCGCGCCGCCCGCCGAGGCCGATTCTGCATTGGTCAGCGCGCAGCGTCAGTTACTGCTCAACCAGGTTGCCGAGCACCGGGCCAAGATTGCGGCGCTTGCCCGTCAGCAGGCGCAGAAAGAAGCGGAGCAGGGCACGATCGCGGCCACTATCCATAAACTCGAGACGACGATTCCGGTCATCCAGCAACGTGTCGATATCCGCAAGACGCTGATGGACAAAGAACTCGGCTCGAAGCTCACCTATTTTGAAACCCTCCAGCTGCTGGTTGAGCAACAAGAGGACCTCACCGTGCAGAAAAGCCATCTGCAAGAGGCCGAGGCAGCGGCGGCCGCCATTCGCGAAACGCGCGGGCAGGCCGAAGCCGAATATCGGCATACGCTGTCCGACGAGCTTGCAAAGGCCGAGCAAAAGGCAAACGGCCTCACCCAGGATCTCATCAAGGCCGAGCAGAAGACCAGGCTTCAGCTGCTGACCGCGCCCGTGGACGGCGTGGTGCAACAACTCGCGATCCACACAGTCGGCGGCGTCGTCACTCCTGCGCAGTCACTATTGATGATCGTGCCGAGCGACAGCAGGCTCGAGATCGAAGCCATGGTATCGAATCGCGACGTCGGTTTTGTACACGCTGGACAGGAGGCTGAGATCAAGATCGATACATTCAATTTCACCCGCTATGGCCTCCTGCATGGGCAGGTGCTTACTGTCTCGCAGGACGCGGTGATCCGCGACCGAAAGCAGGACCGTTCCGACGATCGCGGACTGGGAGCGCAAAATGACACCAGTGAGCCGAAAGGCCAGGAGCTGAACTACACGGCCCGTATTTCGCTCGGTCGCACCCGCATGCAAATCGAGGACCGGATGGTCAATCTATCGCCTGGCATGGCGGCGACGGTGGAGATCAAGACCGGATCACGCACGATCCTGAGCTATCTTCTGTCACCATTGCTCCGTTACCGGCAGGAGACATTGCACGAGCGTTGAAAATTTTCGTTCTTATCCAATTTGATGTCGTACTAATCCAAGTTTTGTACGGGCAAGTGTTCTAAAATTTAGCATATACAGCCCGCTAAATGCGTAAGTGCGCAAGGGAGGATGCCATCGAAGACCGCTTGCAGAAGCTTGTGGTCATCGGCATCGAGATCGCCATCCTGACGATGATTTGCGTGTCATTGTTTTCGGGCGGGCCTGCATTCAAAACGAGTGCCACGACTCCGTCTCGTGCATCGGTCGGACTGAAAGCTTAAATCGCACCTGCGCAGATCTGATCTAGACAGGCGAACAGGCAGCCCACCACGGGATAAGGTTGCAGGACGCTCAGGGCCTCCAAGACGTTCCTCACATTGGCAGCAACGTCTCGATCTTCTCGCAATCCGCATCGAGGGCCATGCCACATACGATGATGCCGCGCCTTGGGGCAGGCGTTGTTGTTTGCGTGGGGGCTGTGCCGATGACTTTGCCGGTCGTTACATGTGCCGGATCCGTAGGGACCGCGTGGGTATGGACCGTGCGGGCAACTGACACAGTGGCAACCAAGGCCAAAGCAGCGGCAGCTGCGGAAAGAAATTTTGCTTTGCGGGTTATCATTTTCAGTACCTCAAGATTTCCGTCGCTTTCACTGGGAAATAGCAAGATTTTTGCTGCGCACAAGACGCCCAGCGCTCACATTAATTTGTTCAAGTACATTAACTAGTTGCTGGCATATCGCATTGCAACAGAACGACCCGATTCCCTGTGGATAAGTGACGTTTTCGGATCGTCTGGCCGGCGGCGCGGCCAGCCTGATTTATTGGCCCAATGCCATGAAACTTATGACAGTGTGCCATGCGGAAATTGCAATGTGTCGTGTCGGAAATTGTACGCCATGACAGATGCCGAACCAAAATCGCCCAAGCGCATCGGTCTTGGCTGGCTGGTCTGCGGAGGAATGGCGCTCGGCGCATTGCTGGTGCCGCTCGCGGTTTACATTATTGTCGGAATTTACGACACCCTCTATGGCGGCTGTGCTCTTGGCCCTGAAGATCGCTTCGGCTGCGCGCTGCGGCAATTCGTTATCACAGCGCTCTCGATTATCCCCGGCGGCGTCACGGGATTTATTGTTGCCTATTGGATCGGCCGACGCCGCGCGCAGGTCTCGTGAACATTAACACTGGGTTTATCCATGCCTCTCTCCATCTGCACCGCCTGCGGCACGCAATATCCTGAAAGCCCACGGCCTCCCGAGCAATGCATCATCTGCGAAGAGGAGCGGCAATACGTGCCGCCACGCGGGCAAACATGGACCACGCTCGAGGCGCTATCGAAGAGTCACATGAACGGCTTCCATGAATACGACACCGGCATCATCGGCATCGGGTCGCAGCCGTCCTTTGCGATCGGTCAGCGCGCGCTGCTGGTGCGCACTGAGCGCGGCAACGTGTTGTGGGACTGCATCGCCACGCTCGATATGGCGACGATCAACATGATCAAGGGCCTCGGCGGGCTTAAAGCGATCGCGATCTCACATCCTCATTTCTACACAACAATGGTGGAATGGGCACGCGCCTTTGATTGTCCGATCCATCTCAATTCCGCTGATAGCGACTGGATCATACGCAAGGATGGCGCGATCAAGCTGTGGACCGGCGATACGCTCAAGCTTTGGGATGGCGTCACATTGGTGCGTTGTGGCGGGCATTTTCCGGGTGGCACGGTGATGCATTGGGCCGGCGGGGCAGGCGGCCGCGGCATTATTTGCGCCGGCGACATTCTTTCGGTGGCCACTGATCGCAAGTGGCTCTCTTTCATGCGCAGTTATCCGAATTTCATTCCGCTTTCGGCGCGTGAGGTCGAGCACATCGGCCAGGCGCTGGCGCCGTTTCAGTTCGACTTGATCTATGGTCACTATTTCGACCGTGTGATTGCAAACGGCGCCAAACAAGTGCTGGAAAAATCCGTCGTGCGCTATGTGGCGGCAATCAACGGGACACGGGGATATTGAGTACAAGAAAAATTGCGCGCAATGAGCAGATCGCGTTTATCGCGACCTGCATGAGAGATGGCACACTGCGTTACCCGCGCGAGCGCGGTGCGCAAAACAATGAATAGAAATCTTCGCAATAACGGCGAAAATTCAGCCCTCTTACTCGCCTTCCTTCTCGCCCTTGCCGCCAAGCTGCTTGAGCTTGGCAAAGACGGCGCTCACGTCGAGCTCGCCCGATTTTTTCTCGGGCTCGGCTGCGGCCGCAACTTCGGCCTCCTTGCGCGCGGTGGTCTCGGCGGCCGGCAACAGGGTCGCGCCGGTATCAACCGGGGCCGGCTTTTCCTTGTTGGCGCGCTGCACTTCGAGGTCGAGATCAATCTGCGAGGCGAGGCCAAGTGTCACAGGATCCATCGGCGTCAGGTTGGCCGAATTCCAGTGCGTACGATCGCGGATCGACGCGATCGTCGACTTGGTGGTTCCGACCAGTCGCATAATGGCGCTGTCCTTGAGTTCCGGATGGTTCCTCACCAGCCACAGAATTGCGTTTGGTCGGTCCTGCCGGCGCGAGACCGGCGTATAACGCGGGCCTTTCTTGCCGCGCTCGGTCGCCGGAACTGAAACCTTCGGCTCGGTCAGCTTCAGCCGGCTTTCCGGGTTTTTCTCCGCTTCCGCGATTTGTTCGCGGGTCAGCTGGCCGGTCAGGATAGGGTCGAGGCCCTTGATTCCCTGCGCAGCGTCACCGTCGGCGATGGCCTTCACCTCCAGCGGGTGCAACTTGCAGAATTCGGCGATCTGGTCGAACGACAGCGCGGTGTTGTCCAGAAGCCAGACGGCGGTCGCCTTCGGCATCAAGGGTGCTGCGGTCGCCATGGCAAAGTCTCCTCTATGCTTCGCCCGCCCCCGGGGCGAAGCTTCGGATCATCAGTGATGATCTGGAAAGTGGGCGGAATATAGGGGCAGAGGCGGGGTCATGCAACCGTTCCGCTTGACAGGGCGGCCCGGCGCGGCCCATGTCGATGCCGCAAATGCGCGCTAAAATCGCGCGCTTTCGAGGTTAATAAAAATAATGGCATCGGCTTCGTCAAAACCGGTTCTCAAGGTCCTGCTCTGCTCGCCACGCGGTTTTTGCGCAGGCGTCGTGCGTGCCATTGAATCGGTGGAAAAGGCGCTCGCGATTTACGGCGCACCCGTCTACGTGCGCCACGAGATCGTGCATAACCGCTACGTGGTCGAGGGCTTGCGCGCCAAGGGCGCCATCTTCGTCGAGGAACTCAGCGAGGTTCCTGATGACCATGCACCGGTGATCTTCTCGGCGCACGGCGTAGCACGCGCTATCCCCGAGGAGGCGGCGCGACGCAAACTGTTCACGATCGACGCAACCTGCCCGCTGGTGACCAAGGTGCATCGGGAGGCCGAGATTCATAATCGGCGCGGTCGCGAGATCGTGCTTATAGGCCACGCCGGCCATCCGGAAGTCGTCGGCACCATGGGACAACTGCCGCCCGGTAGTATCACTCTGGTCGAGACTCTCCACGACGTGGAAAGATTCACCCCGCGTGATGCCAATAAACTCGCCTATGTGACACAGACGACGCTGTCGGTGGATGACACCGCAGCAATGGTCGATCTGCTGAAGCAGCGTTTCCCGAATATCGCCGGTCCGCACAAGGAAGACATCTGCTACGCCACGACCAATCGTCAGGATGCAGTCAAGCGCGTGGCGCCGATCGTCGATGCGATGATCGTGGTCGGGGCGCCAAACTCGTCGAACTCGCAACGGCTCAAGGAGGTTGCCGAGAAGTCAGGCTGTCCGCGCGCGGTGCTGATGCAGCGCGCAGCCGAAATCAACTGGGGCGACTTCATCGGCGTCAATCGGCTCGGCATCACTGCCGGAGCGTCCGCGCCGGAGGTTTTGGTTGAAGAGATCATGGGCGCCTTCGCCGAACGCTATGTTCTCGATATCGAAACCGTCACGGCGACGGAGGAGGGCGTGTTCTTCCCGCTGCCGCGCCCGCTGCGGGAGCACGAGGCGGCGGAGTGACGCTTCATGGCGGTTTACACCGACGTCCCGGCGGAAGATCTCACCCGCTTTCTTTCCGGCTACGACATTGGCGAATTGCTGTCCTACAAGGGAATCGCCGAAGGCGTCGAGAATTCCAATTTTCTGGTGCACACGGGCACCGGCAATTTCATTCTCACGCTCTATGAAAAGCGCGTTGCCGAAGGCGACCTTCCGTTTTTCCTGGGGCTGATGGAGCATCTGGCGGCTCGCGGCATCACCTGTCCGCAACCGGTGAAGAACAAACAGGGTGGCGTGCTTGGCAAAATCGCCGGCCGGCCTGCTGCCATCGTTACCTTTCTTGACGGGTTATGGATCAGGCGGCCGAGCCCCGGTCATTGCGCGGCGGTGGGTGACGCACTGGCACGGCTGCATCTTGCGGGTGGTGATTTCAGGCCGAAGCGCGCGAATGCGCTGTCGATCGAAAGCTGGCGGCACCTCTACGACCACGCCAAAGCCCGGGGCGACAGCGTTCGGCAGGGACTTTGCGCGGACATCGCAAAAGAGCTCGATGCGCTGGAGAAATCCTGGCCGCGCGACTTGCCGCAAGGCGTGATCCACGCTGACCTCTTTCCCGACAACGTTTTCTTCCTCGGCGACAAGTTGTCCGGGCTGATCGATTTCTATTTCGCCTGCACGGATACGCTTGCCTATGACGTTGCCATTTGCCTCAATGCCTGGTGCTTCGAGGTCGATCACTCCTACAACGTCACCAAGGGGCGCGCATTACTCAACGGCTACGGCAAGGTCCGTGCGCTTTCGGCGCGCGAGCGCGACGCGCTGCCTGTCCTGGCGCGCGGTGCGGCCATGCGCTTCCTGCTGACGCGGCTGGTGGACTGGCTGGCGGTACCGGACGGCGCGCTGGTCAGGCCGAAAGATCCGCTGGAATATTACCGCAAGTTGCGCTTTCACCAGACGGTGAGAAGCGTGCAGGACTATGGTCTCGGCGCATGATCCCCGACGCTGGGCGCCAGTTTTTCGACAACAAGCGTGACGGAAAATATGCATGAGCGAGCAGCGCGTCACCATCTATACTGACGGCGCCTGCTCCGGAAACCCTGGTCCCGGTGGCTGGGGAGCGATACTGGCTTTCGGCGATCACGAAAAAGAACTCAAAGGCGGCGAACCGCACACCACCAACAATCGCATGGAGCTGATGGCCGCGATTTCGGCTCTGGAGGCGCTCAAACGACCGTGCACCGTCGATCTTCATACCGACAGTGAATATCTCAGGAGCGGCATCACGACGTGGATCCACGGCTGGAAGAAAAACGGCTGGCGCACGTCGGATAAAAAATCGGTGAAAAACGTCGACCTCTGGAAGCGCCTCGACGAAGCGCTCGGCCATCACAAGGTGCATTGGCACTGGGTGAAGGGGCACGCCGGTCACGCGCAGAACGAACGCGCCGATGAGCTTGCCCGCGAAGGGGTCGCCGCCGTGCGCGCCGGCGCGATGAGGACAAAATAACCGAATGGCCAGGACATAGGCGTGCGAAAGCACGCCGTCCTTTGGACGGCTATGCCCGCCATCCGCAAAAACGCAATCGCAAAATCTAGAGCTGTGCCAGCAACGCCTGACCGCCGGAGATCTCGCACTTCCCCGGCGCGTCCTCCATGTTGAGCTTTTTGACCACACCATCTTCAACCAGCATTGAGTAGCGCTTGGAGCGCGTACCGAGGCCGTTGCCGGAGCCGTCGAAGGCCATGTCGATCGCCTTGGCGAATTCGCCGTTGCCATCGGCCAGAAAATCGATCTTGCCCTCGGCGCCGGTCGATTTCTTCCAGGCTTCCATGACAAACACATCGTTGACGCCGGTCACGGCGATGGTGTGCACGCCTTTTGCCTTGATGGCGGCGGCGTTGTTCAGAAAGCTGGGGATGTGAAGATTGTTGCAGGTCGGTGTAAACGCGCCGGGCACCGCGAAAAGTGCTACCTTACGGCCCTTAAAAATTTCATCGGTGGTCTTCCAGACCGGTCCTTCGGTCGTCATGACTCGGAATTTGGCATCGGGCAATCGATCGCCGACCTTGATTGGCATGGATGTCCTCTCGCGTTGCGGAAAATATCGTTCTTGGCTGGGTAATTACGCTTTTGCCGCCGATTAGTCGAGATGGGTCTTTACTTCGACTGCGCGCTCGCCGGTCACAACGGTGAAGGTGAGGTCGACCTGGCCCTTTGGATCGACGCCCGGCGGCAATCCATCAAGTTCGAAGCTGAATTGAGCCCGTCCGGCCGGCGCGGTTTGGGAGCGCTTTGGAATCGGCAATGCCCATTGCGGTGTCGGGCCTTCGACGAACAAGTCGATCGGATTGCCGGCGGGTGCACCGAGGTCGACGGCGACCAGAGGCTTGGTCCCATTATTAGTGCGACGCACGGTGAGCCCCAGTTGCGCGGCGGTCACCTGTTTCGGCACGCGCGCCTCGGCCGCCGCCAGGGCTGAATCCTGGGAGCTATCACCGGGGGTAAGCGTAAGCTCGGCGCGGCCTTCAGCAGGGACGCACAGTTTTTCGCATACCGCATAGTCGGCTTTCAGGCGAAGCCGAACGGGTTTGCCGGGCTGCTGCGGGGAAATCACGAGCGGAAAAATAATCCGGTCCTTGTAGCCAAGCGATTGGCCGGTTTCGTCTGTGAAGAGATGTGGTGCGGGATAGAGCACCGTGGCGGTTTTCAGATTTTCAGAACCCGAAAAATCGAAATGCGGTGGCACGCCGGAATCGCCCGGGTAGCGCCAGTAAGTCTTCCACCCGGGCTGCATCTTGATTTCGATGCCTGCGCGCAAATTGGCATCGCCATTTTTGTTGGCGCCAGAAACAAGGCGAACAGCGGAGCGGACATCCTCGCTCCACGGTGATTCGCCGCCAGCACACGCCGTAGCGCCTGAGACCGCAGCGATTCCGCAGGCAATCAGCGCCGCACACAATAGTCTGTGAATATTGTTCATCACGGACGCTGTAGTCGGTAACCCCCTGCCGCGCCACTGAATTCATTGTGAGCGGCCATTTGCGCACATTCGGCAGGTGCCCGCCACAATTGGCCTCATGATTATGACGGTGAACGAGTGAACTTTCGGCCGCAAGCTTCGTTTGCAAAGGCGGGCCTATCAGGTAACCTTTTGCCATGAAGATCTCACGCAAAGCGGCGAAGCCGGCCCCCGGACGCGGCTATCTCGACGGGCAAATGTTGATCGCGATGCCCGCGATGAATGATGAACGCTTCGCGCGCGCTGTGATCTACGTCTGCGCTCACTCGACCGAAGGTGCGATGGGCATCATCGTCAATCACCCGGCGGCCAACATCAAATTTCCCGATCTGCTCGTACAGCTCGAGGTTATTCCGGCTGCTGAGCGCATTCAGCTGCCGAACCGCGCCGAAGCTGTGAAGGTGCTCAAAGGCGGACCGGTCGAAACCGGGCGCGGCTTCGTCCTGCACTCGGCAGATTTCTTTATTGAAAATTCAACACTGCCGATCGATGAAGGTATCTGTTTGACGGCAACGCTCGATATTCTCAAGGCGATCGCGCGCGGCAACGGGCCTTCCAGCGCAATTCTTGCGCTCGGTTATGCCGGCTGGGCGCCGGGGCAGCTCGAGCAGGAGATCCAGCAGAACGGCTGGCTGCACTGCGCTGCCGATCCCGAGCTGATCTTCGGGCGGGATACCGATATCAAGTACGAAAAAGCCCTGCGAAAGATCGGCATCGATCCCGGCATGCTGTCGAGCGAAGCCGGCCACGCGTGACCTGCGCGCCGTGCAGTCGGCTCCGCGACGGGGGCCTGTTATTCTGATGCAATCTTGAGTGCGCGCAGCCGGGTCGGCTTGTCGACCAGCAGATCGCGCGCGGCGTCCGCGCTCATTGGTTCGCCGAAAGCAAAGCCCTGCGCATATTCGCATCCGAGCTGGTAAAGCTCGACCGCATCGGAATCGGTTTCGGCGCCTTCCGCCACAACTTCCATGCCCAGGTCGTGCGCCATTGCGATGATCGAACGCAGGATGACGGGTCGGGTCCCGCGTGACGTCGTGCGCACGAATGACTGGTCGATTTTGATGGTGTCGAAGGGGAAACGCTGCAGATAGGCAAGCGAGGAATGGCCGGTACCGAAATCATCCAGCGATAGTCCGGCGCCAAGTTCCTTGATGCGTGTCAGCATTTGCGCGGCGTGCTCGGGATTTTCCATGACAAGCGATTCGGTGATCTCGAGCTTCAGCGTGCCGCGCGCCAGGGTGGTCCGTCCCAGAACGCTGCGCAAATCCTGGATCAGGTCATGACGCAGCAATTGACGTGAAGACACATTTACGCTGGCGAATACCGGCTCGCGCGCACGCGTGGCCGCCTGCCATTGCGCCAGCTGCCGCGCGGTATGGTCGAGCACGAAGAGGCCGAGGTCGACGATCAGCCCGATTTCCTCGGCGATGGTGATGAACTCCGCAGGCGACAGGCGGCCGAGCTTGGGATGATCCCAGCGTGCGAGCGCCTCAAATCCGGCGATGGCGCGATCTTCCAGTCTTACGATCGGCTGGTAGAGAACCTTGATTTCCTCGCGCTCGATGGCGCGGCGCAATTCAGATTCCATCGTCAAACGGTCGGTCTTGCGGGAGCGCATTGCAGGCTTGAAGATTTCGATGCGGTCGCCGCCGATGCGCTTGGCATAATACATCGCAAGCTCGGCGTCCTTGAGCACTTCCTCGGTCCTGCTGGCCGGATTCTCGGCGAGGGCCAGGCCTATCGACGCGGTGAGGAAGATTTCGCGGTCGTTAAAGGCTATCGGCGCGCGCAAGGTGCGCCGGATGGTTTCGGCAAAGGCGACGATGCGCGCCGGTTCGCGCTCCGACAGCACGATCAGCGCGAACTGATCGCCGGAGAGACGTGACAGGGTATCCTGCGGCTTGAGAAGCCGGCCAAGCCGCCGCGCGATGGTGAGCAGGATGGAATCACCCACCGCCATGCCGACGGAATCATTGACCTGTTTGAAGCGATCGAGATCGATCACTACAATCGATGGCCGGATTTGCGGCTCGGCGCGCGCAAAGCCCAATGCCGCCTCCAGACGATCGATAAAAAGTTCGCGATTGGGCAGTCCGGTCAGGTTGTCATGCACCGCGTCAAAAAGCAGCCGGTCCTCGGCGGTCTTGAAGTCGGTCACGTCCGTGAGCGTGCCGACGAGCCGCACAACCTCGCCATCCGAGCCGACCACCGGGCGCGCCTTGAGCGCGAACCAAAGATAGTGTCCGTCGGCGGTTCGCAGCCGGAAATCCTGCGTCAGGCGCCCGCGGCGCTGCTCGACGACGCCATCGAGCGAGGCGCGAAAACGGTCGCGGTCGAGCGGGTGCAGGACTTCAAGCCAGGCTGCCGCCGGTCCTTCAAGCGTGCCGCGCTTGAGGCCCAGCATGTGCTCGGTTTCGGGGCTCGTGAACACCTTGTCGGCCGAAACGTCCCAGTCCCAGATCAGGTCGCCGGCGCCTGTAAGGGCAAGCGCGCGGCGTTCGACGTCGGAAACGATACCGTGGGTAATCCCGCCGGCGAACGCATGCTGCATAACGGTGAAGCCGATCAACATCACGATCAGCACCAGACCGCCGAGCAGAGCCGGACCGATGATGTCGTTTGTCACGAGGCCTGTGACCGCAAGGCCCGCGGCTGTCGTCCATACGACCAGCAGCAACCAGGTCGGGATCAACAAGACGGCGCGGTCGAAGCCGTGCGTCGAGAGATAGATGACAAGTGCGAGTCCAAGCACGGCGATGCCCGCGAGCGACATGCGCGCAATGCCGGCGGCAACCGCCGGGTCGAATACCGCAACGGCGATCAGCGCTGCGAGAGCAGCAAGCCAGGCGATGGTGATGTGAGCGTAGCGCACGTGCCAGCGCGACAGATTGAGATAGGCGAACAGAAACACCAGCAGCGTCGCCGACAGGATCGCCTCGCCGCAGGCGCGCCAGACGCGCTCGGCGCCGGCCGACATGTCGAAGACTTTTCCCCAGAAGCCAAAGTCGATGCCGATATAGATCAACACCGCCCAGCCAAGAGCGGCGGCGGCAGGAAACATGATCGAACCCTTCACCACGAACAGGATGGTGAGGAACAGTGCGAGAAGACCGGCGATGCCGATGACGATGCCGTAGTACAAGGTGAAGGAATTGACCTTGTCCTTGTAGGCATCGGGCTCCCACAGATAGATCTGCGGCAGCTTGTCGGTGCGGAGTTCAGTAACGAGGGTGATCACCGTACCGGGATCGAGCGTAATGCGGAAAATGTCGGCGGTGCTGCCCTCCTGACGCACAGGACGGTCTCCGGTCGAGGGCGTGATGGCCGCAATGCGCGACAGTCCCAGGTCAGGCCAGAACAGTCCGGAACCAACCATGCGGTAGTGCGGAACGACGATCAGACGATCGATCTGCTCGTCGCTGTTGTTGGTGAGTGCGAGAACCGCCCAGTTGGTATTGCCTTCACGTGCGCGTACCTCGATGCGTCGCACGATTCCGTCCGGGCCCGGCGCGGTCGAGACCTGGATACGGTCGCCGTCGCTCTTTTGCATTTCGGTTGCAGCGGTCAAATCGATGGCGGCGGCATCGAGTCGCACGTTCACCGCTTCCACCGCAGGCGCGGTTTGAACCGCCAGCAGCGAAGCGGCAATCACGACCGCCACGGCCGTCAGGCAACGCGTCATAGCCAAATTAAAACCCCCGCCCGTGGCATCGCCTTGCAGCCTGGGGCCATGGCCTCGCCGACGGTGAAAATTGTAAAACAATCGCACCTGTCCCGTTTTAAGTCCGACATTACGCCGATTTCGCGGCCCCTGAAGAAACGGACGTCCGGTCAGGATGTTAGCACGATTTTACCGATATGGGCGCTGGTCTCCATAAGCGCATGAGCCGCGGCCGCATCGCGTAAGGGAAAGGTCTTGTAGATGACCGGTTTGACCTTTCCTGCCGCTATCAAGGGCAGCACATGGTCCTCCACGGCGCGCGCAATGGCGCCTTTGTCAGCGATCGAGCGCGCTCGCAAGGTCGAACCGGTGTGGTGCAGCCGCTTGAGCATGATGCGACGAAAATCAACCGTCGATTTCGGGCTGCCCTGAAACGCGATTTGTACGATACGTCCCTCGACCGCGGCGGCTTCGTAATTGCGCGCGATGTAGTCCCCACCCACCATGTCCACTATAACCTCGGCGCCCTTGTCGCCGGTGGCCGCCTTTGTGGCCGCGACGAAGTCCTCGGTCTTATAGTTAATGGCGACGTCGGCACCGAGTTTGCGGCAGGCCTCGCATTTTTCCTGCGAACCGGCGGTCGTGACGACGCGCGCGCCGAATGCTTTGGCGAGCTGGATGGCGGTGGTGCCGATGCCCGACGAACCACCATGGATCAGCAATGTTTCACCTTTCTTCAGGCCCCCGCGCTCGAATGCGTTGTGCCAGACCGTGAAGAAGGTTTCCGGCACTGCCGCCGCTTCGGTCATCGACAAACCGGACATCGGTAACGCGTGGCTCTCGTGCGCAATGCAATATTCGGCGTAGCCGCCACCGACAACCAGAGCCATCACCCGGTCGCCGAGCTTCCAGCGTTTGACATCGGCACCGAGCGCCGCGACCTCGCCGGCAATCTCTAATCCAGGAATGTCCGGCGCGCCTGGCGGAGGCGGATAGAGGCCCATGCGCTGCATGACATCGGGACGGTTCACGCCGGCGGCGGCGACCTTTACGAGAATTTCGCCGGCACCCGGGACCGGGGCCGGGCGCTGCTCGGACACGAGCATGTCCGGGCCACCGGCAGCCTTGATGCCGATTGCGGTCATTGTTGTTGGTAACGCGGCCATCGGTGCCTCTCTGTATCTCCAGATCAGGAGCTTTGTTTAGGCGGCCCCCGGCGATGTGACAACCGGCGCAGTCATCGCTAGATTTTTCGTATCGTCATTCCGGACGGCCCACGCCCGAGAATGACAGCAGGTCGGGGAGATTGAAATGCCGGCGATCGACGAGGACGACAAACCGAAGAAGAAAGTCGTGCACGATATTGGGCAGGATCTCACGTTGCTCTCCGTAGAAGAGCTTGGTCAGCGCGTGCAATTGCTGCACGACGAAATCAACCGGCTCGAGGCGGATATGAAGCAAAAGCGCGCGTCGCGTACCGCCGCTGATCAGTTTTTCAAGCGATGATCTTGATCAGCGGTGTTTCAGTGCCGTCGGGCTTAAAATTTTTTTTGGCATTGCGCGCATGTTCTTAAGTTGTCGTTAAGCTTTCTCGACCATTACTGGGATTGTCCATCTTCATGTGGACATTGAGTGGCTCCTGTCCACTCTGTTTGACGCCTCCCTGTTATCACCTTGAGCCGCCGGCAACGGCGGCTCCTTTTTTTGTCCCAATATGGGTCAAAACCGCCGCATCATCGTGGCGCTTTCAATTCGCACGGCAACTATATCGCGAAGTTAACCATACCGGTGTCTGGACAGAGCCAGCCCGTGCGCCCATGCTTACCCAATCGTATACGGAGCGTGTGTCGGTTCCGCGTAGCGTAAGTGAGAGGGGTTGTTATGTCCGAAAAGTCGTTGAGCGAGACTCAGCCGGTGTCGTTCGGCGAGCGGCTCGCCGGTTCACAGGCCTTCTCAGATTTGTTTCGTGACGGCATGGCTCTGGTTGAAGAAACCGCGACCTACCTCGACGGCCCGGGCCGGCAGCAATCCAAGAAGCTTGAGCGGTCTGCGGCGCTGGCTTACGCCACCGAAAGTATGCGGCTCACCACCAGACTGATGCAGCTTGCGTCCTGGCTTCTGCTTCATCGTGCCGTGAAGGAGGGCGAGATGTCGCTCGCTCAGGCCAGCAAGGAAAAGAGCAAGGTCAAGCTTTCAAGTGTGGACTCGCACGATGCCGACAACATGGCGCTGCTGCCGGTCCAGCTGCGCGAACTCATTGAGCGGTCGCAGAAGCTTTACGCCAAGGTGCGCCGCCTCGACGCCAACATTTATAATCAGAATGCTGGCGAGCGGCCTGCAACGGCAAATCCGGTCGAGCGCCAACTTGGTCTCTTGAAGGCGGCATTCGAGGCGGAAAGCGCTTAAGCAATTCGCTGGCTGAACGAAAAACCCCCGCCGCGTGCGGGGGTTTTTGTTGTCTTACGGAAGGCCTGCCTCGCTTATTTTTTCTCGTCGGTCTTCAGGAAACCGGAGAACTTCTTCTGGAAGCGAGACACGCGGCCGCCACGGTCCATGATTTGCTGTTGGCCGCCGGTCCAGGCCGGATGCGACTTCGGGTCGATGTCGAGATGCAGGACGTCACCCTCTTTGCCCCAGGTGGAGCGGGTGGTGAATTCACTGCCATCGGTCATCACCACCTTGATGGTGTGGTAGGCAGGATGGATGTCTTGTTTCATCGTGAGTTTCCGGGCGCGCAGACGCGCCAATGAGTGCTGAATTTGGGGGCTCCTATACAGGAGCCGGCCGCAGGCGGCAAGCCGCGCATTTGACCGCCGTCGCTCCCCCAAGGCATTAAGGGCGCGGGGGCGGTGGCAAAGGCGTTGCATGAGTTTTTCCAGCGATGGACGGGGTCTCGATGTTGCCGGCGCGCCTGCGTCCCAGGAGCGAGGCAAGCTGAAGCTTAAACCACTCGCCCGGCTGGCGCCGTATATCGCCCGCTACAGGGGGCGTGCGCTCGCAGCACTAGCCGCACTGGTCGTCGCCGCGCTCACCACCTTGCTCGTTCCGGTGGCGGTGCGCCGGATGATCGATTTCGGTTTTTCCGACAAGGCCGTGCAGCTGATCGACAGCTATTTCGCCGTGATGATCCTGGTGGTCGCGGTGCTCGCGATCTCAAGTGCGCTGCGCTACTACCTGGTGACCACGCTGGGCGAGCGCATCGTCGCCGATCTGCGTTCCGATGTGTTCGCGCATCTCACGCGATTGTCTTCTGAATTTTTCGATACATCGCGGACGGGTGAAATTGTGTCGCGGCTCACCGCCGATACAACCCAGATCAAGTCGGCCGTCGGCGCTTCGGTATCGATCGCTCTGCGCAACATGCTGCTGTTTTTTGGCGGCGCGGCGATGATGGTGGTCACCAGCCCGAGGCTGTCGTTGTTCGTGCTCGGAGCGATTCCGGTGATCGTGCTTCCGTTGGTTGGCTTCGGTCGCGCGGTCCGCAAACGTGGACGTGCGGCACAGGACACGCTTGCGGAAGCATCCGGCTATGCCGACGAGCTCATCGGCGCAATGCGCACGTTACAGGCATTCACCAACGAGAAGCTTGCGCAATCGCGTTTTTCCTCTGCTGTCGAACAGGCATACGCTGCCGCTCGCGGAGCTACAAAAGCGCGCGGCGTGCTGACGGCCGTGGTTATCTTTCTGGTATTTGCCAGCATAGTCGTGGTGCTGTGGGTCGGGGCGCAGGATGTCCTCGCCGGCAGCATCACTCCCGGCCGGCTCGGTCAGTTCGTGCTCTATGCTGTGTTCGCGGCGGGGGGTCTCAGCGAACTCAGCCAGGTGTGGGGAGAGATCGCCCAGGCTTCCGGTGCAGCCGAGCGTCTTTTTGAAATCCTGGGCGTCGAGCCGCGGATCAAGGCGCCGCTGCGGCCGGTGGCGTTGCCGAAGCCGGCCAGCGGCCAGGTCGAATTTCGCGACGTGAGCTTCGTATATCCCGGCCGCCCGGACATGCCGGTTCTCGATCGTGTTTCGTTTCGAGTGAAGCCGGGTGAGAAGCTCGCATTGGTCGGCCCATCGGGGGCGGGCAAGAGCACGGTGTTCCAGCTGATTCTGCGGTTCTACGATCCATTGGCGGGCAGCATCAGCTTTGACAATGTGCGCCTTGCTGATGTGGATCCTGCGGCATTGCGCGCGCGGATCGCGCTTGTGCCACAGGACGCCGTGGTCTTCGGCACGACCGTACGGGAGAACATCCAGTTCGGACGGCAGGATGCTTCCGATGCCGAAATCGAGAAGGCCGCCGAGGCCGCTCACGCTTCCGAGTTCATTCGGCGCCTCCCGCTGGGATACGATACGCCGGTTGGCGAGCGCGGCGTCACGCTATCGGGCGGTCAACGTCAGCGTATCGCGATTGCTCGCGCCATTTTGCGCGAGGCGCCACTGTTGTTGCTTGACGAGGCGACATCGTCGCTCGATGCCGAAAGCGAAACACTGGTGCAGCAGGCGCTCAAACGATTGATGCTCGATCGTACCAGCATCGTGATCGCGCATAGGCTTGCTACTGTGCAGAATTGCGACCGGATCCTGGTGCTTGATCGTGGCCGCATCGTTGAGGAAGGCACCCACGTCTCACTGGCTTCTGCCGGCGGTCTCTACGCACGGCTGGCAAAATTGCAGTTCGAAATGGCGTAAAGTCAGGGCCGCCAGGCCATTCTGTTTACCGCTATTCCCGACACCGGATTTTTATCTTCCCCGGCATAGGTGAAGCCGTATTTTTCATAAAATCGGATAGCGCGAAAATTGTCCTTGTTGACAAGAAGGTCGAGGCCCTTGGGCGAAAGACGTTTGGCCTCCTTCAGCAGGACAAGTGCGATGTCTGAGCCCCAATGTTCAGGCGCAACGACAATCTGGTCGAGGTACCCGGTTTTTGAATCGACCGTGACAAACCCGACGACTGAGCCGACCCGCTCTGCAAGCACGATATGCGCGACCGGTACAAGCTCATTGCGCCAACGCTCACGCCACCAGGGAACACGCACATTAAAATCGAGATGCGGATAGTGTTTCGTCCAGGTGCGCCGCCATAGCTCGATTGCCGCGTCTTCATCGGCGGCGGTGTAGGGGCGGAGGGTGCAGGTCTTCTCGCTCACCGTTCGGTCAGCTTGAACTCGATGCGGCGATTGCGTTGATAGGCCTCCTCGGTCTTGCCGAGGTCGATCGGCTGAAATTCGCCGAAGCCGGCGGCGACGAGGCGTTGCGGCGACACGCCCCTGCCGATGAGATATTGAACCACCGCGATCGCGCGCCCCGCCGACAAATCCCAGTTCGATTTGAACACGCCGCCAACCGCGATCTGTCGTACGTCCGTATGGCCATCGACGCGCAGCACCCAGGCAATATCGGTCGGGATCTGCTTTTCCAGCTGGATCAAGGCGTCAGCCACCTTGTCGAGTTCGGCCCGCCCCTCGGGCTTGAGATCGGCCCGGCCGGTGTCGAAAAACACTTCGGATTGCAGCACGAAGCGGTCGCCGACCACACGTACGTCCGTGCGGTTGCCGAGGATCTCACGAAGCTTGCCGAAGAAATCGGAACGGTAGCGCTTCAGCTCGTTGACCCGATTGGCCAGTTCGAGATTGAGGCGCTGGCCGAGCTCGGTGATACGGCTCTGGGAGTCCTTGTCTTTTTTCTCCGCTGCATCGAGGGTCTGTTCAAGGGCGGCGAGCTGCCGGCGCAACGCAGCGATCTGCTGGTTGAGAACCTCGACCTGAGCCAGCGCCCGCGCCGAGAGTTTTTTCTCGCCTTCGAGTTGGCCGCTGAGCTCTGAAACTTTGCCTTCGGCAGCCACAGCGCCGGCACCTGCGCTTTCAGCAGTGCTCTTCAGGCGGTCTCGCTCGGTTTCGGCTGTGGCGAGTGTCGCACGCAATTGCGCGAGCTGACTCTCAAGATCAGTCTTGCCCGTTTTCTCCAGCCCGAGCAATTCGGTGAGTTGTGCTATCTGCGCAGTCAGGCGGGTGAGGGCGGTGTCCTTTCCCGCCACCTCCTGCTGCAAATAGAATTGCACGACCACAAACACGGTGAGCAGGAAAATGATGCCGAGAATCAACGTCGACAACGCGTCGACGAAGCCTGGCCAGTAATTCATGCCGCTGTCGCCGCGGCGTGTTCGTGCAAGGGCCATGGTTCAACTCAGCGGTTCGCGTGCTCGCGCACCATGATCTCCAGAAGCTTCTTGATCTCGCGCTGTTGTGCAGCCTGCGAGTCAACCCAATCGCGGATCATCTGTTGTTCGGTACGCATATGATGCACCAGGCCCTGGATCGCTTCGGCGAGATTTGCCATGGCGGCGGACGAAGACTTGCCGGCCTCAACATGATCGACCGCGTCTCGCAGGCGGTCGATGGCCGAACGAACCTCGCCGGTGACGCCGGCGGCAGCTGGTTCGGCGGCCTGGTCGTAAACGGTCGTGGACAGCCAGTCCTCGAGCTCCGTGTAGAAGCGATTCTGCGCCTGGCTTGATTGCAGATCGAGGAAGCCGAGCACCAGAGATCCGGCGAGACCAAACAACGAGGACGAGAACGAAATGCCCATACCTGAAAGCGGCGCGGCGAGACCATCGCGCAGGGAATCGAACATGGAGCCGGCGTCGCCGCTTGCCTTAAGGCCTTGAATGACGCCACCGACCGAGCTCACGGTTTCGATCAGCCCCCAGAACGTTCCGAGCAGGCCGAGGAAAACAAGCAGCCCAGTCATGTAGCGGGAGATATCGCGCGCCTCGTCGAGGCGCGTCGCGATCGAGTCGAGAATCCCGCGCATCAACTGTGAGGACATTGCCATGCGGCCGACACGGCTGCCGAGAATTGCAGCCATCGGAGCCAGAAGCACGGGCGGACGATCGACTGCGAGGCCTGGATCAGCGAGACGGAAATTGTTGACCCACGCGATTTCCGGATAAAGCCGCAGCACTTGGCGGCAAGACAGGATGATGCCGATGGCCTCAACGCCGAGGATCAGCGCGTTCAGGCCGGGATTCGCCATGAACGCCACCTCGATCTGCTTGTGCAGCACGAAGCCGACCAGACCAACAAGGATGACGAATACCAGCATCCGGATCAGGAAGATCCGGGGAGACGATAGCTTGAGCGGATCGAGTTCCTTGGCCATGAGCTTTCAAGAGGTATGCCGGACGCAGCCCTTGCCGAGCACTATGACACAGACCGGTGACAGGGAAAAAGCAGTTGTGGTGGAACCACACGCCCGCACTAAGCCGCTGATTGAGTTGAAATTGGGGTGACCTAGGCCTTGCCGGCCCTTTTGAGGACAGCCACCAGCTCTTTCTGGATGGCCTCGTTGCCGGCAACGACGTGCCCTTTGTTGAAAATATCGGCGTCGCCGTCACAATCGGTAACGAAGCCGCCGGCCTCTCGCACAATGATCAGCCCCGCTGCCACGTCCCATGGCTTAAGGTCACGCTCCCAGTAGCCGTCAAGGCGTCCGGCCGCGACCCAGGCAAGATCGAGTGCAGCTGATCCGAAGCGGCGCAGGCCGGCAACCTCGTCCTGCATCGCCCCGGTTTCCTTCCGTGACAGTCCGATGTCGCCACGACCGTGGTGCGGCAGGCCGCAAGCAATGACCGCGTCAGCCAACCGCTTTCGGGCCGCAACCCGGATGCGCTGTTCGTTGAGGAAGGCGCCTTTGCCCCGCTCGGCAATGAACATTTCCTCGTTCGCCGGATTGTAGATCAAGCCGGCCACGATCGTGGCCTCACGCTCGAGCGCGATCGAGATGGCGAATTGCGGAATGCCGTGGAGAAAATTGGTCGTGCCGTCGAGCGGATCAACGATCCACGTGTGCGTTTTGTCGGCGCCCTCGCGGCGGCCGCCTTCCTCGCCGAGAAAGCCATAGCCCGGCCGCGCCTTCATCAGCTCGGCGTGAAGTGTTTCTTCGGCACGTCGATCGGCGGCCGAAACGAAATTGGCCGGCCCCTTGAGCGACACCTGCAGTTTTTCCAGCTCGCCGAAGTCGCGCTTGATCGCCCGCGCAGCCTTGCGTGCGGCCGCTATCATCACATTGAGCAGGGCGGAATGTTGCATAGCGCGTGCGGTCTGCCCGTGAAGGCAGGCGCCGTCAAGGGCGGGCAGACGCCATCGTCGATAGCCATTTCTTGGCAGCCTGGTCTGCAGCGTCACGCACCGCCGGCTGCTGCTTGGCGGCAAAAACATCAAGATCCGGATCGCTGGCGCCGCCGGCCTTCGCAACCATGTGCCATTTAACGGCTCCGGTCGCATCAGCAGGCATGCCGCGACCGGCCATCAAAATCCGCGCCAGGCGGTTTTGGGCGACCGGGCTGCCAAGATGCGCAGCTTTCAGGAATAGCCGGGCCGCAGCGGCCTCGTCCTTGCTGGTGCCTTCGCCATTGAATTGCGCGATTGCGAATTCGACCATGGCATCGAGATTGCCGCCGACGGAAGCCTGCTGCATGAGCCGCACGGCTTTGCCTATGTCCTTCGGCGCGCCGCGGCCCTCCTTGTACATCGTAGCGAGTGCGTATTGCGCCTCGGGATTGCCGGCTTCTGCGGCTACCGCAAAAAGTTCGGCAGCACGCTTGAAATCCTGGGTGACCTGCTGCCCCTGCAGATAAAGCAGGCCAAGGTTATAGGCCGCACTTGGATGGCCGAGCCTGGCGGCGGCTTCAAGCAGCCGCGCGGCCTCTGCAAGGTCGCGTGTGCCGGCGCGGCCCTGGAAATTGAACATTGCCAGCGCGAACAAGGCGTCGCGATCACCCTTGTCGGCGGCGAG
>DASXLC010000006.1:0-2949 GCA_036496445.1 Pseudolabrys sp. | reverse complement strand
ACCGACGTGCTGCCTGGACTGTTCTGGGTGCGATTGCCTGTTCCGTTGACGCTGAATCACGTCAATTGCTGGTTGCTCGACAACGGTTCCGGGTGGACGCTGGTCGACTGCGGCATGAATACCGACGAAATTTTCGAGATCTGGGACAAGCTGTGGCGAGGCTTGCTGCGCAGTCGTCCATTGCAGAATCTGACCTTGACACACGCCCATATCGACCACTTGGGTTTTGCCGGATACCTGGTGAAGGAATCGAAGTGTGCGGTGCGCCTGCCGCTTGCCGAATGGCTCAACGGGTGGCTGATGTGGCATGAGCGTGAGGAAGGGCCTAACGAGCAGCTTTTCTCCTTCATGAAGTGCAATGGCGCGTCGGACGACGATGCCGCGGCGATCGTGGGGACGCAGCGCAAACAAAAGTACCTGGGCTTGCGGCCGCCGCGCGAATTCACCCGCATACGTGACGGCGAGGTCGTCGCCATGGGGCAGCGTGATTGGCGGGTGATCACGGCCGGAGGACATTCGCCCGAGCACGCGTCATTCTATTGCGAGAAGGACAGAATCTTGATCGCGGGAGACCAGATCCTGTCACATATCACGCCGTCGGTGATCGTGCCGTTGGCGCAGCCGAACGCCAATCCGATGAAGGATTATCTGGATTCGCTTGCGCGGTTCGCATCGCTTCCGCCCGATACGTTGGTGCTCCCTTCGCACGGAGTGCCGTTTCGCGCATTACATGCAAGGCTTGCGCAGCTGCGCGAACATCATCAGATACGGCTCGATGATGTCGCTTCCATCGTCACCGGCAATACCAGCGCATTTGCGATCGCACAGGAGGTGTTCCCGCGCGTGCTGTACGATAATCCTCGCCAGGCGTTCGGCGAGTCGCTCGCCCATCTCAACATGCTTGCGTCGATGGGCAGGCTGACGCGTGATGTCAGCGCCACTGGCGCGATCACCTTCGCACCGGTGTAATTCCGGTCTCGCTAGATCACGCCCTCATCGCGCAGTTGGCAGAGGTCGGCGTCCTCCAGGCCAAGGAGATCGCGGAATATCTCCACGTTCCGTGCGCCGATGCCCTCGCCAAGCCAGCGCACTTCGCCTGGTGTCGCCGAGAGGCGCGGCACCACGTCGGGAATGGCAATGGCGCCGGCGCGCGAATCCGTCACCTTGATGTTGCCGCGCGCGCGATATTGCTCATCCGCGAAAATATCCGCGATGCTGTAGATCAGGCTCGCCGGCACGCCGCCTTTGGCGCAGCGCGCCAGCGCGGTTTCCAGATCGAGCGTGGCGACCCATTTTGCCACGATGACATTCACCTCATCGCGGGCGGCAAGCCGCAGCGCTTGCGGTCCGTAACGGTTGGCCGCGGCCAGTTCCGGCTGCTCCATGACCTCCGCAAGCCGGGCGAACATCGCATCGCTGGTGCAGGCTATCGCGATCCATTTTCCATCTCTGGTCTGATAGTGGCTGTGCGGGCAGACGTTGACCGCATCGGCGCCCATGCGTTCGCGCACATAGCCGAACTTCTGGAACGCCGGCGCGATCTCGTCGAGCACGCGAAACACCGACTCGTAAAGCGCGAGATCGATGCACTGGCCTTCGCCGGTTACCTGACGCGCCTGTAACGCCACAAGTGCGCCGATTGCGCCATACATGCCTGACATGTAGTCGGCGAGAGACGTCGATCCGGGGACGACCGGCATGCCGCCGGGGAGCCCCGCAAGATAAGACAGACCGGAGAAGGCGTGCGCGATGCGGGCAAAGCCAGGCTGCGAGCGCATCGGGCCATCCTGACCATAGGCCGAGATGCGCACCAGGATCGCGCCGCGATTGAGCTTTTTCAACTCGTCATAACCGAGGCCCCACTTCTCCAGCGTACCGGGACGGAAATTCTCCACGATGATGTCGCACTTCGCCGCCAACTGCCGCAGCAGCTCGCGTCCGCGGTCGGTGGCGAGGTTGAGCGTGATGCATTTCTTGTTGCGCGCCTCCGACAGCCACACCAGCGTATCGCCGCACTCGGTGCCGGTGCCGAGCCGGCGCAGCGAGTCGCCGGTCTTCGGCGGCTCGACCTTGATCACTTCGGCGCCGAACTCGCCGAGGATGGTGGCGCAATGCGGTCCCGCGATGAAGGTGCCGAGATCGAGGACGCGAATTCCGTTCAGCGCAGTCATGTCCGGTCTTTTCCAGAGTGGCAACCCGTTCGCGACGCTTGTTTGCAAGCTTGACGGCGCCCAAGTCAACTATCAGTCAACCACTCGCCGGTATGCGCACGCCTGCGTTCCCGCGGCGCACATGCACCGGGGGAGCCGCGCATCCGGATGCGCTCGGCTCAACGGCCGCCGCAATTGCGAATTACGCCTGGCCCTTCGGGGTATATTTCCCCAGCACGCATTTGTAGCCTTGCAAGGTCCAGCTTCGGTACGGGCCGTTCTGGAGCCACTCGGCAATGCCTGCCTGGGCATGAACCGCGCAATCCATCATCGAAATGCTCGATTGATCGCTGTTGGTGACGACTTTTTCCAGGCAGATTTGACTGTTGCAGAGCACCGCGACGAGGGTAACGAGCATGGAATCTCCATGAGTCGGGACGATTCGGCTCATTTTACCATGCAGCGTTCGTGCCAGCGGAGTGGGCAGGCGCCCCGTGTAATTACGGGAGGCCAGAAAACCCAATGCTGTCAGGACTTTACCTTCGCAATCCGGCGACGAGGGGCTGTGCGTAACCAAGAGGCGGCCTCGCCGCAGAGCACGCGAGGCCGCAGTTTTTGCCTCAGGGAGGAGAGCTGGATTTGAACCAGTCGTTATTATTGCCGGGCCGGCCCGGGGGAGAGACGGCCGGTTTGGTTCGACAGTCGGTTGCGTGCCCGAGCAACGCGCAGCAATCGGGCTGCTGCGCGTTCGTCTCGTTCGAACCTCCGCGCCTCAGGCGGCCTTGGCCTTTGAGACGTG
>DASXLC010000005.1:0-58535 GCA_036496445.1 Pseudolabrys sp. | reverse complement strand
CCGCATTGGCGGCCGCGCCGCAGTGTTGTGGCGGTGTTGAATAGCGGAAGCCGACCTGCTTACTGTGTCGCGATGGCGCGCGAGCCGCTAGTCGCGATCGTAAGGCTCGAAATGGGTCTCCGTTGCGTTGCGCTGTTCACCCTGGTGGCGCACCGCAGCTGCGACGGCCGAGATTCCGATCTTGCCGTAACGCGTGTCGAGGTTGGTGTATTGCCGGGCGGAGTCTTCCTTTTGCTCCGTTGCTTTCACACTCATAATCCGAACTCCGTTTCCTTCCGTGCGTGTCCCCATGGACCCAATGTGATGACTTACTGGGGCAGAATTGCGCGGCAAATCGTGTGCTGTTGTGACATTTGGCTACCGTCTGCCGCTGACCTCAGTACCAACCAGTATAGGTTCAGCCATAGTAAACCCCGCCTTAAGGTCTTGGGGTCTATGTCGTTTTTTGATCCGAACCGGCCAAGGTTGCACTGCGGCATTCCTGCAACAGGACACAGGAAGGTGACTGTGGATGGGCGATAAATCGTGGCTATGGCGCGGCTTTTTCGCTTAATTGCGACCTGAGAGTAATTTTTTGCGGGCGCCAGGGCGGCCGGGAAAGAGAAAAAAAATGGCGGTACGGGGATTGTTGGTTGTGTTGTTCGGCGCTGGCGTAGTGCTTGGCGGCTGCATGCAGTCCACGATCGAGCCGGCGTCGGAAGCGAACCTGACCCCGCGCGACCGTAAGTTGCTGGCGGCAGCACCCTATGAAAAAGCGACTATCCCGGAGCCCTACAAGCGGCATATCGTCGAATATCACCGCAAGGAAGGGCCGGGAACGATCCTGATCGATTCCGATGCGCGCTATCTCTACTACGTGCTGCCTGACGGCAAAGCGATCCGTTATGGCGTCACCGTCGGCGAAGAAGCGCTGGCGTGGTCGGGCGTAGCCAAAGTCGGCCGCATGACGGAGTGGCCGTCATGGACCCCGACCGAGGAAATCAAGAAGCGCATGGACGTACCTAACTTTGTAAGCCCGGGTCCGCAAAATCCCATGGGCGCGCGCGCCATGTATCTCTATGAGGGAAATAAAGACACCCTCTATCGCATCCACGGAACGAACCAGCCGGAATATATTGGCGAAGCGATTTCCTCCGGCTGCATTCGTCTCACCAACGAGGACGTCATCGACCTGTACAAGCGGGTGAAGCCGGGCACTGTGGTCGTTGTGCTCGCCCCGCATCAGGGCGACTCGCCGTCCAGTCCGCGGGTGGCGGCCGCTGGGCCATTTGGCCGCTGAGCGTCAGCCCATTGAATTGAAAACGGCGCCCTCGCGGCGCCGTTTTTGTTTGTCTCCGGTCATGCCCCTGACGTCAAATTCACGCTTCCAACGTAATCCCGCTCGACCCCGGCAGCGCACCCAACCGCAGCGGCTCCTTGAATTACATTTTCCGCCCATGGTTTGCAGCCGGGACCGCCTGTGCCGGGCGCGGCGTCGGCAGCGGAACCTGGGCAGCGACCTCGGTTTTTGGCGGCTCGCGGACGTCCCACTGGCACATCCGGAATCCCTGACGGCGTTCGATCAGATCGAGATGAATATGCGATTCATGGGAACTGTCGGAACCAGGCCCGAGCACCGTGGTGAACCGATGACAGGCGGTGTCACGCAACGCTTCGCGTAACTCTTTCGCGACTGCGACATCCGTGAGCCCGAGGGCGCGCCCGTCGGTCAGGACGAATGAGCGCAAGTCGACTGCATTACCCTTACCGTGCTCGCTGACTTTCGCGCCGGCGACACGATTGCGGCCACGGCATTCGAAATCGTCGTAAGTCTCGACTGTCTTGAGAACTGAGCCGATCTTCTCTACGCGCGGCGCTGCTTCGTCACGCAGCCAGCTGGCGACAGCCTCGGCAAACGTGCAGCGCAGCATCGGCGCGGGCTTGAGTTCGACACGTGCGCCGCCTGCAAGCATGACCGCATCGAGCCGGACCATGTCGCTGCCGCCGCAGGAATCCGGACCGATCAGGCGCGGCATGAGCGCGAACGCGGCAATTTTCTCGAGGCGTCTGTCGCAGTCCGTAGGTGTGCCGGTAACATCAGTCGAGTCAAAATCCGGGCCGGCGGCTTCACGGAAGGACTGTGGGTGGCTCGACACCGGCGGACGCGGTTTCGGCAGCGGAACTTTTTCGGCAATGGCAATGCCACCGCCGGCACCTGCCAACCACAAGAGTGCAATCAAGAGCCGCATGCCGCTAATATTGAACGGGATTACGGTATTTAGGAAGCCCAGGCGGCGGCCGCCGCGCCGTAGGCCAAAACGAAACCGTTGCGTGGCTAGCCGCGACGGCTACCTTAGCGCTGACTGGCGAGGGCGCTGGTCCAAGAAATATTGAACCACGCACGATCCCGGACAGTGGACACCCGTTTCGGAATGGATCGTGCGCCGCAGACAGAGGGGAATGCCATGCTCGGCTTGATGCAGGATTGGCCGTTGCTATGCCATCGCATCATTGACCACGCCGCCACGTACCATGGCGATCGCAAGGTCATCACGCGCTCGATCGAGGGCCCGATCCATACGACAAACTATGCCGAGATCCGATCACGCGCTCTCAAAGTCGCTCAGCGACTGGAAAAAGATGGCATCAAGCTGGGAGATCGGGTGGCAACGCTGGCCTGGAACACCTGGCGACATCTTGAAGTCTGGTACGGCATCCTTGGCATTGGTGCCGTTTATCACACCGTCAATCCGCGGCTATTCCCCGAGCAGATTGCGTGGATCATCAATCACGCCGCTGACAAAGTGATGATCACCGATCTCACTTTCGTGCCATTGCTTGAAAAGATCGCCGACAAGCTACCGAGCATCGAACGCTTCATCGTTCTCACCGATGCGGCGCATATGCCGAAGACGACGCTGAAGAATGCGGTCGCCTACGAAGACTGGATCGGCGAAGTCGACAGCGATTTTGCGTGGAAGAAATTCGACGAAAATACCGCTGCCGGCATGTGCTACACCTCCGGCACGACAGGATATCCCAAGGGCGTCCTCTATTCGCACCGTTCCAACGTGTTGCACGCGTTCATGGCGGCAATGCCGGACTGCAAGGGCCTGTCATCGCGCGACGTCGTGTTACCGGTCGTACCGCTTTTCCATGCCAACGGTTGGTCCCTCGCCTTCTCGACGCCGATGGTCGGCGCCACGATGGTGATGCCGGGCGCGAAGCTTGATGGACCGTCGATCTATGAGCTGCTCGATACCTACAAGGTTTCGTTCACCGCCGCCGTGCCGACCGTGTGGCTGATGCTGCTGCAGGATCTGGAAAAGACCGGCGGCAAGCTTCCTCATTTGAAGCGTGTTGTCATCGGTGGTTCGGCCTGCCCGCGCGCCATGACCAAGACATTCCAGGATAAATACGGCGTCGAAGTCGTTCACGCCTGGGGCATGACTGAAATGAGCCCACTCGGTTCGCTCTGCACGATGAAGCCGGAATATGCGGTCCTCAGCGGCGAGGCGAAGCTCGACGTTGAGATGAAACAGGGTCATCCACCATTTGGCGTCGAGATGAAAATCACCGACGACAACGGCAACCCGCTGCCATGGGATGGCAAGACGTTCGGGCGGCTTAAAGTGCGCGGCCCAGCGGTCGCAAACAGCTACTACAATGTGGATAGCGATCAGGTTTTCGAAAAGGACGGCTGGTTCGACACTGGCGACGTCGCAACGATCGATCGCTACGGCTACATGCAGATCACTGACCGCGCCAAGGATGTGATCAAATCGGGCGGCGAATGGATCTCGTCCATCGATCTCGAAAACCTCGCGGTCGGTCACCCAAAGGTGGCTGAAGCAGCCGTGATCGGCGTGCCGCACCCGAAATGGGACGAGCGGCCATTGCTTGTCGTGATACTCAAGAAAGGCGAGCACGCCACCAAGGACGATATCCTCGGCTACATGCAGGGCAAGGTTGCGAAATGGTGGATGCCCGACGACGTGGCGTTTGTCGACGAGATCCCGCACACAGCGACCGGCAAAATCCAGAAGTTGGTGCTGCGGCAGCAATTCAAGGACTATCGATTACCGACCGCGCAGGCCGCGGAGTGAATTCCTGCTACGACCGGTCTTAAATCTGCCTAACGCGCAGCCGCGTCGATCATCTGTGCGAGTGCGACACCCACGCATTTGTGCCCTTCGGCGGAATTGTGAAAGCCGTCCCACCAGACCAGCCCCGTGACACCTCCATCGATCGCGCGCTTCATCAGAAGGAATCGCGGAAAAAGCCCAATATTCTGTTCGCGCGCAACTTTGGCGATGATTTTTCCTATTTGAACATGACGGTCGTTGACGAGCACCAGAGGCGCATACTGCAAGTCCACCAGCACGATATCGCTGTTAGCAGCCTTGAGACGCTTCACGGCTTCAGTGATCATTTCTTTCACGTTGGCGGCAATGCCGCGCCAGACCGCATCGTTGCTGCCAAGTTGCCACACGACCAGGTCGGGCTTGTGACTCAGCACGTCGCTCTCGAGGCGGCCAACGTTGCCAGGGATATTATCCATGATGCGTCCGCTGTTGATCAGTTCGATCCGCGCCGAAGGCCGCAATCGCAGCAGTTCCCCTTTCATCACCTCGGGAAACGCGCCGCCGGACCCGGTTCCGAAACCGGTCGTCGACGATGACCCGAGCGCGACAATTGTAAGCGCTTTGCCAGCCTGCAATTTCGCCTTGATGCCAGCGAGTGGCGCGCCCAGCGACAACCCGCGTTTGAATACCAGACAGGCCTCTGATGGGCTGCCGGACCCGCGCGGGCCTTGCGCATAGCTCGCTCCACTGCCGACCAACACAAGCAGCAGCAGGAAGAGCAGCCCGGGAAAGCGGAAAAGCCTGAACATTGGCCCCACGAACGACCATCTGGCAGGGACGGGCTGAAATCTAATCACAAATTCCGGGTCTTTGGACCTCTTGTGCTGTTGTCACTATCACCCTCCTATATTGTCAAAAACGACATCTGGTTTATACACGGGAAGAGGCCAATCTTGGACTCCGTAAATACGAACACGGAGTTGGATCAATGAAACGCTACGTCATCGAACGCGACCTGCCGGGCATCGGCGGCATGAACCGCACTCAGCTGAAGGACGCGGCCGCGACCTCCAATAGCGCGCTGGCGAAGCTCGCCGGCAAGGCGCAGTGGGAGCACTCATACGTCGTCGATAACAAAACCTTCTGCATCTATCTCGCTCAGGACGAGGCAGCGGTTAAGGAGCACGCCAAGCTGAGCGGCTTCCCGGCAACGAAGGTGACCGAGGTGCGTACGGTCATCGATCCGCTGACCGCCAATAGCTGAACATCGCGATGCCGCCGCGCGCGATCGCGGCGGCATCTCGCCCTGGGTAAGGGGGCGTTAAGGCAGGAGTGAGCCATGGTGCGCCTTGGCAAAACCGATAGCGGACAATTCTGTTGGCTCGACCTCGCAGCAACCAATGCCGATAGGGCGAAGACGTTTTATCGAAAGCTCTTCGGCTGGACCTCTCACGAACAACAGGCAAACGGGGGCAGTTTTACCCGCTTGCGCCTGTCGGATCAGGACGTCGGCTCTATCTATCAGTTACGGGAGGCGCTCCTCGATCATGGAATGTCGTCGCACTGGACTCCCTATGTCCGGGTGAATGACGTGAAAGACGCCGTCCGGCAAGCCGCCTTGCTGGGTGGCACCGTTGTTGTTCATCCCTTCCTTGTTTCCGGCGTCGCGCGCATAGCGCTCATCCTGGATTCGGTCGGCGCACTGGTCGGTTTGTGGGAGCCGATCGAGCTCAACATGAAAGCGAACGGTCATGGCTAGAAAGACGGCACAGCGGGCAAAACCCCGCGCGCGGCAAGCATCAACCAAAGAAAGCGATGACGGTTTGCTCGATGTCACCGTAGTCCTTCTGCAAGATGGCTATTCGTCGACCGCAATTGCCCCTATCGAGATCTTTCACTCCGCAGGCGTGGTTTGGAATTGGCTCCATGGTGAGGCTGTCCGGCCGCGATTCAGGGTGCGGACTGCATCGATAGATGGCCGGAAAGTAAGTGCAGCAGGCTCTCTTGGCCTCATTCCGGACTGTGCAATAAATGACATCAAGCAGACTGACATCATCATTGTCTCTGCGCCTGGCTGGGAGGTGTTGGACGACATTGCAAAAAACACTCCACTCGTACCCTGGCTGCGAAAATGGCACGCACGCGGCGCCTACATCGCTGGCACGTGCACAGGTGTTGCATTCCTTGCGGAAAGCGGAATTCTCGATGGCCGACAGGCAACCACCCATTGGGGTGTCGCTGATATCTATCGCGAGCGCTATCCCAAGGTGCGCTGGCGCACCGAGCAATTCGTGACGGAAGACGGCCGGCTGTTCTGTAGCGGCGGTGTCTACGCCTCGATCGATCTAAGCCTTTATCTGGTGGAGAAATTCTGTGGCCACGAAGTGGCCCTGCAAGTCGCCAAGTCCCTGTTGCTCAGCATGCCGCGAGGTCGACAGTCGGGATATTCGGTGGTGCAGCTATCGCGCCCGCATTCGGACGACAAGATCAGGCAGACTGAAGAATATTTGCAGCAGCATTTCGATAGCGACATCTCAATCGACAGTCTCGCTCAACAGGTCGGAATGGGCCCACGCAACTTCATCCGTCGTTTCAAGGCGGCAACCGGTCGCGTGCCCGGCGCCTACATTCAGACATTGAGAGTATCTGCGGCCAAGGAATTGCTGGAGCACGGCTCTTCATCGATCCAGACGGTCAGCTCAAAGATTGGATATGAGGATATCGGTTTCTTCCGCAATTTGTTCAAGCGTCATACGGGAATGACACCGGGCGAATACCGCGACCGATTTTCCCAAATGAGCTTCGAACGCGGCGAACTGGTACCCGGACGGCAGTTGAGCTGACGCACCTCATCGGCGAGGAACCGCAGCCTTTCAGGCGCGTTTTCCTCGGCGCGTGCCGGGTGGCAACCGGCCGCAACGGAGAGGACGGACGCAGTTTATTTTGCCGGTTTCTGACTGCGGCACCAACGCATTGGTAGGCGTAGCGTCTAGCCCGTTCCCGGCGCGCGCACTTTCGCGGCGGGAAAATGTGCATCCGCTTCCCGCGCGGCCTCTTCCATCGTCGTGAAGACAGCGCCTTCCTCGATTAGTCGGTCGATGAAGTCTTCGAGCGCCAGCATTCGATAGCCGCGACCGATCACATAGGGGTGCATGGTGTAGGTGAGCACACCCCAGTCCACAGACTTCTTCATGTAGAGGAATTCATCGAGCCAGTTTTGCAGGACCGCGCGCGCCGGCTGCAGACCGGGCAATACGGTTGTGGCCGTGCGCATGAACTCGAAATGCGGAAAATCGTCAAGCGACCAGCTGATCGGCATCTCGATTATCGCAGTCTGCTCACCGAAATGAAACGGCTCACCAAGCTTTGCGATGTCGCCGCGGCGCGCGCGATAAGGCAGATAGTCGGCGCCCATCAGGCTCGAATCGTATTGGAAGCCGTGGCTCAGCAGCAGGTCGATGGTATGTTCGCTCAGATCCCATGACGGTGAGCGATAGCCGCGCGCCTTCCGTCCGCTTAATTTGGCGATGGCATCGTTGGCGCGAACGAGATCGGCCTCCTCCTCGTCGCGCGTCTGTGTTGCCGGCGGAATATGTGCCCAGCTATGGTGAGCAACCTCATGCCCGCCCGCGACCACGGCGCTGCATTCCCGCGGCCAGGTCTCTATCGTGAAGCCGGGGATGAACCAGGTTGCCCTGATACCGCGCGATGCAAGAAGGTCAAGAATGCGGCGCGATGCCATCGCGCCGAACTCACCGCGTGAGAGCGGGGTCGGGCTCGTCATGCCGCGGGCAATAAAACCGGATTGGGTGTCGAAATCGAAGGTCAGACAAACGATGTGGCGGGGCATGACAATTCACCGGTCCTGCCTCGCCTTTCCTGTCGGCGGCGGCGGAGCATGATAGAAAAGCGCGCATGACCGTCAAGGAAATCGGCATCATCGTTCATGGCGCAACCGGGCGAATCGGCGCGACGCAGCATCTGGCGAATGCATTGGCGCCGATCCGCGCAGAGGGCGGCCTGGTTTCGGGGGCAAATCGCATCATGCCGCGTCTGCTGCTGGCCGGTCGCAACGCGACACGGCTTGAGGAGATTGCGCGACTCCATGACGGCGTGGAATGGACGACCGATGTCGATGCGGCACTGGCCAAGCCGGCTTATTCCATTTTCTTCGACGCTGCAGCAACCGAGCAGCGGGTCGCGGTGCTGACCAAGGCGATTGCCGCCGGCAAACACATCTACAGCGAGAAACCGGCAGCGCCGACAGTCGCCGAAGGACTTGCATTGCTGACTGCGGCAAAGGCACGCGGGCTGAAAACCGGGGTGGTCGAGGACAAGATTTATCTGCCCGGCTTGCAAAAGCTCCGCACGCTTTCTGCGGAGGGCTTTTTTGGGCGAGTGACCGGCTTTCGACTCGAATTTGGCTGGTGGGTCTTCGATGGCATTGAGCGGGCAAGCCAGCGGCCAAGCTGGAACTATAGGCGTGCCACTGGCGGCGGCCTCACCCTGGACATGTACCCGCACTGGCGTTACGTGCTCGAAGGCATTCTTGGCCCGATCCAGCGCGTTGTCACAGCTGCGTCGACGGCCATACCGGAGCGCCGAAACGAAACCGGTGTGCCCTATCGCGTCGATGTCGAGGATACGTCGCTGACGCTCGCCCAACTGGCGAATGGCGTCATCGGTTCTGTCATTTGCTCATGGGCAACGCGGGTCCGGCGCGACGATCTGCTGACCTTGCAGATCGATGGCACCAACGGCTCGGCGGTCGCCGGCTTGCACCGCTGCTGGATCCAGACTGCAGCCGAAACACCACTTGTCAGACATTTCAATCCAGATCGCGATCTCGGCATCGATTATCGCGCCGATTGGAAAGAAGTTGCCGGCAGAGGGAGCTACATCAATTCTTACCGTATGGGGTGGGAGAATTTCCTGCGCCACGTCGCCGACGATGCACCGCTGACAAACGACTTCGCGGCGGGACTTCGCGACGTGCAGTTGGCCCAGGCCTGCTATCGCAGCCTGGCCGAGCGCAAATGGGTTTCGCTTGACGAAACCATCGGCTGAACGCAGCGCAATGGCGTATTTGAATCAACGGCCCGGGGCGGCTACTCGGCCGCTTGTCGTGTCCCCTGCAGGCGATCCTGCGCGGACACGAGTCGATGCATTACCTTGAGATCGCGATCGCGCAGCTGCAGGCAGGCATCCGCCCAAACCTGAACGATGCGATCAAGCTCCGTGAGTGTGATCGGGTTGACCTCGCGCCCGATCTGATAAATCGAGCGGCTACCCGTGTGACGCCGTTTGCTGCGCTGGATGTAGTCGCGCGCTTCAGCGATGCCCTGGCCGGGCTCGGCCAGGATGTGGACCAGCCCAACATCCTTCATTTCTTCTGCGGTGTAGATACGGCCGCCTAACATCATCTCTTCGGCGAAGGCCGCCCCAACGCGACGCGCTACCAGGCTGTAGGCGCCCATGCCGGGAAACAGGCCAAAGATATTCTCAGGAAAACCGAATTTCGCATCACGTTCCGCGATGATCACGTTGAACGAGAGCAGCGATTCGAAGCCGCCGCCCAGTGCATCTCCCTGCGCCAACCCGATTGTGACCATCGGAAGGCCGAGACAATTCATGTTCCGATGCAGGATTCGCACACATGATTCACCGTAGGCAACAAGTGCCTGCCGGTCACGGTCGCGTATCTTCGCCGCAAACAGATCGAGATCGCCGCCAAGATTGAACACACCGGGCGTGTGCGAGCCAAGCAGAAGAAATCGCAAATCGTTTGGACGGTTCTCAAAGGCGGCAATGATGCCGCGTTGCCAGGCGTGGAAATCTTCAAGAAGGTCGAGGTTGTAGCTGGGCCGTCCACGTGGCCGCATGAAGGTCCAGAGGGCCCCTGTCGGGTCATCCCAGGAAACGTCCAGCTGCTCCAGTTCGAACAATCTGCGCGCGTCGGCGCTCTTTTTCAGATCGATCAGCCACGGATCGACCGGCAGTTTTGCCGGTACGGGTGCTACCGAGTCAGCCCGCACCAGAGAATGCGCATCCGAAACGGCATACATTGACATTTACGCGTACCAATTAACGATTTTTTTACCCTAACAGAAGGTTACGGAAAGACAATAATACAATACCGCAACATCGGTGCGCGAAACCGTCACGTCGCTGACGTGCGAACTTTTTTGCTTGGATTCACGCAACAATTCCGCTCGCGCGCCCGTTAACTACGATTTGAAGAAGCATCGCACTTCCCGCGTTCGCGGCCATCGGGCGTGCATGCCACTTTCACGGGAAAAAATTCAGGCGAAACCGACTGATAGCGCCGTCCGCCGCGAACGCAGATTGATTCAATTTTACTGAAATTGTCGCTCAACTGATTCCGGTCCGTTCATCTTGGTTGCCGATACACCAAGCAATTTGCATCGCATTGAACAATCGCCGGTAGGATCTCAAGCTTCGAGATAGCCGCGTAGGTCGCATGTTAATCAGGAAGTTGCTCCAGACCCGCAAGGCGGATGCGGAGCTGCCGAAGGAGATACGCGCTGCGCTGATCGAGTCGCTTTTTGCGCCGATCGCCTCGCTGATCCTTGGCGCCGTCGCCTGCTCCATCGTTGGCGCGGCCGTCGCGCTCCGCGTCGGCGACCAATGGATCATGGCGAATTCGGTGGCGATCCTCGCCGTCGGCATGCTGCGCGTCATCTCGGCGCTGTTCTACAAGCGATACAAGGAAGCCGACAAACTCGCGGCCACAAGGATCTGGGAACACGTTTACGAATACGGCGCGTGGGGGTTCTCTGCCCTGCTCGGCCTGCTGTGCTGGATGGCCATCACGCGCACTGCGGACGCCTCGCTGCAGATGGCTGTCACGACGACGACTGCGGGGTATGCGGCAGCGATTTCGGGCCGCAATGCCGGACGGCCTTTCATAGCGGTCGGGCAGCTCACGCTTTGCACGCTCCCGATGGCGGTTGCCCTGCTGTTCTATCCCGACTGGGTGCACACGGCGATGGGCCTGGTGGTGTTGATGTTCGTCTACGGGATGATCGACATCACGATGAGTATCCGCGACATCATCATTCAGGCTCTCACGATGACGCGCAAGGAAGCCGCACTCGCTGCCCGCTTCGAGCAGCAGGCAAACCGATTCGATATTGCGCTCAACAACATGTCGCACGGCCTGTGCATGCTCGACGAGCAAAATCGCCTCCAGGTCTGGAACGATCGGTTCCTGGAATTGCTTCACCTCAAGGACATGCCCGTTCGCGTCGGGATGCCGGCTACGTACCTGCTTCGGCACAGCATCCGCGCCGGTAACCACAGGACCAAAAGCATCAAAAAGGTCTTCGCCGATCTGGCACAAGGACTGGCGCAGAACCGTTTCGATCAGGTCCAGACCTCGCCCGACGGCGATCGCACCATCGCCGTATCACGCCGGATGATGTCGGGCGGCGGCTCGGTCGTCATTCTCGAGGACGTAACCGAAAGCAAGCGTGCGCAGGAGCGCATCACGCATCTTGCCAAATACGACGACCTCACGGGCCTCGCCAACCGGAACCAGTTCCGCGAGCGCATCAACGGCATGCTCGCCGCGATGCATAAGCGCAAGAACCACGTCGCGATCCATCTGATCGATCTCGACCGATTCAAGACGATCAACGACACGCTCGGCCATCCGATCGGTGACAAGCTGCTCAAGGAAGTTGCCTCGCGGCTCAAGACTGTCATCCGGCCCGGCGACATGATCACGCGGTTCGGCGGCGATGAATTCGTGGTTCTCCAGATCGGGACCGAACGCTATCAGGACGCCAAATGGCTTGCCGAGCGCCTCGCTCGTACGCTCAAGGATCCATTCGACATCGATGGGCACAGGATCGACATCGGCGCCTCGATCGGCATCGCCATGGCGCCGATGGACGGTGTCGACGCGGACCAGCTGTTGAAGAAAGCCGATATGGCATTGTACGCGGCCAAGAATGGCGGCGGCGGCGACCATCGCTTCTTCGCATTGGAAATGGAGGAGGCGGCGCAGGAACGCCGCGCTCTGGAGCTGGATTTGCGCGAGGCTCTCACTTCAGAGCAATTCGATCTTTACTTTCAGCCGCTGGTCGACCTGCGCAGCGGCCGCGTAACAACCTGCGAAGCATTGCTGCGCTGGCGGCACCCGAGGCGCGGAATGGTGCCGCCGTCGATCTTCATTCCCATCGCCGAAGAGACCGGCCTGATCATCCCCCTCGGCGAATGGGCGTTGCAGCGTGCCTGTTACGAAGCGGCGAAGTGGCCGAAAAGCGTCAAGGTCGCCGTCAATCTTTCGCCAGTACAATTCCGCGATCGCGGCCTCGCCTTGCAGGTGGTGTCGGCATTGGCGAAGTCGGGGCTTCCGGCGCAACGGCTGGAGTTGGAGGTCACCGAGCGCCTGCTGCTTGAGGACAGCGATGGAACGCTGACCGTCATGGAGCAGCTCAAGAATCTCGGTGTCAGCATCTCGCTCGACGACTTCGGTACGGGCTATTCGTCGCTCAACTATCTCCGCAAGTTTCCTTTCCAGAAGATCAAGATCGACCAGTCGTTCATTGCCGGCCTTGGCGAAGAACGCGACGCTCAGGCGATCATCGGCGCGGTTGCGGGTCTCGGCGCCAGCCTCGACAAGACCGTGGTCGCAGAAGGCATCGAGACGGAAGAGCAGCTGAAGCAGGTGACAATGCACGGCTGCCATGAAGGGCAGGGTCATTTCTTTGGTGAGCCCATGCCTGCCGACATCATTCAGGCGCGCCTGGAGGCCTCAACAACCGTTGCGCAGCTGGTCGCCTAGTGCGCCCGGCGTCAGGCACCGCTCTTCAATTCACGCCCATGAAATGACAGCGGCGGCGATCACCCTCACGCCATAAACGACGTTGCCTGCGCCTCCAACTGCCATTATCCCTGCTGGCCATGACCAGCCTCGACGCAGGCGGGATCGCGACGGGCGGCGGCGCGCGATTCCTCGGGCAACGCCGTTTCTATTGGCGCCTGCTTATTCGAGGCGCCGCGCTGCTGATGTTCACACTCGGCATTTACCGATTTTGGCTGGTCACCGATGTGCGCCGCTTCCTCTGGTCGAACACGGAAATTGCGGGTGAGGCACTTGAATACACCGGCACCGCGTTGGAGCTCTTGCTCGGTTTCCTGGTGGCGATTGCCCTTCTCATTCCCATCTATACCGGATTTTTTCTGGCGGCACTCGACATGGGCCTGTTCGGGAAGCTGTCAGGCATCATCGCCTTTGCCGCTCTCGGTGTACTGGGCCAGTATGCGATCTATCGCGCGCGCCGCTATCGACTCACCCGCACAATCTATCGTGGCCTGCGCTTCCATCAGGAAGGCTCGGCGTGGGGCTTCGCTTTCCGCGCAATGCTATGGTGGATCATAACCGTCCTCAGTTTCGGCCTTGCCTATCCGTTCCAGCTCGCCAGTCTCGAACGCTACAAGATGCGGAATACGTTCTACGGCGACCTTGGTGGCCGCTTCGAGGGGTCCGGTATCGCGCTGCTCCTCCGTGGTTTTCCAATGTGGGTGCTGTTGCTCGCGCCACTCGTCCTTGCCGTTCGTGGCTTCTTCGGGGTGGACTGGACGGCTCTTGCCGATGCGGTTGCACAGGGCGGCGATGACGTCATGAGCAAGATTGAGGGCGGCAATCCGGGGCTTGGCGCTGCTATCGTCTTTGCGATGCTCATGGCCGGGGCGACCATTGCCCTGGCCGCCCTGCTCTACCCTGCATTCCAGGCGATGATATTGCGCTGGTGGGCCTCCGGCTTGCGCTTTGGTGGCATTGAAGTGCGCTCCGTGTTGCGTACACGACAAGTGTATGGCGCCTATGCCCGGTTCGTCGGCTATGCGATGGTGTTCAGCATTGCAATGGGTGCTATCGGTGCGTTTGTGCTGGGAGTGATGGGCACCGCCGTCAGCATCGGAAGAGTGGACACCGCCGATCAGATTGCAACTATCCTCGCTCTGCTGATTGGCTACGTTGTGACTGCCCTCGGTTTCTCGACCATTTACCGCGCTACAGTCCTGCTATCCCTCTGGCAGTTGGGCATGGAATCGTTGCAATTGTCCGGTCTCTCTGCCCTCGAGACAGTCAAAGCCAGGGGCCGGCCAAGTTCAGCGCTTGGTGAGGGCCTTGCCGACGCGCTGAATGTGGGCGGCTATTGATGCTGCGTGCAGACGAAGGATCGTACCGATGAATTCCGGCGCCGGGATCTATTTCGATGGCGTCACGAGCACTCGCCGCGACGTCGTTGTGGAGCTCGCTCCGGACGGCCTGCAGATTTCCGGCCACGACGGCCGGTCCTGGGGCCAATGGCCCTACGATGAAATTGAAGAACTCACTGCCCCCGACAGCATTCTTCGCCTCGGCCGCCGCGGCAGCGCCACACTTGAGCGTCTGGAAATTCGGGATCCCGCCTTTGCAGCCGCAATCGATGTGCGCGCTGCCTATGTCGATCGCACCGGCGGGACACGGCGGCGCGAACGCATGCGCGTCATCGCCTGGAGCGTTGGCGCTACTGTATCGCTCTTGCTGGTCGCCTGGTTTGGCGTGCCGGCCATCGCGGCACGCGTGACGCCGTTGCTGCCGGTGGCTCTCGAACTCAAGCTGGGCGACGCCGTCAATATGCAGGTGCGCGGCATGCTCGATACCCGGAATGCGGGCGCGGCGTTCGAGTGTGGCATTGCTGCCGTGGAAATTCCCGGCCGTGCGGCCCTCGACAAACTGGTGCGGCGCCTTGAAGCTGCCGCTGCGCTATCGCTGCCGTTGCGCACCAATGTCGTCCGGCGGGACGAAGCCAATGCCTTGGCTCTGCCGGGCGGACAGGTTTATGTATTCCGGGGGCTGATCGCCAGAGCCGACAACGCCGACGAGGTTGCAGGTGTGATTGCGCATGAAATCGGCCACGTCGCCCATCGCGATGGCACCAAGGCGGTGCTGGAAGGCGGCGGACTGTCATTCCTGTTCGGCATGTTGCTCGGCGATTTCGTCGGTGGTGGCGCGGTCGTGTTCGCCGCCAGATCTGTCCTGCAATCATCCTATACGCGCGAGGCGGAAACGGCAGCCGACGCCTATGGCACCGATCTGATCAACAAGGCCGGCGGCGACGCCCGCGGACTGGCGAGCATGCTCGACAAGATCGGCGGGGCTACCGAGCCCGGCGCGAAAATTCTTATGGACCATCCTGAAACAAAGGCGCGCGTCGCCGCAATCAGCAAGGCCGCGACGGTGGTATCTCCTTTGCCCTTTCTCAATGCGAGCGAATGGGCGGCGCTCAAGAACATCTGTGCAGGATCTTAGGCATGGCGCGGCGCCCCCTCCACGATGAGCCGATGTCGAAGATCGCAACCTGGTCGTCCCGCCTGGGACTGTTCGCTTTTGCCGTCGCGGCGCTTTCGATCATCATTGTGCGATCCGGCCTGCTTGAGATCGTACCGGCCCTCGCCACTTTCGGCGCGGCCCTTGTTTTCGCCGGCCTTGCGATCCTGCTCGCGTTCGCGGCGTTCATCGTGATCTGGCGGCAGGGGCTCTCCGGCCTCGGACGCGCGCTACTCGGGCTATTTCTGGGCCTGGCACTGCTCGCCTACCCGGCCTATCTCGGCACGCGTGCTTTGAGGCTGCCGCCAATATCCGACATTACCACCGATACGGCCAATCCTCCGCGCTTCGATGTCCTGGCACGCTTACGGCCACGTGGACGCACCGACTATCCCGGCCCGGCGGTAGCGGCGCTTCAGCGCACAGCCTATCCGGATATTGTGCCGCTTGAGCTCGACGTGCCGACCAAGGCCGCCTATGACGCTGCGCTTGCGCTTGTGACCAAACGCAAGTGGTACATCGGCGACGCGCGCTCCCCGACGCTGGCGCGCCGCGATGGCGTGATCGAGGCTGTTGCACGCACACCGATCATGGGTTTCCGTGACGACGTCGTCATCCGCGTGAGCCCGCTCGGCCAAGGCACCCGCGTTGATATGCGCTCGGCGTCGCGTTTCGGCAATCATGACCTCGGAGCCAATGCTTCGCGCATCCGCAGTTTGCTCGAAGACATCGATGACACGGTGAGTTCAGTCCCCGAGCCGCGATCTTTGCCGGAGAAGAAAGCTTTGCCCGGAAAAAAAGGCCAGCCGGAGAAAAAGGGTCAGCCGGCCAAGCGATAAAGGCCTTCGACCGACGGCTGGCCGTCGGTCTCGACCAAACCGCGAGTAACCAGATCCTCCAGATGCGCGAGCACCGACAGGCCGGCGGCGCCGGTCAGGCGCGGATCGATGCCGATATAGATCGCGCGCACGATCGTCGGAATATCGGTCGCCCCCTTCGAGAGGCGATGCAGAATCGAGGCTTCGCGCGCCTTACGATGTAAAATGTAGTAGTTGACGAAGCGCGGCGCGTCACCGATGGCGGGCCCGTGGCCCGGGAAGTAGGTGGTTTCCTTGCGCCGCGCGAGCTTCGCCAGTGAGTCCATGTAATCGCTCATGGCGCCATCGGGCGGAGCGACAATCGACGTCGCCCAGGCCATGACGTGATCGCCTGCGAACAGCGTATTTTTCTCCTTGAGCGCATAGGCCATATGATTGGCCGTATGGCCCGGCGTCGTGACTGCTTCGATCGACCAGCCGTCGCCGGCTATCACCTCGCCATCCTTCAGCGCCACATCGGGCCGAAAGTCACGATCGGCGCTGGCATCGAGCGGATTGTGCTCGCCGATATGCAACGGTCGCGCGGCACGGTGCGGACCTTCGGCATAGACTGTAGCGCCGGTCGCCGCCCTGATGGCCGGCACCGCCGGCGAATGATCGCGGTGGGTGTGGGTGACGAAAATGTGCGTCACCGTCTCGTTTCTCACGGCAGCGAGCAACGCGCCGATATGGGCGGGATCGTCCGGACCCGGGTCAAGGATCGCAACCTTGCCGCGGCCGATGATGTAACTGACGGTGCCTTTGAATGTAAACGGACCCGGATTGTTGGCCATGATCCGACGCACACCAGGCATCGGCTCGTCCACGACATCGGGCGCGAGTTCGAGGTTCTTGTCGAAAGGAATATCGTCGTTCATGCCGTGACGTCCGGTTGGCGAAACCGGCCTACCACTATTTCGGCCACGCTTGCACCCTGGTATTTTGAAGGTGACGCATGCTCTGCGCGCACGGAACGGAGCTCATGGGGGAGCTTCGGCGAACGCCTGTGCACGCTATCGCGCCGAAGTGCCGGCGCCGGCTCCCCAACCGGGGCATGACGTCCTAGCGCACCACGAGGACGCCGGTGGTTTCCTGATGGAAATCGTCGAAAAAGTTATAACGCCCCGGCTCCAATGGGCGCAGCCGGATAATTCCCTCGCCATTTCCGGTCACGACCTTCTCTACACGCAAACTCACGCTCTCGAACTCCATGGGCGTCGGATCGAGATTTTTTACGCGCAGCTCGATCGGCACCTTGGCCGGGGCGTGAATTTCGGCCGGTTGAAAGCGGTGATTCTTCACACTAATGCTCACACTCGCGGCTTGCTGTGCACCTGCGGGAATACAGGCTGCGGTGAAGACGAGAGCAGCGGCAACATTTTTGACGATGTTTCTGATCACGGGCATCCCTCGGGCTAGAACTCGACGGCCAATTTCAATTTGCCGCGCTGGCGCGAAAATTCGGAAAGATTGAGAGTTGAGCCCGGAATGTCGGCATCGTGGCCACTGATCTGGGTATTCCAGGCTGCGGTGATGAAGGCCTTGGGATTGAGTTGAACGTAAAGCGTGGGCCCAACAAACACGGCGTCTCCGGTAAATTTATTGAACCAGATCCCGTCGTAGTGGCGCAGGTACCAGACCTCGGCACCCACGAACACCGCAGGGATTATTCGATAGGACAAGGCGCCGGAAACGCCGCCGGTCGATTCCTTTTCCCAGCCCGCACCGACATGATCCGGATCGTGCGTGGCTTCCGGTTCGTAGAGCAGATTAGAACCGAGATAGAGACGGTTCTGAATCAACTCGAGATCGGCGTTGACCTTGAATTCCAGCTCGAAATTTGTGACATGCTGGCCGGTGGTTTCGTCCGCTCGCCGCCATTCGGGCTCTGCCGACAAAGTGATTGCGAGCGGCGATGAGGGACCCCGGTCAAGCAAAAGATAGCGAATCTCACCGAAGAAGCCGCCGAACGCGACCTGACTGCGATTTTCAAAATCGGTCACGTTCTTGATGTTGTGCGTTGAAACCAACGGGCCAAATTCGAACTGCACGTATTGGTTCGGCGTGAATTCATATTCGAGCTTGGTTTCGCTCGCCCAGTAGCGTCCGTCGGCCTTTCCAAACCGTGCGACGCTCTCCCACGAAAATTCCTTTTCGCCTTCGAGGCCGATGCCCGATCCTTCCGTGAAACCGAAAATGTATTTGGTCTCGACGTCACGATAGACCGTCGGGTTGTTGGTCTTGGTGTCCTGGGCACAAGCTACAAAGGTGCTTGCGACGAAAAACGGCGCCGCAAGAATCATCGCGCCAGCACTGCGGAGACTATGCACTGCACTTTCCTTGTACGCCGGTTCACGAACCGACATCGGGGCCCCGTCACCTACGTACAACCAAAAGTAATCCAAAAAATTCCCCCGTAAACATCAATCGCCACGACATTAGAACGCTTCCAGTTCGGAGGCGTTCTAAATTGAGTGCGCGCGGTTTTGTTTCTAGTGAATTTCCGGTTCGGGAATTGCACCAAGCGGTGCGAGAAAATCGAAATCACAGCCCTCGTCGGCCTGGCCGATGTGCTGCGAGTAAAGCGCGCCATAGCCGCGCGGGTAACGTGGTGCGGGCTGTTTCCACGCGGCGCGGCGGCGGCCGATTTCCTCATCCGTTACGTGCAGATGAATGCGGCGTCCCGGCACGTCCACCTCAATCTCGTCGCCGGTCTGCACGAAAGCGAGCGGGCCGCCGACAAAACTCTCCGGCGCGACATGCAGAATACAGGCGCCGTAACTCGTTCCGCTCATCCGTGCGTCGGAAATCCGAAGCATGTCACGTACGCCCTGTTTCACCAGCTTTTTGGGGATCGGCAGCATACCCCACTCGGGCATGCCAGGTCCGCCTTTTGGGCCGCCATTCTTGAGCACAAGAATATGGTCTGGCGTGACGTCGAGATCGTCACGTTCGATTTCACGAGCCATATGGTTGTAGTCCTCGAACGCAATTGCCTTGCCGCGGTGACGCAACAGACGTTTGTCCGCCGCAGATGGCTTCATCACGCACCCGCGCGGCGCCAGATTGCCGATGAGTACGGCCGTCGCACCTTCGCGCGATACCGGATCAGCCAAGGGACGAATGATGTCGGTTTTGTAGACAACCGCGCCGGCAATGTTCTCGCCGATACTCTTGCCGGTGACGGTGGGACAAGAGAGGTCGAGGGCGCCTTTTAGCTCTGCCATGAGAGCTCGTAAGCCGCCGGCGTAAAAGAAATCTTCCATCAGGAATTCGCCGGACGGTCTCACATTGGCGAGCACGGGGATCTCTCGCGAAATTTCGTCGAACCGCTTCATGTCGAGCTTAATTCCGGCGCGGCGCGCCATCGCCACCACATGAATGATCGCGTTGGTCGAGCCGCCCATCGCCATGTGGACGCGAATGGCATTGTCGAAAGCCGCCGACGAGAGAATTCTTTGCGGCGTCAAATCATCCCAGACCATGTCGACGATGCGTCGGCCGGTGGCGGCGCACATGCGGGCGTGACCTGAGTCCGCGGCCGGGATCGAAGAAGCCCCCGGCAGCGTCATCCCAAGCGCCTCTGCAATTGCCATCATGGTCGCGGCGGTGCCCATGACCATGCAGGTGCCGTAACTGCGTGAAATACCGCCTTCGAGCTCGGCCCAGTCGGCCTCGCTGATGCGGCCAGCGCGCTTCTCGTCCCAATATTTCCAGGCATCGGACCCCGACCCGAGCTGCTGCCCGCGCCAGTTTCCGCGCAATTGCGGGCCAGCCGGCACGTAGATTGCCGGGAGACCCATGCTGATCGCACCCATGATCAGGGCGGGCGTGGTCTTGTCGCAGCCGCCCATCAGGACGGCGCCATCGATCGGATGACTACGCAACAGCTCTTCTGCCTCCATCGCCAGCAGATTGCGATAGAGCATCGTGGACGGCTTCACGAACGGCTCGGACAGCGACATCGCCGGCAATTCGATCGGAAAGCCTCCGGCCTGCAGCACGCCACGTTTCACGTCTTCCGCGCGCTCGCGCAGATGCGTGTGGCAAAAATTGATGTCGCTCCAGGTATTGATGATGCCGATGACGGGTTTGCCGGACCAGTCGGCGGAATCAAAACCGCCCTGTCGAAGCCGCGAGCGATGCCCGAAAGCGCGCAGATCGCTGACGCCCAGCCAGCGATGGCTGCGCAGATCTTCGGGACGTTTACGTGTGGTCATTCAAGCGATGCCGTACGCCCTGCGCGCGTCAGTCGATCGAAAGATTGGCTGCGTGGACAACCTTTTCCCATTTGGCTGTTTCGTCCGCGACCAGCTTGCCGAAATCGGCGGCTGAGCCCGGTATCGGCGTGCCGCCGAGGTCCTTAAGTTTGCCGAGCATGGTCGGGTCCTTCAGTGCAAGGTTGATCTCCTTGTTGAGAAGATCAACGATTTCCTTTGGCGTTCCATGCGGCACCCCGAAGCCAAAAAATGCGCTGGCTTCATATCCGGAAACAGTCTCGCCGACGGTTGGAACATCGGGTAACTCCTCCGAGCGTTTCGCGGTTGTCACCGCGAGCGCGCGGAGCTTGCCCGCCTTGATGTGCCCGATCGACGACGGCAAATTGTCGAATGTGACCTGTACCTGGCCCCCGAGCAAATCGGTGAGCATCGGTGCGGAGCCTTTGTAGGGCACGTGGGTCATCTTCGTGCCGGTCATCATCTTGAAAAGCTCGCCGGAAAGATGGATCGACGTCCCGTTGCCGGACGAGGCGACGTTCACCTTGTCAGGATTAGCCTTCACATAGGCGATGAACTCGGCAACAGTCTTCGCCGGCACCGATGGATGAACCTCCATCACGTTCGGCACGCGAATGAACCCTGCGACAGGATCGATGTCGCGCAGCAAATTGAAGTTGAGGTGTTTGTAGAGCGAAGCGTTGATGGCGTTGGCAGGATTGACCAACAGTATCGTGTATCCGTCTGGCGCGGCCTTGGCGACGGCATCGGTGGCGAGATTGTTGCCGGCGCCGGGACGGTTCTCGACGATAAACTGTTGGCCGAGCCGTCTGCTGAGCCAATCGCCGAACAGCCGCGCGAGGATGTCAGTCGAGCCGCCCGGCGGATAGCCGACGATGATATGTGGCTGACGGGTCGGATAGTCGGCCGCCCCGGCATTGCCGACCGGGACAAGCGCGAGTGCGATCGCCGCCAGGGCCATCCGCAAAACAAGCGTAAAAAACCGCTGCATAACTGTCATCCTCCCCCGTCGCCTTCCTTTGGCCGGCCCTTATCGATCGGGCGGCATTGTTCGCTGGAGGCCGACGTTACGCGGCGCGGATGGTCTCATGCAAGAGAGGACGCCGCGTGGCGGAGCTCGTTTTAGAGCCAGGAAGCGCTGGTCAGCCAGACCTGAACGATCTCTTAACGAAGGCCGCCTTAGGCTGGCCAGGCAGGTCTGAGACCATTGGGAGCAATCGGTGCGAGACCTCCTGTCTCGCGTGTTTCGGAGTGAGCGCTATGGCCGCGCGTCTATTGTCCCGCCGCCGATGGTTTCTGCGTGATGTTCCGCGGACCTATATCCTGTTGGTCTGGCTGGCCTTCGGCCTTGCCGCCTTCCTTTACGCCAATGACTGGCATCCGAGCGGCTGGTCGGCGCTCCGGCAGGAAGCGACGGTCAAGCCGCAACGTCGTGAGGCCGAATATTACACCGGCTCCATCATCATCGTTCCGATGGGCGGCGAAAAATGCTGGCAGCGGATAATCGACAACCGCACGGGAAAAATGTGGGACAAGGGTTACGTCAATTGCTACGAGGCTGTGACCCAGAATGAAAAAGACCAGCGCGTCGGCATGAGTTCGCTCAGGATGAATGCGATCGGCAAGGCATTCAATCACGGCGGCGATAATTGACAGCAGGATGAATTTCCTGGCGACGTCATTCGCCTGACGCCGTCCTGTGTGTCCCCTGTGATCCTCTGTTCGGAGGATTACGCTCCAGCCTCATCCGCAGTAAATGAAACGGCCGCATCGAGGCGTCAGGGCAAAAGATGGCCGCCAGGATCGTAGAAACAATTTTGATTGTCGCCTTCGCACTTGGCATAGCTGGTGCGATCTACCCATCACAACATAAATTAAGTTTTTCGCTGAGCGCTCTTTGGTTTCTGTGCGGAGCGGCGGTGTGCTATCTGTGGCTATGAATTTCTTCCACGCCGACGCGTGCCGCGCTTTCAAGCACTGTACACATCTTAAAACTCGTTTTCGCTTTCCGTGATTAACCGGGCACAGGGAGCGACTGGAGATTCAACCAAAGAACTCCACCGCGCCCAGGTCGTACATTGCGCCGGCTATTTTGATTGCGCCTCTGGATTCCAGCTTGGCGAGCACCGCGCTGTCCTTCCGGATGTCTGCAACAGTGATCTCAACGTTCTTGCGTGCAACCGCGTCGACGAAAGCGTAGTTCTTCGCCGAACGCTCGCCTTTGTAGTTTGACGCCTGCACCGCGGGTTTAATCTTCGCCAGCAGTCCTGTGAGATTACCCAGCTCGGCGTTGTCGATGGCACCTTTGACCGCGCCACAAGCGGCGTGCCCCATCACAAGGACAACCTTCGCACCGGCCAATTTGCAGGCGAACTCCATCCTGCCGAGGAAGTGCGGCTGGCGCGTTGACCAACGGGAAAGGCTAGCAGGAAAGGCCTCGCTTTGTTGACCACGTCGCGGGGGCTGACCGACCCCGGGCTGAGGCTTCAGCTCATGAGGGCGCTTTTAGCGCCGACGAGACGGCCCGCAGAAATTGCCGTAGCGGAGCGCGGCTACGCCAGCAGAAAATCGGTCGCATCTGCAATCCGCGGGGGCTCGATAGATTAAGCCGGACACACGGTGGTATAATATAGGGGGCGCAGCAGAGCTGAGGAGAGCGAGCAATGGCCAATCGCGCGCGGAAAATGAGCCCCAAGGGGCGCGCACTTCCGAAAGTGGCCGTTGCGTGCCAGGGCGGTGGAATGCATGCCGGTTTCGAGATCGGCGTCCTCTCTGAAATTCTTGAGGACATCAACGAGCGAGAGCGGTTCGAACTCGTAGGCTTGAGCGGGACGTCGGCCGGCGCTTTGTGCGCCCTGATGGTTTGGTACGGCCTTGCCCCGAAGGTGAATGGAAGCCGTGGCTCCGTGCCTGAAGCTATCGACAAGCTCAATCGCTTCTGGGACGACTACGTTGCCCAGACAGGCACCGAGACTTTGCTGAACTTATTTACATACGGCGCACTCAGGGCCGAGGAGACAGAGATACCGGTGCTTGGAGTAAATGCGCCAACTCTTCTTGGTCTCAACCCTTACGGCATGATCAGCAAGGCGGTCGCTGCCTGCCTGCCGCGCCTTGGCGCACGCAAGCAATATTTTGATTTGGAATGCATGCTTGCCGAGGCTTGCCCGGACTTCGGCAAGATCGACTGGCAAGATGTAAAGACGCGCCTGCTGATCGGTGCCTCGGAGGTCATCAAAGGCGCCGAGACGGTGTTCGACACCGACTGCAATATGGCGGCGTACGGCAAAAAATATACCGAAGCCAAAGTCACTCATCGCTGGCGCCAGCGATTGCCACTGACCTTGTCGGGGGTCGCCGCGTCAGGAACGTTGCCCGCTTTTCGTGAGGCCGAGCGTATCGACGGCGGCGACTACTGGGACGGTCTTTACTCGCAGAATCCACCAGTGCGCGAATTCCTTGCTGGAACGCACGAGGTGCCCGATGAACTGTGGATCATTCGCATCAATCCGCAGGAATGGCCGGAGGTTCCCAAAACCAATGCGGAGATCCAGGATCGCCAGAACGAACTGATGGGCAACATGTCGCTGAACAAAGAGCTTGATTTCATTTTGACGGTCAACGCATGGACCAAGGATTACAAGGGCGAAAATTTTGCAAAGGACCACAAGCATGTGACGGTGCGTACGATCAAAATGAAGGAAAAGACCGCCGACGAACTGCGATATTCGTCGAAATTTGACCGCAGTCGCGATTTTATGGACCAGCTGCGGATTGAGGGCCGCGCAGTTGCTCGAGATTGGCTCGACGGCTGGCCGGAGAAAGTCGGCTGCTATCCGGACGACGCCGGCTATCGCAAAGACCGATGAGATCGTCGAACGAGAGACCGGGAGTTTGGCCCTCGGCCCTTGGCCGATCCTGATCGGTGAGCGGAATATCTGCTGGTGACCCAAAGCGGACATTGCGACACTGCAGCCCCTTTCGGTGTGCTAGCTTAAATCGGCATGATGTCCTGTCCTGAGCCCGGGGGAAGGCTATGAGACGACATGAATTCATCGCGTTGCCAGACGATGCAGCGGTAGAATGGCCACTCGCGGCGCGCGCGTCGTGGGTTGGTGAACTTACGCTCGCGCGTCTGAAACGGGATTAGGGCGATACCATGGACGTTGGCGGCTGGCTGCGAAACCTGGGACTCGGAAAGTATGAGCCAGCATTCGTCGAGAACGCTATCGACTTTGATGTGCTGCCGGAGCTGACCGAAGGCGATCTTGAAAAGCTCGGGATGCCGCTGGGCGACAGGAAACGCTTCATCAGGGCGGTCAAGGCGATGGGTGGGGACGCTCCCGGTGCACCCACCAAGAGCGAAGCGGACGGGCCACCGGGCAACTACTCCCCCATGGCTGCCGAGCGCCGTCACCTGACCGTGATGATCTGCGATCTGGTGGGCTCGACTGCTCTGTCGGCCCGACTCGATCCAGAGGACATGGGCGCCCTGATCGATGCCTTTCAGGCCGCCTGCGCCCGTATCACGCTCGCCTTTGACGGCTTCCTTGCCGATTTCCGGGGCGACGGGATATTGGCCTATTTCGGCTATCCCCGTGCGCACGAGGACGATGCCGAGCGAACCGTGCGCGCGGCGCTCGATATCGCTGCCGCAGTTGCCCGGCTGAAAACACCTGCGGAGGAGCCGCTCTCGGTCCGCATCGGCATCGCCACCGGCTTGGTGGTCGTCGGCGATCTCGGTGGCGGGAGTGGGTTGCGGGAGCACACTGTGATTGGTGACACGCCGAGCCTTGCCGCGCGTCTTCAAGCCTTGGCCGAGCCTGGAACGGTCGTCGTCGCCGCTTCGACACGCCGGCTGCTCGGCGATCTGTTCCGCCTGCGCGATCTTGGCCTTCACAAAGTCAAGGGTATTGCTGAGCCGATCGCGGCGTGGGCGGTTGACGGCGTGTCGGCGTCCCAGAGCCGCTTCGAGGCGGTCCATGCGGCGGGTCTAGCTGAGCTCATCGGTCGCGAAGACGAACTCGAATTCCTTCTGAAACGCCAACGGCGCGCCTGGAAAGGGGAAGGCCAGATCGTGCTGATCTCAGGCGAGCCAGGCATCGGCAAGTCCCGTCTCGTGACCGCTCTCGAAGAGCGCATCGCCGACGAGCCGCATACGCTCTTGCACTACCAATGTTCGCCTCACCACACCAACAGCGCGCTCTATCCGTTCATCGCTCAATTGGAGCGAGCGGTGGGATTCAAGACAGACGATGCGTCCGAGAAGCGCCTTGACAAGCTGGAAGCCCTGCTCGCCGTTGCCGCACCGCGAGTTCAGGACACCGCACCGCTTTTTGCTGCGCTGCTGTCGATCCCCTTTGGCGACCGGTATCCGAAAGTAGCGCCCAACCCCGCACAGCAACGCCGCCGCACCTTCGCCGCACTGCTCGACCAATTCGAAAGTCTCGCACGTCAGAAACCGATCCTCCTCTTGTTCGAGGATGCGCACTGGGCTGATGCGACCTCACTGGAACTACTCGATCTAACTATCGAGCGGATACGCCAATTGCCGGTTCTTGCCCTGTTCACTTTGCGGCCGGAATTCGAACCGCCCTGGGTTGGTCTCCCCAATGTCGGCACGTTGACGCTCGGTCGCCTCGATCGCAGTAACGTTGAAAGCATAGTCACGCAGGTGGCCGGCGGCCGTGCGCTGCCGGCCGAAGTGATGAACCAGATTGTCGCCAAGACCGACGGCAACCCGTTGTTCGTCGAGGAGCTCACAAAGACAGTGATTGAAGGGGACATCCTGGTCGAGGACGCGGACGGCTATCGACTCGACGGGCCTCTGCCTCCGCTCGCCATTCCAACAACCCTTCAGGATTCCTTGATGGCGCGGCTCGACCGCCTGGCGCCTGTCAAGGAGATCAGCCAAATAGGAGCAGCCATCGGGCGCGAGTTCTCCTATTCCTTGATGCGCGAAGTGGTCGGACGCGACGAACCGTCGCTGAAAAACGCCCTCGCCAAACTCGAGCAGGCTGAACTCGTGTTCTGCCGTGGTGAGCCCCCGGACGCTGTCTACAGCTTCAAGCACGCGCTGGTGCGGGATGCGGCCTATGAAAGCCTGCTCAAGAGCCGCCGGCTGCAATTGCACGGCCAGATTGCGCGCGCAATGGAAGAAAAGTTTCCCAGCATTGTGGTGAGCCAGCCGGAAATCGTGGCTCACCACTTCACTGAAGCCGATATGGTTGAGCCCGCAATCAACTACTGGCTTAAGGCTGGCAATCTCGCACTCAGCCGCTCAGCGAACGCCGCTGTCGGCCATCTGGAACAAGGGTTGAAACTGATTCCCGGTATCGACAACCCGATGCTGCGCAACAAATCTGAGTTGCTGCTTCAAACGTCGCTCGGCAATTCCCTCCGGGCGACCAAGGGCTGGAGCACTGACAGTGTGAAGCTTGCGTATACGCGAGCGCTTCAGTTGTGCAGAGAAAGCGGGCTCGATGAACACACCTTTCCCGCAGTGTTTGGTTTGTGGACCTGGAATTTCCTGCGTGCAGCGTTTCGTGAAGCTCACGCCCTTGCCGAATATCTGCTGAATACAGCCGAGAATGTCGACGACTCGGTTTGCAAGGTTCTTGCCCACGAAGCTCTGGGGTTTACCTTATTCGCACAGGGGAAATTTGCCGCTGCCCACACGGAGCTGGAACGCAGCATTAGCCTGTGTAAGGACAGCGAGGCTGCGGCGTATCTTGACCTCTCCGCGCAAGACCCGCGAGTCCATGTAAGATCATACGACGCCATGACGCTTTGGTTTCTCGGCTTTCCAGATCAGGCGTTGCGGGCTTGTGCGGAGGCTCGCCGTTATGCAGACGCATCGCAGCATCCGTTCAGCGAGGCAATTGCACGAACGATAAGTCTTCGCGTGCATCAGCTTCGCGGCGAGACTGCCGTCGTTGCGGGCCAGGCTAACGCGGCCATCGCATTCTGCGAAGAGCATGATTTTGTGCACTATGTAGCCATGGCCCTGATTTTGCGCGGATGGGCCAGGGCCCAGCAAGGCGAGTTTGAGAAAGGTATTGCCGAGATTCAGGAAGGTTTGGAAAAAGAACGGGCGACCGGCGCCTTGTTATTTGACTCGTACTCGCTGGGATTGCTGGCGGATGCATGCATAAAAAACAAGTCTTACGGACAAGCGCTCGAGTTCCTGGGCCAGGTGCAATCGAGACTCGATGACGAGAACACCGAACGCTTTTACGCAGCTGAGATTTATCGCTTGCTCGGCGAAACATATCTGCGATCGAACCAGGATCTGGATCAGGCCGAGCATTACTTCTCCAAGGGCCTTGCCGTCGCACGCGAACAGAAGGCCAAATCCCTTGAACTCAGGCTTTGCCTGAGCATGTGTGACTTGCACGATCTGAGAAAAAGCGCCGACAAGCGCCGCTCACAGCTCGGCGATATCTACAGATCTTTTAGCGAGGGTTTTGACACTGCGGATCTCGTCAGAGCCAAGGCAAGGCTTGAGCTTGCTTGATCAGATTTTCTTACTCGCACTCGACCATGCTTCTGAATCGCGATGGCGCGGGCACCGCGGGACCACGAACGAGCCCAAGCTCCCGGATATCCAAGGTTGGGTCTCGCTACAAATCAATCCGTGATGCCGGGGCCTTGACGGCCCGGCACGCGGTTCAAACGAGGTTCAGTCCCCGCTCCCCCCGCTCTTGAATCGCCAAATTTACGAACTCGTTGTTGATTGTCTCCAGAATGTACCCTCCGGCGTCTGCCATCAAAAAATGTGAACCTTTTTGCACATGATTGGTGAACCCGCCGCGGGTGAGCTCGCCCCAGCCGGCGGAGTCTTCTTCCGATACCCACGGGTCCGAATTGCCGACAAAACTACTGATCGGGAAGAAAAAAGGCTCGATGGGCTGATACTCAAAATTGTAGGCCATTCCAAATTCGGCGCGGATCGTCGGCAGCAACACCTTCCTTAGCGTTGGCATATCCAACATCTTGTTGGCAGCCGGGATATCGAATTGACGTATGACATCCGCGAAGACCTCGTCTGCCTGGGCGTAAAGCGGGAGTCCAATGTCAAACTCCCGGTGCAGCATCATGTCGTAGGCCAGGTTGTCCTCAAATTCCCCCTTGCGCTTCAGCAGATGCGGCGGTCTTACTCCGCAGGCAAACGCGTACTTGATGAATTGCGCACTCGTTCCAGGTAACGCGCAAAGTGTCGCAAACATTGTGAGTCCGCCCAGGCAGTGGCCAAAAAAGGCAGACGGTCTGTCCAGCCAGTCAACCATTTCCGGCAGCAGACGCTCGACAAAAGTATCCAGGTCACCGATGGCTGTTTCATTGATACGGGTTCCGCGCCCCGGCGGCTCGACCGCCACCACCTCCACAGAGTCATCGACCAGTCGCGCCCAGGACCGGAACGATCCAAGGCCGCCGCCCGCATAAGGAAAACAGAACAAACGGGCTTTGGCATCCGGATTGGGCCGAGGTGCGATCAGCCACTTTCCAGTGGTGCGCGAGGCGACTTCACCGGCGGGTACGAAGACCGGCATATGGAAATCTTCGGTCCCGGCCCCATTGCCCCTCTTGCCGGCGGGAAGCGTCTTTTCATTAACTCCAGCATCCGGATGACCCTGTGGATCATTTCCGACAGGATCTAGTGCTGTCTCGTCGGGCGCGTGACCATTGGTGACCTGGTGCAGTCCCGCTCCGTCTCGGAATTGATCCCTCGCAATTCGGGGAGCTATAGGCGGGGCTGCAGCCAATGCTGTGATAACCGCCGGTGCCGCCATCGCCGGCCGAGGTTGGCCGGGCTCGGCCTTTGCAATTCCTGCAAACAGATCGAGCAGGTGATCGACCAGCTCGTTGATAGTCGGTCCGCTGATCAGCTCCGAGATCGCAACCAATACACCAAATTCATCCTCCAGGTTATTCGCAAGCGTCACCGATCTCAACGAATCCAAACCAACTTCATTCAACGGTTGATCCGGATCTATCGGGTCAGCGAAGCCAAGCTCCGCCATCATGCGCTGTTGCAGTCTGTCCAATACCTGTTGACGTGACTGGTCATTTACCGCGATCGGCGATGCGGCCGGGGCAACCTTCCCCTCCACAAATTTCGGCGATCCGAAATCGCCATTTTTACCCAGAAGTTCCGCCAGGAACGCGGGCTTGCCTACTTTGCCGGCGTAAGTCGGCCAGTCAGCAACTGCTACCGCGATCTGCTCGACATCGTGGTGCATCAACTTGTCGAACACCTGCATTGCGAGATCGGGAGAAACAGATTTTACGCCCAGCGACGACCACATGGCTTCGCCACGAGCGCCCGAAACGGTAGCCAACCCGCCCCCTGACCATGCACACCAATTGATCGCCGTGGCCGGCAAACCCACGGCGCGGCGGTGAGTTGCCAAAGAATCAAGAAAGCTGTTGCTGGCGGTGTAGTTCGCCTGGCCAGCAGAACCTAACAGGCTCAGCAAAGATGATTTCAAAATAAAGAAGTCCAGCTCCAGTGATTTGGTGTGTTCGTGCAGGAGCCAGCTTCCATACACTTTGGGCGCGAACAGGCGCGCGAATCTGTCCCAATCCAGTTGGGCCAAAATTCCGTCGTCCAAAACGCCGGCCGAGTGCACCACACCTTTTAAAGGCGGGAAGTCGCTGCTGATTGTCTGCACGAGGCGCCTGACGTCCTCATCGCGGCTGATGTCGGCCGCCACGACACGGATTGTTGCGCCGTTAAACTCTGCTGCGCCGAGCAGTTCCTGTGCCGCTTCGGAACGCGCGTTTCGACCTGTCAGGACAAGGTGTTTCGCACCTTTACTGACCAGCCACTTGGCGACACTGCGCCCCAACATTCCCAGGCCACCGGTCACAAGATAGGTAGCGTCCCCGCGGACCCGCGGCAGCTGCGCCCGAAGTTCTGCAAGAGAATGCCTGACGAGCCTCGGGACACTGCGCTGGCCGTCGGCGGAGATGGCAATCTGGGTCTCACCATCTGGATGGAGCAACTCCGCCGCCAATGAATCTATGTTCGGCGTCCGGTCACCGTTCAGTTGCAGATCAATCAATCCTCCCCAAATGCCGGGATACTCGATCGCAGCGGTTCGTCCCAAACCCCACAGAGGCGCCTGGACAGGGTCAACATGCTGGTCAACCTGGTCTTGGCCTTCTGTCTTTTGAGTATTTGCGGTGACAAACCAAAGCCGCCTGCCGGTCGGATTCGTCGACCGGGTTTCGGCAAGTGCATGCAGGATCGCCAGTGCCCCGCGGCACATCATCTCACTGCCGCTCTTCAATTTTGCAAGGGTTAGACCTTCAATCGCCGGAGCATCCAGGCCCCACAGATAAATTACGCCATCGCACGGTAGCGTCTCGCTGGCAGCGAATTGCTCCAGCAGCCGGCGAAAATCGTGCGGTTGCCGTTCGCTCACGGTCCACGTTCGGGCACCCCGTTGAGCGAATGCATCATCCCTGTAGACCAGGTGGCAATGATGGCCCGCAGCTTCCAGTTTGCTGGCCAGCGCCACGCCGGCACCGTTTGCATCGGCGAAGATCACCCAGCTTGCCGGGGCACGATCCACTGCAGGATTGGCAGCCACGCCAACGCTCTTCCGCCAGGCTGCCCGGTAAAACAAGTCATCTGTGCCGGCCCGCGCTGGCGCCACTTTATCGAGCGGCAACAGGCGCACGGCCAACCCTTCCAGTTCCGCCACCGGCCGCTGCGCCATATCGTAAACGCGAATGTCGACCACCTGCGTGTCGTCTTTCTCGACACTCCGCAGCGTAGTGTGCACCCATGCTTCGTCGATCTCGTCCTGATAGCAGCGAAATCCCGCCAGCGAGACAGGCAGGTAGGACTTACGACCGTCGCTTGCGGCATTCTCCGCGACATCGAGTACAAAAGGATAGGCATGCAGGCACGCATCCAGAAACGCGGGGTGCATCGCGTATTGCGTATTTGCCAAACCGTCCGGAAGCCCCACTTTGGTAAGCGCCTCGTGCTGACCGACGTACAATTCCCGGACGCCACGGAAGCTGGGGCCATATTCGAGCCCTAACCCGCCGAGCCTGTCGTAGAAATCGGCAACAGGCAGTGTTTGCTGACAACGGGCCCGGACCTGCTTCGTCGAAAAAGCCTGCCGGGACGGCACGTCTGACTTGCGCAGGGTGCCCGTCATGTGAGTATGCCAGACGTCCGAGCCTTCAGCGGCCGCACTGACCAGTCTGAAACCTGCCCTGTCGGATTTCAGCGGAGTTACCAATACCCGCACAATCCGATCTTCCCCATTGGCAAATGACATCGCTTGGTGATGCATCGCATCATCGAAACTCACCCGCGACGTTCCGAATTGCATACGGCCGACGGCCGTGGCGGCCTCCAGTTCAGCAGTGGTTGGCAGAACGATCGCTCCCGCAACTCTATGGTCGGAGAGGTAACCGGCGTGATGCACGCCGTAGCGCGCTTCATAACACACTTCTTTGGCGGTTGAATTTATGCGCGTACCCACCAGCGGATGGAGTCGTTCAACAGTATTCCGGACTCGTTTTTCAGTATGGATCGTGTTGTCTTCTATCCAGTGGCGCTGGCGCTGGAAGGGATAAGTGGGCAACGGCACTCGTCGCCATGACGAGTCGGCATGGACTGCAGTCCAATTCACGTTGTGGCCGGCGAGATACAGCGCGACCAGCATTTCGGTGATGGAATCAGCGTCCGGCTTCTGACGGTTTAGCGTAGCAACCCAGGCAGCGGACTTTCCGTTCGCTCCAAGGCACACTTGCGCGAGCGGCAGCAGCACCGGGTGTGGCCCGACCTCGAGAAAGGTCCGGCACTCCAGCTGAGCAAGAGCAAGCATCCCATCTCCGAACCGCACAGCTTCCCGAGCGTGCCGGCGCCAATAGATTTTGTCGGGCGCGGTCGACATCGGCCCGCCCGTCAGGTTGGATATCAGGGGTAGTTTGGGCGCGTTATGCTTGATCTGGCCCGCAACGTTTTCCAGATCATCAAGAATGGGTTCGGTGAGCGGCGAATGAAAGGCGGTGGAAACTTGCAATTCCCGATATTTGATGCCTTGCCTGTCCAGCTCCTCCAATAACATTCTCACTGCATCCCGGTCACCGGACACGACGGTATTCAGCGGACCGTTCATCGCGGCCACAGCAAGTCCGGGAGCGATCGTGTTGATGAGCGTTCGCACCACAGACTCTTCGGCGAATATCGCGGCCATACCCCCGCCGCCCGGTAGTCGGTGCATCAACGCACCACGAGCAGTGACCAATCGCATCGCGTCTTCGAGCGAAATGACATCCGCCGCAAAAGCAGCGGTAATTTCTCCCAAGCTGTGCCCAATCACTGCGGCAGGTGTGATACCCCAGGATTTCAAAAGTTCTGCCAGAGCATGCTCAACTGCAAACAGCGCAGGCTGGGTGTAGTCGGTGCGGTCAACCAGCGCAGTATCGCGGTCTCCTGCAAAAATCACCTCGCGCAAGCCTTGCTCAAGATACGGCTCCGCCAACGCATGACATTGATCCATCGCATTCCGGAAAACGGCATGTGTGCGATATAACTTCGCGGCCATGCCGGCGTACTGCGAACCCTGACCGGAAAACATGAACGCGATCGGCCCACTGCTTGTGCGCTGCAGACTCGACGGATTTCCGGCCACCTTTCGCAGCCATGCTTCGAGGTGCTTTTTCAGCTCTGCGACTGACCGGGCAGGCGCGGCGAAGCGGAATGTAAACTGGCTTCTGCTAACGTTAGTGGTGTAGCAAACGTCATCAATTGATGCGTCGGGATTGTCATTCAACCAGTTCCGAAGTTGCTCGACACGCGACACCAATGCGTCTGCGCTTTTGGCTGAAAGGGTCATCAAACAGGGGAAGCGGTCTGATGACTGACTCCTGGCCGCCGCGGATGGCGGCGCCTCTTCGAGGATGGCGAAGGTATTCGTGCCGCCAATTCCAAGGCCATTGAGCCCGGCTCGCCGCGGCGTGTCCGCACGAGGAAAATCCTGCAGCTTTGTATTTACGTAAAAGGGCGACGACGAGAAATCGATTCGAGGGTTCGGCGTTTCATAGTTGATGCTCGGCGGGATTTGCTTGTGATGCAGCACGAGCGCCGCTTTGATCAGCCCGGCAATTCCCGCCGCCTGCTCCGGATGGCCGATATTGCCCTTGACTGATCCAACAGCACAGTACTGCTTGCGGCTGGTCTCCTTTCGAAAGGCCACAGTCAGCGCTTCGATTTCCAGCGGATCGCCGACACTCGTGCCGGTCGCGTGGCATTCGACATAGCCGACGCTATCAGCGCTTACATCAGCCAGCTTCAGCGCATCGGCCACCGCCTGGGACTGCTGGCCCACACTCGATGCGGTGTAGCTGATCTTGGCTGAACCATCGTTATTCGCCGCAGTCCCCTTGATAACTGCAAAGATATGATCGCGGTCAGCGACAGCTTTTTCCAAAGGCTTGAGCAACACGGCGCCCACGCCGCTGCCAAAAATGGTTCCCTGGCCACTCGAATCGAACGGACGGCAGTGCCCATCCAGGGAATAGAGGTTCCGCTTTTCCGCCAGGTATCCCTCGACTTGCGGTACGCGAACCACCGACCCTCCTGCCAGCATCATATCGCACTCATTGAACCTCAGGTTCTGACACGCCTGGTGTACCGCCACCAACGACGAGGAGCACGCCGACTGAATTGTGAAGCTGGGGCCCGTAAGATTCAGCTTGAAGGAAACACGGGTGCTCAGGAAATCCTTGTCGTTGTTGATGTGCGAAGTGCTTGCTGTCTGACCGGGAAAATCTGCATGGTGCAATTTTGCCAGCAGATAGCTCGCAACGACGCCGCCGCCGGTCGAAAGAACACCAATCTTTCCCGGGTAACCAGCCGGGTCATAACCCGCGTTTTCAAACGCCTCCCAGGACACCTCGAGAAACAAGCGCTGCTGTGGGTCCATCAGCGCTGCGTCTTTGGGGGAGTAACCGAAGAACGACGCGTCGAACATCTCGACGTCCCGCAATACCGGGGCAGCTTTTACGTATCTGGGATTGGCAACCAGCGACGGGTCGACACCGGCTGCGACGAGTTCCTGATCAGAAAAATAATCGACGGACTCAACGCCGTCACACAAATTTTTCCAATATTCCTCGGCCGTGGCTGCTCCAGGAAGTCGACAGGACAGACCGATTATCGCGATGTCAACGTTCCACCGTGGACTACTCATCTTGACACCTCGACCGACACAAGCATTTGGAAATTAATGTCAGCAAAATGCTCGGATACAGAAAACTCATCTGTGCAGAATTAAATATCAGTCAGAATTGTTCAGCAGCTTTTCTATTTGCTATGACCTTTGGCTTTGTTGCCATCCTTGAGTGTATTCAATGCATCACTCATACGCTTCAAAAGTATGTCCTGGACCTCGATAAACTGAATTGAACCGGAAACCAGTTTGGGGACGGTTTCTTTGTACGTCTCCTCTACTTTCTTCTCGAGATCGGCATCAAAGGGACCTCGCCACGTCCGCGACGGATCCATGACCATCATCAGAGCATGCAGTTCAAGCAACGTCAGTTTCTGAACCGGCCTGGCATGACTGGTATCTTCAATGCCTTTTTTCATAATTGCGAGCATCTCGCGTTGGAAGGACACCCATGGCAATGCCAGCAAACTGAAACTCCTCAACATGCTGTCTTTCAAACTTTGAGCATGATCCGAGCTGCTCTCCTTGTCATTCGGCATCTGAGCACCCCTCCTTTGAGCGCGTTTGCACGTTGCCCCCCTTTGCGGGCGGTGGCGTAACCCGAGCGCGGCCAAGATGGCGCTGGCCGACGCGCTGCCTGACGGTACGCGGCGTGAGATTGCGGATCGCGGACGACACCGCACCTCGCTGGTCTGAAAGCCCCGAAGCCCTTGCCGCGTGCATATGTCGTGCGCCTGGAGCGGATTGCCGTAACCGGCCCGCGGTCCTTCCGCAGGATAGCCACCACGCGCTATTGAGTAAATCGCGACTTTTGAGCTGCGAAATTGTCTGACCGACATCTCCGCCAAATAAATCCATCATGGCACCAGCTTGCATTACACAATTTAGACCTTTGGGCGTATCAGCGTAGTGTCACACTCTCCGATTGTTGCGCGGCTGGACTTGAATAAGCTTCTGAACTGCTATCGTGCCTCCTGAGGACACTCCGGAAACGGATGTTTGCTGGATGTCGATTTTGTCAGCAGGAAGGGGCGGTGCCGCGACAGGACCAACGGGGCAGAAACTTGAGGCGAATATGCACCCGATGCGTTTCATGGGCCCCCAAGGGTACCGTGGAAAAATACAACCGGACGTGGTAGCCTACGTTTTGTCTCGTCATTCAGCAACACCATAAACGCATCGTCACACTATCTGACGGGCGAGCAATCCTTGTGTGACGTCCTTAACATAGAGATCGGACGGCCGTGGCTAATGTGCGTTGGGGTGACGCCGTCTACAGCACTTCATATGAGGCGGTCATGAAACGCGTCGTCGGGTGCATCTGTTCTCTCGGCCTCTGCCTCGCTAGCCCGGTATTAGCGGCCGACCCTCCCCTTGCCTCTTACGGAATTGACATCCAGCAAACATCGGTTTCCGGGGTGTCCTCGGGAGCCGCGATGGCGGTGCAGATGCATGTCGCATATTCGTCAATAATGCGCGGTGTCGGGGTAATCGCAGGTGTTGCCTACAATTGTTCCGACTCAACATTAATGTCCGTCATTCAGCGTTTGGGTCTAGGAGCCTCATGTATGGACGGCTCTTTCGACTTCGTGGGCCAATCAATAGCCAGAACGGACGCAGCCGCTGCCGACCCAAATGCGATCGACGCTACGACAAATCTTTCTCGTCAAAAAGTATGGCTGTTTTCCGGGTACAATGACGGCGTCGTGCGACGCGGGGCGATGAACACGGTTGCCGGATATTACGACCACTACATTAACGCCGGCAATGAAAATTCTGGCAACGTCTTCTACAAAACGAACAACCATGCTCCGCACGCGCTTGTCACCGGTGACGGAGGACCCTGCCTGAGTTTCAATGCTCAATGGATAAACGACTGCAATTACGACGCAGCCGGCTTGTTGCTCGAACACATCTATGGCTACTTAACCCCACCCAGCAAGACTTTGAGTAGCTCTCCCCAGGCGTTCGACCAGCGCGAATTTGTCGGTAGTACGGACCCGAGGTCGATCGGGCTCGCGGATACAGGCTATGTCTACGTTCCTGCAGCATGCCAGACATACACATGTCGCGTGCATGTCGTATTTCACGGTTGCAAACAGTACGCGCAAAAGGTCAGCGACGCAGTTTACAGCCGCGGTGGCTACAATAGATGGGCCGATGCCAACAAAATCATCGTGCTCTATCCGCAGACGACACCTGTCGGGACTGAACCTCTCGGAAATTTAGATGGATGCTGGGATTGGTGGGGTTTCATTAACAATCAGGACCAGGATTTCGCGCAAAAACCCGGTCAGCAACTTTCAGCAATCAAAAAGATGCTCGATCGCCTCGCCGGAGGACCAGCACACTTGGGAGGTTCTCCCGACACTTTTGGGACACCTCAAAACCTGAGCGTGTCCGACGATACACCAACCTCTGTGGCGCTGATCTGGCAAGCCAACACTGCCGCTGCAGGTTTTAATATCTACCAGTCGCACAGCGCAGCCGGGACCTATACGAAAATAAACAGCAGCCCAGTGTCAGGCGCCAGTTTTGCAGATCGAGGACTCACTCCAAACACCACGTATTATTACAAGGTCAGCGCTGTTGATGCATCGAATCACGAGAGCGCGTCGACGAGCCCGGTGCACAAGAAGACCGCCTCTAACCCGAGTGCGTGCGACCCCTATTTCGGCAACAATCAAGCCCTCGTGCAAACGGGACGGGCTTTCCCGGGCTTAGACAAAAATGGACAGGTCGTGGCCCTGGCGGTGGGAAGTGGTGAAGTCATGGGCCCTATCGACGAGGACCACTTCAGCCAACTTATTAAAAACGACCCGTTGCTTTTTTATCATGTCCGTTACTGTCCCTAAGCGATCGTCGACACGACACGCGACCAGCTCACTGCAAGATGCGCCGACTGTCAGTTGCTAACCTTGACCATGGTAGGCGGAAAGTAAGTGCCGTTAGCCACGCCATCAATTGGCCCGTAAAAGCGGAAGGTCAGCCGATAAACCGAGCCTTTCGGCGTCGGCAACCAGTTGCCATCAGGTGCATTGGCTGGCTTTTCCGCAGAAAAATACAAAGTCAGTGAACCGTCCGAGTTGTACTGGGGATGCGTTTCGCGATTGATCAGATATCTGTTTTTGGGATTGGGCAGCACCCGGAAATATTTGCCGTCGACCGCGATCACCGACCAGAAGTATTTAGCAAATGACTGTGGCAGCTGCTCCTTTGGGAAAGTAAGGGTATAGCTGTTATCCCCGCTGAGTTGACCGCCACTCCCGTCTGCGCCGGCACGATAGTACAGAACCTCCGGCATCACGTTGGCCCATATTCCGCCCTGGGTGACGAGCGCCCGTGCGATGAAATCGACGCCGTAGTTGCCAACCACACCCGGCCGGGCCCAGTTGTTGACGACCACGCCATGCCCGATCGTCGTTCCATACCTGGCAAAATCAGCAAGGGCGCGGGTCTTCACGACATTGGCCACGCGGTCCCGTTCGGCAGGGTCTTTGACTGCCTTGCCAATGGTACGGGCATTTGCAGCCAGATATTCGAGCCCTGGGTTGATGTCCGGTTCGCTGTCGAGCGCCGCATCGGCAAAGTCGAACGCTTCAACTCCAGGAAAGGTCCCAAGGTCAAAGACCGGTGTTTTCGGGATTTCCGGAAGTTTCGGCGAGCCGGTGGCGCGGAACTTGAACTGCTGTTGCAGGCGCGTAGCCTCGTCCCAGTTCTCACCTAATTCTACCCGGAGCAGGACGCGCGAATATTTCACAGGTAGATCGATGCGCTTGATCCCTGCAGGCAGCGAAACGGTTGCGCCCCTCAGGCAAATCGCAAAATCGCCATAAGGACTATTCGGAAAAACGCGTTCATTGATGTTGGCAAGCGTCTCGTCCCACCCGTTGAGGAACTGAACGGTGTAGTACCGCCCTGTGACCTTGGGTACGGTGACAATCGTGCAGCTGCTCTCGTCGACTGCAACCCACGCCTCGGAATAAGCCACATCGAGATTGGGATTTGGCCAATCGACCGCACCTGGCTTGCGATGGACAAGCTCGTTCCATTTGAAGCCTTCCTGAAAATCAAGCTGTTGCTGTCGAAGAACCAGCAAGCGCGTGTAAAGGTATATCCACGCATCGCTGACATCCTGATCGGACATTTGCGCTGGTTGCGCGAGCGTCGGTTGCGGCAGTGCGATGCATAGCCCAAACAGGGCGATCAAGATCGAGCGGACCATCCTCTCCTCCCGGCTATCTATTCTGTTACATCCTGACAAGGATCAAAGTTACGCCGTAGCGGGAATTGCGTTGAGTTCGTGCCGCACAATGTTGAACATCAGGACCGCGCCGACAAAGTAGATGCCAATGAAGAGGGCCTGCGACAGCAACCAGATGTTTTTCCCCGCAGCCACCGGCGAGTAGTAGTAGCTTGGCCAGATTGCATCGAACACGAAGTAGCCGGGGTAGCCCACGGCGAAAACGCCGAGAAGCCCGACAATGCACAACGTCAGCGCTGAGGTGTTCGCCTCACCTCCCGCCGGTCGCGTTGATGCACGTCTCGCGGCAATGTGTGCCAGACCGAGCGCCACCATGCCGAGGCCACCGGCCTGCACGGCGGCAACGGATAGTGTCCACGGGCAAGCCCACCACAGCGTGATGTTCTGCATGAACACTGTGCCATTGGGCCACCGCGAACCAACGCAATAGTGCGCGATGACGCCGAAGGTGAGAAACACGCCGAAGATGAAGAGCCCAAGGCCCCATTTCGTAAATCGTGCACCGAGCGTCATGCCGTTTCTCCGTGCTGCTATCTCCACTTCTCAAATCAGCCGCCGCGTTTGGGGCGCATGCCTTCCTCAAGCCAATTATTCAGATGACGCGCCGGGAAATCGAGTTGGACACAGGTCCAATCAGGCTTGGGGAGCCTCCGCTTTAGGCCAATAGTGGACAGTTCGTATTGTGACTGCCGAGAATGTGCGCTCGTTAATCAGCGAGCCCCTTCTTCAGGACCGCGGCCTTTCGGGCTTGCTCCGCGTCGTCGCGGTCGGCCTTTTTCATTTCCTTCAATTCGATTGTCACCCTGGCGATCTTGCCATCGAACTTGAACGGCACCTTGTAGGCTTCGGTGACCGGTGTGCCCTCATCGGCACCCACGTCGGCACCTTCGTCCGCAGAGAATGCGCAGCACTGGGTACGTTCGATCCGACCCGTGGCGACATTCTTCCCGTTGACGAAAAGCGTGCCCGTGCCGCCCTTGCCGACGCCGTCACCATCATACGCAAACTCGAAGCGGATCGTTGCCTTGCCGGTGGGCAGCGCTTCCTTGGCGGCCACCGTGTATCGCTGCAGGCCAAGCCAGTTGTAAGTGTAGGTCGGCTTGCCGTCTTTCAGGTACAAACTCCAGCCGCCAAAACGACCGGCTTGAGCAAGGATTGCGCCGTTCGCTCCCATCTTCGGGATTTCCACGTCGGCGGTGATCGTATGTGAGCGGTTCTTCACGTTGATGAAGGCGTTCTCCGACATTCCGGTCATGCCCTGATGAACCGTCAGCGAAGTGCGGCCGGCCATCAGATCGGGCCGACCGACCAGGGCCGCGTTCAAACGCTCCAGGGTTCGGTCATCGAGGGGCAACACGGAGTATTTGACAGCTTCCTTCAAAAAGAGGTCCTGCAGTTCCTTCAGCTTGTCGGGATTCTGCGCGGCCAGGTCATTCGCCAGGCTGAAGTCCGACTGCGTGTCGTACAGTTCCCATTTGTCGTTCTCGAGCGTTGAGCGGGGTTTGAACTCCCACGCGGCCCGGTGGACAGTGCCGGCAAGCCAGCCGTCGTTAAAGATGGCGCGGTTACCGAAGATCTCGAAATACTGCGTGGTGTGGGTGCTCACAGCCTTCGGGTCGGCAAACGTGTAAGCCATGCTCACGCCTTCAATCGGTGTTTGAGGCGTTCCGTTCACGCTCTTTGGCTCGGGCAGACTGGCGGCCTGGAGGATTGTCGGCACAATGTCGATGACATGGTGCCATTGCGAGCGTACTTCGCCCTTTGCCGCGATGCCCTTGGGCCAGTGGACCACCATTCCATTGCGGGTGCCGCCGTAACTGGAGGCAACCTGCTTCGTCCACGTGAAGGGCGTGTCCCCCGCGACCGCCCATCCGGCGGCGTAGTGCGGATAAGTCGTCGGACCGCCGAGTTCATCGTAGTGTTTGAGAATGTCCTGAACGGTCTCGTGCACGCCGTTGAAGTAGGTCATCTCGTTGAAGAGCCCGACCATACCCCCTTCGGCACTCGCCCCATTGTCACCGACGATGTAGAACACCAGCGTGTTGTCGAGTTGCCCGGTCGCCTCAATGGCCCGGATCAGCCGGCCGATCTCCGTGTCAGCGTACTCGCCGAATGCAGCGAACACTTCCATCTGGCGTGCGAATAGCTTCTTCTCGTCCGACGTGAGCGCGGCCCAGTCCTTGATGGCTTCGGGCTTGGGCGCCAGCTTCGTGTCGGCCGGCACGACACCGAGCCGTTTCTGCCGCGCCAGTGTCTCCTCGCGCAGCTTGTCCCAGCCCTGGTCGAACTTGCCCTTGTACTTGGCGATCCACTCCTTCGGCACCTGATGCGGTGCATGCGTAGCGCCGGGCGCGAAGTAGATGAAGAACGGCTTATCGGGCGTCAGCGATTTCTGGGACTGCATCCAGTTGATCGCCTGGTTGGTCATGTCGGTCATGAAATGATAGTTCGGGTCGTGCGACGGCTCGACCTGGGTCATTCCGTCATAAAGCAGCGGCGCCCACTGGTTGGTCTCTCCGCCCATGAAGCCATAGAACTTGTCGAAGCCCTGGCGGGTCGGCCAGCGGTCGGTTGGGCCTGAGGGGCTCACCTCCCAAGGCGCGGTCTCGTGGTTCTTGCCGAATTGTGCGGTGCTGTAACCGTTCAGCCGCAGCATCTCGGCCACAGACGCCACGCTGTTGGGTCGCTGCGCGGTCTGCCCGGGGAAAGCGGTGGCGGTCTCTGCAATCGAACCAAAGTTGTTCATGTGGTGGTTGCGGCCGGTGAGCAGGGCCGCGCGCGTTGGCGAGCAGAGCGCCGTCGTATGGAACTCATTATAGCGCAAGCCCTCGTTGGCCAGCTTCTCCACCGTTGGCATGTGAATGGGCCCACCGAACGCGCTCGATTGGCCAAACCCCATGTCATCAATCAATACGATGAGCACGTTGGGTGCGTTCGCTGGCGCCTTGACCTGGAAGCGGGGTGGTGGCGTGGCGTTGCGGACATCAAACACGGTGCTGTGCGGGTACTGAGGTTCAGGGAGCGGAAGCACCGTGCGGTCGGTCGGCAGCACAACTGTGGCTGCCTGAGCGGCGGCGGGTGCTGCCGTCAGCGGGGCAAGCATGAGCGCAATGGGCAGACTCAGGGCAAAGGTCATCGTTGTCCGCGTCATGGCTGTCACTGCTCCTCGATGCATCTGCGTGTGCGCGTTGTGTGGATTTTCTGATGATTGTTGAGACTGCGACGTCAGACGGCCGCAATCGAGTTGGCCCATGGTCCAACGTGACAAGACGTCTCTGGCTTGGGCAGGCGACGGCCACTTGCCTGCCGCCGGTTTGCCTTCCGGGATCCGAGTGGTGCGCCGCGCTGCTTCTCGGCGGATCGCCTTGGTTGGCATCGTCATGTCGCCAGCGACTACGCCCCCCACACACTAACGATCATCGTCAGTGAGGTTATCGTTCTGCGGACGAGCGGAGATCGCATGTCTACCTCTCCCGGAATGTCAGAGCGAATTGAATACGAGCACTTCGGGCGCGCCACTTACCTCTATCACGCAGTAGTAGTCGGAGATCGACGCGCTCACCGGTTGAGTCACCGCGATACCGCCAAAAGTTTCCGGCTGCCGAGCCATTCATAGGGCACAGAAACGGAAAAGTTCGCCGGTAACTTTAGTGTTGGACGTACCAACGCTCGACTGTCGCAAATTAACACGACGGTTATGCCCTTTGGTCCAACATTCTTCTTTGCTCGCTCGGCCTATAGCATGGAACGTCCGCAATGGTCCGACGCGGGCACGGGCGCTGCGCGTGTATTGGACCTCGGCCCAATAACCACGCCCGGTGTTTTCAGAAAGACTTGAGATGAAAATTTCGCGCCGTCAGGTGGTCTGGCGTCGTGATGCTGACAATAGCAGGAGGAAATCCGTGACTGGCATTCGCTTTGTTGTCGTGATCGTCGTCAGCGCGCTTTGCACGTCGGGAATAGCAATTGCACAGACGGCCCCACCCGCTCCGCCACATGTGCCGCTTCAGAAAACCATCGGTGGCGTGACCAAGCCAGAGGTCGTTCCCTCGCTCATAGTCCTCAACTCACACGGCGTTAGCTTGCAGGGAAATAAACTGGTGCTGACCGGAGTGGCGCCAAACTCTATCGTGTTTGCTGACCGGCCCGTTCGTGCGGCTGGACACGATCTTACGAGCCACATCATTGATGATTGGGCGACCGGCAGTGACAACTTCGCAAAAGATCCCCCGAACGCAACCGTGTCGGCTTTCAGCAAGGACGGTTCTGCAATCCGCGACGTTGTGGTCGTGCTGAAGACGCCGAAGCTCGAGGGCGACCGGCTCACGTTCGACGTCGATGTGCTTGAGGGAAACCTGACCGGCGCCGATGGCGCTGCAGCTATCTTCATCGACATCATTGGCAGGCCATTGACACCGCTCTCGTTTGCGGGCGTTGCCCGACGTAGCGCCTATCGCGGCGCATATTACGCGGGAGCCGCTGCCGTAGGTGCAGCGGCGGCCTACGGAGCTTATGCGGCGCCTTACTATGCACGGCCCGCGTGCGGCTATTACCCGTATCCGCCTTGCTACTGATTTGCCCCGCAAAGCGCGACCAATACCAATCACAAGGAGATATTCGATGTTGAAGACCTGTTCGATCGTGACGGCACTCGCGCTGGTCGCCGTGCTTGGCGCACCTGCCGATGCCCAGGCCCCACCGTCGTGGACCCAGGCAGGCATGCTGCGATGTGTGGTCAACCCGAGCATCGGCTTCATTATTGCCGGCCACCAGTCGATGGAGTGCCGGTTCACTCCAAGCGCGCCAAATTTTCCGCCGCAGGCCTATGCGGGCGCACTCAACATGATAGGGCTCAACATCGGTATCAGCGCAGGCGGTGTATTCGGCTGGGCCGTACTTGCTCCCACGGTCGGCATTCCGCTAGGCGCCCTCGCTGGCGAATATGTGGGCGCGAGCGGCGACATCGCTGTCGGCCTCGGCGTCGGTGCCAATGTTCTGGTCGGGGGTTCCGGGCGAACCATTGCCCTTCAGCCGGTCTCGCTGGAGGGATCGGTCGCTCTCGACGTCGCCCTCGGCGTTTCATCGCTCCAACTGCGGCCGCTCTAAAGCTGACGCACGTCAGTTGTTGCGATCGCCAAATGTAACCGAGAGACAAAATCACGACCGCGTCATCTCTGCAGGTTACATTCAACTCTGACGGTAAATTTTCGAGTTTACGCGGTGATTATGTCCCTTAAGTCCAATACCGCTGGAGTTTCCGCATCCTCATAAAACGCAAACCGCCCGGCGCAAATGCTGGGCCGAAATACCTTCTGCTCAAAAGCATACGGAGTGAGACCATGAAAGTCGGCAGAAAGTTCTGGCTTGTCGTGACTGGATCGTTCCTTGCAGTGTTGATGGCGAGCATGCCAGCTGCCGCGCAGCAGCAGCGCCGGCCGAATATCCTTGTGATCATGGGTGACGATGTCGGCTGGTTCAACATCGGCGCCTACCACCAGGGCATCATGTCCGGGAAGACGCCAAACCTCGACAAGCTTGCGTCTGAAGGGATGCGGTTCACCGACTACTATGCTGAAGCCAGTTGCACAGCGGGACGCGCCAATTTCATCACCGGTGAGTTGCCGATCCGTACCGGCCTGACGACGGTAGGCCAGGCTGGCGCCGACGTCGGTATGCCGGCGCAGGCAGTGACGCTGGCCACCGCTCTGAAGGCGCAAGGCTATGCCACCGGGCAGTTCGGGAAGAACCACCTCGGTGACCTGAACAAGTTCCTTCCGACCCTGCACGGCTTCGATGAATTTTTCGGATACCTGTACCACCTGGATGCGATGTCAGATCCGTACTGGTATTCGTTCCCCGTCGACGAGAAGTTCTACAATACGTACGGTCCGCGCAGCCTGGTCCACAGCTACGCCACCGACAGGGACGATCCCACCGAAATGCCGCGCTGGGGCAAGATCGGAAAGCAAAGGATTGTCGATGAGGGTCCGCTGCCTCCGTTCCCGAACATGTCCAACGTGCCAAACATGCACGACCTGCCTTTCCTCAAGGCAAAGTACGACATGACGACCTTTGATGAAGTTCTGGTCAAGTCGTCGAGCGACTTCATGGACAAGGCGAAGCGCGACGGCAAGCCGTTCTTCGTATGGCACAACACGACGCGCATGCACGTCTGGACATTCCTGTCCGAAAAATACAAGTCGATGCAGAACAACCAGACGAACTATGGCTTGGAAGAAGCCGGCATGGCGCAGATAGATGATAACATTGGCGCACTGCTCAAAAAGGTTGACGACATTGGCGAGACCAACAACACGATCGTCATCTTTACGACCGACAACGGCGCCGAGGTCTTCACATGGCCGGACGGCGGCATGACTCCGTTCAAGAACACCAAGGGCACCGTCGGCGAAGGCGGCTTCCGCGTGCCTGCCATCATCCGTTGGCCCGGTCAGATCAAGCCGGGCTCGGTCGAGAACGGCATGTTTTCGGGTCTCGATTGGTTCCCCACGTTGATGGCTGCGGCCGGTAATCCAAATATCACCGACCAGCTCCTCAAGGGCGTGCAACTTGGCGACCGGACCTACAAGAACCATCTTGACGGTTACAACCAGATGGATCTTCTGACCGGAAAGGGCCCATCCAAGCGTCACGAAATCTTTTATTTCGGCGGCGCGGCGTTGGGAGCGCTGCGGCTCGATGACTTCAAGTTCACGTTTTACCAGCAGCCTTATGGCTGGCCTGGTGAAAAGACGACAACCGACATGCCTGTGATGGTCAACATCCGTCAGGATCCGTTCGAAAGGACACCATCAATTCGAGGCGAGAGCTTGAACAACTTGGCCGGTGGATACATGAACGACTTTTACGCCAGAGAGTTCTGGCGGTTCGTGATGGTCCAGCAGTACGTCGCAAAATTGGCGGCGACGGCCATCGAGTTTCCGCCGATGCAGGCTCCGGCTTCGTTCAACCTTGAAGCTGTAAAGGCCAAGGTTGAGGAGATGATCAAGAACCGTCCAGGTCAGTAACGCCTCGGACGACAGACTGCGAATGGCGGCGGGTCGGTTATACCGGCTCGCCGCTGCGCATATGGGCGACCGAATTGATGGCGCATGTCCGCTATTGGAAAATTTTTATATTCCCTCCCTCGCGGGAGCATGATCCGAGCCTTCACATTGATCTGTGGGGCAACAAACTAACGGATGTTGCAGGCGCATCAGTGCTCAGCCAAATTTTGAGCATAGCCTCTTGGCTGGATGACACGCAGGTCGCTCGCGATAAGAACCAACATCATCAATCGCGCACAGGCATCCGTTGAAGCTGAACTCTCGCTTCTGGATGGCCTCGCGATTTAATGAAGTGAAGGACGAACTAGAAGTGACTGAGAGTGGCCAAACCACTACTCACGCACTACATCAAGCGAAGCAACACGCCGTAACGCATTGAAATTGTTTGATTTTTTCTGGTCGGAGTGGCAGGATTTGAACCTGCGACCCCCACGTCCCGAACGTGGTGCGCTACCAGACTGCGCTACACTCCGACTGAAGGCCGGTCTTATAACCCCGGCACCCCTAAACGCAAGCTTGAGAGAGCGAGAGGATGACCGCCGAGCCTGGAACGCGAGTGTCAAAGGCCGATATCGAGGCGATTGAGGCGGCCGCGCGCTGCCTTGCCGCCGGCGGCCTGGTCGCGTTTCCGACCGAGACCGTTTACGGACTGGGCGCCGATGCCGGCAATGGCGAGGCCGTTGCGCGGCTATACGCAGCCAAAGGTCGTCCCTCATTCAATCCTCTGATCGCGCACGTCCCGGATATCGATACCGCGCGCCGCGTGGCCACCTTTACCTCCGCTGCCGAAAGGCTGGCGGCTGCGTTCTGGCCCGGACCGCTGACGCTGGTGCTGGCGAAGCAGCCCGATTGCGGCGTGGCCGATCTCGCACTCGCCGGCCTCGACACCGTCGCGGTGCGCGTGCCCGCGCATCCGGTTGCGAACGCCCTGCTCAAGACATTCAAGGGTGCGGTGGTGGCACCCTCTGCAAACCGATCGGGGCACGTTTCGCCGACGAGCGCCGCTCACGTGCTCGCCGATCTGCGCGGTCGCATCGATTTGATCATTGACGCCGGTCCCTGCGCCGTCGGCGTGGAGTCGACAATCGTGTCCTGCGTCGACCAGCCGGCCTTGCTGCGGCCGGGCGGCCTTCCCCGCGAAGCGATCGAGCGCGCGCTTGGCCGCGCGCTGACGATCTCTGCCGTTGCCGAAGACGCACCCATCGCGCCCGGCATGTTGACGTCACATTACGCACCGAAGGCCGCAATCCGGCTTGATGCCGAGGCCGCTCAACCGGGTGAAGCGCTGCTCGCCTTTGGTCCGGCGCCGGTTTTTTCCGGTCCGGTCTTCAACCTTTCGCCACGTGGCAACCTGATTGAGGCGGCGGCCAATCTTTTCTCGCATTTGCGGGCGCTGGACGCTTCCGGCGCAAAGCGCATCGCGGTAATGAAGGTGCCGCACGATGGCCTGGGCGAGGCGATCAACGATCGCCTCAAGCGGGCCGCCGCACCGAGACGGTTGTCAGAATGAACGAACAGCTTCGCCGCGCGCCCTCGCCCGATCTGCTGCCGCAATTCGCAGCTATCGTCGGCGACAAATACGCGATCACCGATCCGGCAGCGCTCGCGCCATACCTGATCGAGGGCCGCGGTATCTATCATGGCCGCAGCTCGATGTTGCTGCGGCCAGGCTCGGTCGCCGAGGTCCAGGCGATCCTCAAGCTTGCCAATGAGACCAAGACTCCGCTGGTGCCACAAGGCGGCAATACCGGGCTGGTCGGCGGACAAATTCCATTTGACGGCGAGTTGATTCTCTCGCTCACGCGGCTCGACAGGATCCGCGAGGTCGATGCCGGATCGAACACCATGACCTGCGAAGCCGGCGTCGTGTTGGCGAAGGCGCAGGACGCGGCCACCGCAGTCGATCGCCTGTTTCCATTGTCGCTTGGAGCCGAAGGGAGTTGCACCATTGGCGGTAACCTCTCGACCAACGCCGGCGGTACCGGTGCGGTCGCCTACGGGATTGCGCGCGATCTCGTACTCGGGCTCGAGGTTGTGCTGGCAGACGGCCGCCTCATGAATCTTCTGTCGAAGCTGAAAAAGAACAATACCGGCTATGACCTTCGCCATATTTTCGTCGGTGCCGAAGGCACGCTCGGTATCATCACCGCTGCCGTGGTGAAAACGTTTCCGCGCCCACGCGCGACGGAGACCGCCTTCATCGGGGTGCCCTCCCCGGCCGCCGCGGTGACGCTGCTCAATCTGGCGCAGTCGCGTGTCGGCGGTACGGTGACGAGCTTCGAGTTGATCGTGCGCGACGTGATCGAATTCGCCCTCAAGCACGCCCATGGCGTGCGCGATCCGCTGGCCGGCCGACACCCCTGGTACGTGCTGATGGAGGTCTCATCGCAGCACGGCGAAGGTTTGCGCGAGAGCATAGAGCAGCTTCTGGCCGACGCCGGCGCGAAAGGCCTGATCGAAGACGCCACGATTGCCGCCAGCCTCGATCATGCAAGGGCATTCTGGCATCTGCGCCATATTTTGCCTGAAGCGCAGAAGCCGGAAGGCGGTTCGATTAAGGCCGACGTTTCCGTTCCGGTGGCCTCCGTTCCGCAATTTCTCGAAGAGGCAAGCGCGGCGGCCAAAGCAATCGTGCCAGACTGCCGGCCCGTGCCGTTCGGCCATCTTGGCGACGGCAATGTTCATTTCAATGTCAGTCAGCCAATCGGCGCCGACCCCGCGCAGTTCCTTGCACGCTGGAGCGAAGTCAACGATGCCGTGAACCGGATCGTTCTGAAGTACAACGGCTCTATTTCTGCCGAACACGGGATCGGCAAGCTCAAGCGAGAGTCGCTGGCGAAGGTAAAAGACCCGGTCGCGCTCGAGCTGATGCGCGGTTTGAAGCGCATGCTCGATCCCAACGGTATCCTCAATCCGGGTAAGGTGCTTTAGCGGCACCTCAAGGCACAACGATCACGCGCCCTTTCATGTTGGGATGAAACTTGCAGAAATAGTCGGTCGTTCCCGGCTTTTTCAGCACCAGCTGACCGTTCTGTTTCGGGGCAAGGGTGACATTCCAGTCGCCGTTTGTCGCCGTCGCAGTGTGGGCGAATGCGTCCTTGTTGACCCACTCTACGGTGTCGCCAACCTTCGCGTTCACATCAACAGGAGCGAACACCAGCTTGTCGACGATCACCTGAATTGTTTCCGCCTGCACCGGGACGGACAAAAGCCCGAACGCAACGAAGGCAGCAAGGCCGATCCGTCCCGGTTTCATGACGATGTGCAGTATTTACTTTACGTCAGCCGCGACATGTTCGGCGTGCTGCTGATGACCCTGGAAAATCTTCAGGCCGGTCTGCAGCAGGCCCTTGAGCTCAGCGTTGTTCGCCGAGGGAATGAGCGTGCTTTCAAGCGCGCCGTTCACAGTCTTGTGGTAGGCAACTTCGTTGGCGACATAGGCCTTGTCGAATGCCGCGCCGCTGAGCTTGGATAATTCGTCACGCTTGGCTGCCGCCTGCTTGGTAAGTGCGCGGCTGGTGTCGTTATCCTCCGGCTTCACGTTAAGCTTCGTAACCAGGGCGAGCGCCTGCTTGTTTACCTCAGTGTGGTCGCGCACCATATCCTGCGCGAAGTCGCGCACTTCCTTGTTTTTGGATTTCTCCAAAGCCTGCTTGGCAGCGTCGATATCAAGCTGTCCCGCGGTATATGCGATGTGGGCGATTTGCGGATCGGTCGGCTTGGCGCCCGGCTTGGCGCCTTGCGCAAAAACCGGTGCGGTCAGCAGGCAAAGCGCAAGAACTGGCGCCGCAAGACCTGGCGCCGCAAGAACTCGCGCCGCAAGACCTCGCGCCGCAAGACCTGCGGATAATCTGGCAATCATGGGAACCTCCATTCGCGACGGCCATCAGGCCGTGCCGTGCACTAGTGAGAGATTTGATGCAGCGGCGCGCCAGAGGTTCCCGAAAATCAGCCGGCGCAGATATGAGCAACCACAACCTCGGTCATGCGGTCGCAGCGCCGACCATCGAAGGGAAAACTGCTGGTCAGCGCCGGGCCGAGCTGCTTGTCCAGCTCCGTGCGCAACAAAAGGCGCGCGCGATGCAGCCGCGTCTTGACCGTCTCAGGCTGCAGGCCAAAAAGATCGGCCGTCTCCTCCACGCTCATTCCTTCGACAATGCGCGCAACGAATACGGCTCGGAATGCATCGGGAAGCTCATCGATCGCCTGTTCCAGCACCGCACGAATTTCACCTTGCGCCATGCTTTGCTCCGGATCGCTGCCGGCCATTGAGGTCGGGAAATGGATAATTTCTGCCTGGTGGCGATTTTCGCCGTAGGTCTCCCAGTCCACCGTCGGACGCCGTCGCCGCAATCGTCCCAGCGCCTCGTTCATGGCGATGCGCGTGATCCATGTGCCGAAGGCCGCATCGCCGCGAAACATATCAAGACCGGTAAAGGCGCGGACATATGTCTCCTGCACCACGTCCTCGGCTTCAGCGTCATTGCGCAGGATGCTCCGCGCAATGCGGAACAGACGGCGATTATATCGCTTGGTGATGGCTCGAACCGCGGCTTCGTCGCGTCCTCGCGCCAAACCCACCAGATCCGCATCGCTGAGCGATTCGGCTGCGGCCTGCTGGGCCTGCGTCACTGGCATGGGCAACGCCCTCCGTTCGACATGTTAGATGCATTCGCCGGGAAAAGGTTCCTGGCCCCATTTCACTCAAAACAATGCCCCCTGCCCGTCGTCCTTTTTGGCCCGTTTGGCAGGCGCCCGTGGCGCGGAGACCGGCGTAACCGGCTCAATTTCGGCAGACGCCGTATATCGCTCGACCAATCCAGGATTGTCATTGGCGGTGCGATTGACCGCGGTTGAGACCTCATAGGCTTCCAGCAGATCCTCGGACGCCGGCGCGATCAACCCGGCGGCGGTTTGCGCATCGACGTTTGCGCAATCGAGCCACAGATTGAACGCCTCGGGCGGGACGATCACGGGCATCCGTTCATGAATACCGTTGAGGCTGTGATTGGCACGTGTCGTCACGATGGCGGCCGTTTCCAATTCCTCGCCGTTGGGTCCGGTCCAACTCTCCCAGAGGCCGGCAAACGCGAGCGGCTGGCCCGACTTTGCACGCACATAATAAGGTTGCTTGCGCGGCCCGGTCGCTTTCCATTCATAAAAGCCGTCAGCAGGAACCAGGCAGCGCCGATACTTCATAGCCGCACCGAAGGCCGGCTTGTCGCTCACGGACTCGCCGCGCGCGTTGATCAGCAACGAAAAGTTTTTGGGGTCCTTCACCCAGGACGGCAGCAATCCCCAGCGCACGAGCGCGAACTGACGTTTGCCCTCGATCACACGAACAATGGCGATAGGTTGCGTCGGCGCGACGTTGTAGCGCGGCGGGAAATTGGGCTGCTCTGGATAGCCAAACAGCGTCCGGATCGCCTCCGGGGCGGAAGTCACCGCATAACGGCCACACATCGTCCGAACCTCAGCTCCTCGCGCGCTTAAGCGCAATTTAACCCCCGATCGTAACACTGATAGCCCGGCCGGTTTCGGGGGTGGGGTCTCGATGAAATATCAGAATTGCGCCGACGCCGCGCAAGCGCCGGATGAGCTATCTGATGCCGACATGGCTCACCGGCTCTCCGATGCCAATATCAACCCGGCGACCGGCCTCGCGACCGACTATCTCAATCGGTTCAGCGAAGCCGTCATGCTGCTCGACCTGCTGTCGAACTGCCCGGAATTCCGCGCGGATTTTCTGGCATGGGAGCCGATGAGCTACCGGGAGCATTTTCGTCTCTCGCACTTCAAGACCCGTGAACTTGCGATCGCCGCCTACGACAAAGCCGATCCGGACCTGCGCAACAGCCTGGATACGCTGGCCGTCACGATGACGATCGTGCTAGAGGCAACCCGGGCGGCAATGGATGATGCCGATCGGCGGCCGGACACGGTCGCGGCCCTCGCCGGAAATGCGATCGGTTGGTTGAAGCCACTGATCGCACGCGCGGGCGCGATCATCAACGGTGAGTCCGACGAGAAGGAAGCGCCGACACCGCAGGAAGTCGTCGACAAATTGATGAAGCGATAGATCGCGCGCATGATCCCGGAAAGCGGGAACCGGCTTTCGGACAGATTATGTGCAAAGTGCAACAATGGCCGACGAGCGAACCTACCCAAAGCGTCCCTATCTTGCCGTCAGCGCCGCCATCATTCGTGATGGCAAGGTTCTGGTCGTTCGGCGCGCGCGCAGTCCGGCACTCAATCTCTATACGCTGCCCGGTGGAGCCGTCGAGCTTGGCGAGTCGCTGGCTGAAGCGGTCGTCCGTGAGGTGCACGAGGAGACGTCGCTCTCCATAGAAGCGGTTGCGCTCGCCGGCCACCGCGAAGTAATAACGCGCGATGCGCAGGGAAAGATTGAGCGGCACTTCGTCATTTTATGTTTTGCCGCGCGCTGGCTGTCAGGTGAGCCGGTTCTCAACGACGAGCTCGATGACGCCCGCTGGATCGAACCGCCGGAGCTCAGCGCCTATCGGACCACGGAAGGCCTGGCCGAGATTGTTGCTGCAGCTGCCGCCATTCTGGACCAAACGGGCTGATCAGCTGCCTTGCGATTGGCGTCAAGCCGGCGCATATCTTCGGCACGGGGACCCAGGGTAAACGCGTGAAGAAGTTTCTCACCATCGGCTCAATTCTGCTGTGTCTTGCTTTGCCGGCGCGCGCACAAAGCGACACGCCGGCCCCTTTTGATGGCGATCTGGAGCGGCTTAGCGAAATCATGGGCGCGCTCCATTATTTGCGCGCTGTCTGCGGCGCCAATGAGGGTTCGAAATGGCGCAATGAGTTGCAGGCTCTGATCGACGCCGAGGCACCGAGCGGCGATCGCCGCCGCAAGATCGTCGCGAGCTTCAATCGCGGCTATCGTGGCTTCCAGCAAACCTATCGGGTCTGCACTCCTGCCGCCGATCTCGCAATACGCCGGTATCTCGACGAGGGTGCGAAAATCGCCCGTGAAATCACGGCGCGATATGCAAACTAGTTACCGCGATTAACCTTTTCTTTATTGTGGCCTCGTGCGCCGCGATCCCCGTGCTAACGTTCAAATTGCAACTTGAAATGGGTGTCCGTTCTTGGACGCCGGGGACGCGGAAAACTATGACAACTACTGAAGGTTCGATTGACGCACGCCAGCTGGTTTCCGATCGCGAACAGAAGCTCGTGGCGCTTGGTTACCTCCGGGAAGCCTGGGCCGAGGCGCGCCTCGACGGCGTTGACGGCGATTGCCTGGCGCAAGCCTGTCTGTTCGCCGCGCTCGCTGAATTTGTCACCACCTATGGTGAAGAAGCGGCAGCCACCTTTACCGACGGTTTGAGCAGCCGGATCCGCAGGGGCGAATTTTCGCTCGAACAGCCGCGGCAATAGCCGCCCCAACGCTAGCTCGCCAACGTCTCCAGAAATCGGACACGCTCTCCCTGCGCTCGCGCAGCGAGGCTGCCCTCCCACATCACCTTGCGGCCGCGTACGAAGGTCCCGATCGGCCAGCCGGTAACGGTAACGCCGTCATAGGGAGTCCAGCCGGCGCGCGAAGCCACCCACTTGTCGGTGATCGTTTCCCTGCGCTTGAGGTCGACCACCGTAAGGTCGGCGTCGTATCCCACCGCAACGCGTCCCTTGGTGGCGATCCCGAACAGGCGCGCCGGGCCCGCGCTGGTCAGATCGACAAAGCGCAGCAGCGACAGCCGGCCGGCATTGACGTGATCGAGCATGATCGGAACAAGCGTTTGCACGCCAGTCATTCCCGATGGGCTCGCCGGATAGGTCTTTTCTTTTTCTTCGCGGGTGTGCGGCGCATGATCGGATCCGAGAACGTCGACAATTGCGTTATGGATGCCGTTCCAGATTCCCGAACGATGCGCCGCATCGCGCACAGGCGGATTCATCTGCGCGCGCGTCCCAAGCCGCTCGTAGCAGCCGGGCGCTTCGAGCGTGAGATGGTGCGGCGTAGTCTCGACCGAAGCTACATCCTTGTGATTGGCGATAAATTCCATCTCCTGCAGCGTCGAGACGTGCAGGACATGCACGCGGGCACCGGTCTCGTGCGCGATCGCGACAAGACGTTGCGTCGCCTTGAGTGCCGCAATCTCATCGCGCCAGACCGGATGCGAACGCGGGTCCCCCTCGACGCGCAGAGTCCTGCGCTCACTCAGCCGTGGCTCGTCTTCGGCGTGGAACGACGCACGGCGGCGGATGACCTTCAGGACAGCGCGCAAGCCTGCATCGTCGGCGACCAGCAGGGAGCCGGTGGAAGAACCCATGAACACCTTGATGCCGGCGCAGCCCGGCAGCCGTTCCAGCTCCGCGAGATGCCTTGTGTTGTCGGCGGTCGCGCCCACAAAAAACGCGAAGTCGCAATGCATGCGGTGATGGCCGCGCCTGACCTTATCCGCCAGGGCTTCCGCGTCCACGGTCAGTGGATCGGTGTTGGGCATCTCGAACACGGCGGTGACCCCGCCCATCACTGCCGAAAGCGAGCCGCTCTCCAGGTCTTCCTTGTGGGTGAGCCCGGGCTCGCGAAAATGGACCTGGGTGTCGATCACCCCGGGCAACAGGTGCAGCCCGCGGCAATCAATCACTTCGCCGGCGGAAGCCTGCGACAGATCGCCGATGGCGGCGAAACGGCCGGCACGCACGCCGAGGTCGCGCAGACCTTCGCCGTCATGGTTGACGACCGTGCCGCCTTTGAGGATCAGGTCGTAGCTATCGGCCATACTGGAATGCGTCTAAATGGTCTTGAGCCCTGCCCGACAGCGCTTACGTTCCGGCGAGAGTTCTGGCAAGAGACTATCGAAAGACACCCAAGGAAATCGCATGCAGGTAGCTCTTCTCCCGGATCGCGGCGTGGTCAAGGTTGCAGGTGACGATGCCCGCGGTTTCCTTAACGGGCTTGTGACCAACGACATGGCCAAGGTCGCGCCCGGCAAGCCGCGCTTTGCGGCATTGCTCACGCCACAGGGAAAAATCATCATCGACTTCATTGTCGCCGAGGCACCGATCAACGATGGCGGGGGCTTCTTTCTCGATTGCCCACGGGCGCTCGCTTCAGCGCTGGTGGAAAAACTGAATTTCTACAAGCTGCGCGCAAAGGTGATTTGCGAGGATCTGTCGAGCGTACTCGGGGTCATGGCGGTCTGGGACGGCACGGCTGAAAGCGAATATGGCCTGAGCTATCCCGACCCGCGCCTGCCCTCGCTCGGTTCGCGGATGATGCTGCCGCCGCATCTTGCCGAGGAAGCCGCCGCCGATCTCGGCGGCCAGCTGGTCGGCGCAGACGCCTACGAGGCTCACCGTATCGCGCTCGGTGTTCCGCGCGGCGGCCTCGATTTCATTTATGGCGATACGTTTTCGCACGAAGCAGACATGGATCAGCTCAACGGCGTCGATTTCGGCAAGGGCTGCTATGTCGGTCAGGAGGTCGTATCCCGCGTGGAGCATCGTGCCAGCGCACGCAGCCGCGTCGTGCCGATTGTCTATGACGAATTTGCGCCGAGTTCCGGCCTGCCTGTCATGGCGGGTGACAGGCAGATCGGTACGCTTGGCTCGACCGCCAAAGGGCATGGTCTCGCCCTCATGCGGCTCGACCGGATCGGGGATGCTCTCGCTGCCGGTGCGACGATCGAGGCTGGGGGCATTGCCATCCGGGCCGTGAAGCCAGCCTGGGCGAAATTCGACTGGCCAGGTGAAGCGAAAGGGTCGACATGAGCAAATCGCTTCTCCATCCTGACGGATTGTGTCGCTGTCCCTGGCCGAAAGCGGACCCGCTCTACGTGGCCTATCACGACGAGGAATGGGGCGTGCCGGAATTCGACGATCGCGCGCTCTACGAGAAACTTGTTCTCGACGGTTTCCAGGCCGGCCTTTCGTGGATCACCATCTTGCGCAAGCGGGAGAATTTCCGCCGTGCCTTTGATGACTTTGCGCCGGAAAAAATCGCGCGCTATCCGAAGCGAAAGATCGAATCGTTGATGAAGGATGCCGGCATCGTCCGCAATCGGGCAAAAATCGAGGGAGCGATCTCGTCCGCACGCGCCTGGCTTGAAATCATGGAGAGCGGACCGGGATTTTCGAATCTGCTCTGGGATCATCTCGACGGCAAGCCGAAGCTCAACAACTTCCGTACGACCAAGCAAGTGCCGGCAGAGACGGCGCTGTCGCAAAAAATATCGAAAGAGCTTATCACACGCGGCTTTAAATTCGTGGGGCCGACCATCGTCTACGCGTTCATGCAGGCCGTCGGCATGGTCAACGACCATCTCGTCACGTGCTATCGGCACCCCGCTTGCGCGAAGCTCGCAAGAAAACCAAGAAAACCAAGAAAACGATGAGCCGGACGCCCAAGAGTGCAAGCGGCGCAAGAGGTGCAAGATCCGCGCCGCGCGCCTGGCAGCGCATGCTCTCCGGACGGCGGCTCGATTTGCTCGACCCCTCCCCGCTCGATGTGGAACTCGACGACATCGCCCATGGGCTGGCGCGGGTCGCCCGCTGGAATGGACAAACCCAGGGGGCACACATCTTTTCCGTTGCGCAGCATGCTTTGCTGGTGGAGGCACTGGCGCGCGCGAAAGTTCCTCGGCTCGACCGCAACGGCCGCCTGGCGGTGTTGCTGCATGACGCGCCCGAATATGTCGTCGGCGACATGATCTCGCCGTTCAAGGCAGTGATTGGCGACAGCTACAAGGCGGTCGAAAAGCGGCTCCTTGCCGCCATCCATTTGCGATTCGGCCTCCCAGCGAAGCTGCCGGAAAGCCTCCAGAACCTGATCAAGGCTGCCGACCACAGCGCCGCCTATCTCGAGGCCACGCGGCTCGCTGGCTTTGCCGACGAGGAGGCGCGGAAATTCTTCGGCCCACCGCCGAAATTCTCTGCCACGCTTGAGCGCGACTATCTCAGCCCATGGCCTGCCGGGGCCGCACAAGCGCGCTTCCGCGAACGCTTCGAAAAACTTCTCCGCGCCTGAGGCTTTTCATTGCGGCATTAAGGTCATACATAAGGAACAGGAATCACCGTTATATTTTGCAAATGATTCACGTCTGCTCGCTATCCCGCCTCCACGCTACGGTCGATGAGACCGGAGCCCGCCATATCGTCACGTTGCTGCGGCTTGTCGACCGCGTGCAGCGACCGGGCCATATTGCGCCTGAAAACCATCTGGTGCTTGCGGTCGACGACATAACGATGCCGATGGACGGTTATACCGCGCCGGCGCATGAGCATGTACAGCGGCTGATCGATTTTGTCGGCGCATGGGATCGCAAGGATCCGATGGTGATCCACTGCTTCGCCGGAATCAGCCGGTCAACCGCCGGCGCTTATGTGGCGGCCTGCGCGCTCAATCCGAAACGCGACGAGAGGCAAATTGCCTGGGACATCCGCCGCGCGTCGCGTACCGCGCAGCCGAACGCGCGGATCGTCTCGATCGCCGACCGCCTGCTCAACCGGGACGGCCGCATGATACAGGCGATCGACGCCATCGGTCTTGGTGACGCGGCAACCGAAGGTCATCCGTTCCGGCTCGATATTGCGTGAGGTCAGCCGGCGGCGGCGATGGCGCCGGAGTGGTGCGTCGAATATTCGGCCGATCCGTTATAGCGATTATGAAAATTTTTAATGAGTGCCGCCTCTGCCATGAAGAGCGGGTTCTTGAAGCGAACCGCCTTCGCTGAAGGATAGGCATCGCGGCGCGCCAACAGCGTCAAGCAGTCGATCAGGTGATCGCAGCCCCAATTGATGATCTCCTGGACGAGAACCGCCCCGTCAGCGCGCTTGACGAGATCGGCAACGATATCGGCCGAGACCGTCATCGCACGGCCGTGCGGAGCGCCGATTGTATTTCCGTAGGCGAGAAGATTTGAGTGATGAAGAAACGCGACGCCATTGGCCGACAGCTTGCGCAAAACCTGCGGAATATACGACGCCAAAACGTCGTGCTCGCCATGGACCAGCGAATCGAATGAGAAAATGAGATCGAACTCTCCATCCGGGACTGCGTCCAGGGAGAACCCGTCGTTGGAAATAAACTGCGCGTGCCCTGCTGTGGCAAATATTTTGCGGCAGGCATCGACGCATTTGGCCGATAAATCGACACCGACGAATTCATCGCATGCGGGGATCAGAAATTTGGTCCATCGCCCAAATCCGGGCGCGATTTCCAGAATCCGTCGTGCCGGCAGGAAACGATGCAGTCTTGGAAAGATGGAGCCAAACCACTGCGCTTCGCTGCTGCCCCAGGTCTCGCTCCACTCCTCGCCGCCGGCCTGCCAGCCGTAGGTCGAGCCCCACACCGTCTTGTTCCAGTTTAAATCCGGCACGTGAGCTCCGATCAGCACGTCTTGCCAAACCGCAGGCATAAAGGCCTAGCCACGCAGCTGATTCGGAGCAAGCAAGGGCGCAGGAGCGACACATCAAGGGGAGACGGCACTTGACCAGCCTCTTCCCAGCAAATTCACTGTGACGAC
>DASXLC010000004.1:0-20434 GCA_036496445.1 Pseudolabrys sp. | reverse complement strand
GTCGGTCGCCAGCTTCTTTTTTCAGCTTGGCCCGATTTCAGCTTACGGCCTTGTGGCGGGCTGGATTGAACGTCAGCAAAAAGCGGGAAAGCTTGGTCCCGGCGATCCCACCATGCTGGCCGAGCTCTTTCTGGACATGCTCACTGGCAAGCATCAACTGGCGCTGCTGACGTCGTCGCTCGGCTCCACTTCGCCGGAAGGAATCGAACGTACCGTCAAGGCCGCAGCGACGCTGTTTCTCAACGGCGCTCGGAGCAGCGGATAGACACAAGCGATAACTGCGGAGCATGTGCTTGCGGCCCACAGCACGTGCCGAAAACAAGAAGGGCAAGAAAACAGGGAGGGAAATCATGGGCGCAAGCTATCGTTTGCGTGTGGCAATCTGGACCTTTGCTTGGATTCTCGTGGCTTCGACATCGCAGGCATTCTTGCGCGAAGCTCTGGCGGCCGATCCGGTCAAGGTTGGCTTCAGCATGGGACTGACCGGCGCGAATGCGCCGAATGGCAAACAGCTATTGATTGCACTTGAAATCTGGCGAGACGACGTGAACGCCAAAGGCGGACTGCTCGGTCGACCTGTGGAGCTGGTCTACTACGACGATCAGACCAATCCCTCAAACGAGAACACCATCTATACGAAGCTGATCGATGTCGACAAGGTCAACTTGCTGCTCGGCCCATACGGCACCAATCAGATCAGCGCGGCTCTACCCGTTGTCGCGCCGCGCAACCTGACGACGATTGGCATCCTCGGCACTGCGGCAAATAGTGAGGCGCACTACAAAAATTACTTCTCCATGATTCCGCTCGGTCCCGATCCGAAGCGGGAGTTTTCACGTGGATTCTTTGAAGTCGCAGTTGCACAAAATCCAAAACCGAAAACAGTCGCCCTTGTTGGCGCCGATGCGGAATTTGGAAAGAATGCAACCGACGGTGCACGCGAAAACGCCAAGGCGGCTGGCCTGACAATCGTTTACGACCAGCGTTATCCTCCGGCGACCACCGATATGACGCCGGTCGTTCGCGCCATCAAAGCGACCAACCCGGACATCGTGTTCGTGGGCGCATACCCGCCTGACTCCGTCGGCTTCGTGCGCGCCGCAAGCGAAGTTGGCCTGGTGCCCAAGCTGATGGGTGGCACGATGATTGGTCTCCTGGCCACACCACTCAAGATCCAGATGGGACCTCTCATGAACGGCTACATCAACAATGCCGAGGTCTTTGTGCCAATCCCGACCTTTGATTTCCCGGGTGTGCGCGAGCTGCTGAACAAGTATCGCGAGCGGGCAAAGGGGCAAGGCGTAGATCCGTTTGGGTACAACTTCGCTCCGTACGGCTATGCAGCGGGCCAGGTATTGGCCGCCGCCGTCGAGGGAACCAAGAGCTTCGATCATTCGAAGATTGCGGATTACATCCGATCGCAAACCTTTGACACCGTGGCCGGCCAGATAAAATTCGGAAAGGATGGTGAGTGGGCGAAGCCGCGCATGATTGTTACGCAGTGGCAAAACATCGCCGGCAATGACCTCGGTCAGGTGACCGACCTCAAGAACTGGGTCGTCGTTTGGCCTCCCGAGCACAAGACCGGCAACCTTATTTACCCCTTCGAATCGGCGAGAAAATGAAACACGAGTTTCCGGCTCCATTCTTCCTGGAGCCGGCAATACTCCCCCAGATGCATAGCTTAGGGATTTGAGCCGCTGGCCCGCGCTGCCTGATAATACCTTGGGTCGTCGTATTTGCGGGGATCGGTCAGATTTTTTGCCGGACGTCCGTACTCGCTGCGCAAATTCAATACGGTCTCAATGCCTCTGATATCCAACGCGGCCTTGGGGTCGAATCCAGCATTGCGATCCAGCAGTACGTCGTAAGTCGACGAGGCCAAACGTGGCGACATTCCCGGTACCTTGGCCGCAAGAAGATCACACGCCGCCTGTTTGCTGCCTTCAGCATAAAGCCAGTCCAGTGCGTCGAGATAGCCGCGGATAAACGCAGTCAGTGCATCGGCGTTGTCTTTTGCCCAGCTTTGCCGCGTGGCGCCCGAGATGCCCTGGTAGCGCGGCAAGACTTCGGATGCGCTCTGCAAAACGCGAAGGCCTGTTTCCTTTCCGATCAGATCGAACGGGGTGACCAGCAGAGTGCCCGCATGTTTTCCGGCCTTTAGCGCCTCGAAGCGCTGCAAAGCGCCTCCGGCGCGCTCGAACAAAACGTCATCATCACTCAAACCGTTATGCGCCAGCATTTTTTTGAGCACGAAGGCAAAGCCGGTTGTGAGTGCATCTACCGAAAGCGTCTTGCCCCTGAGATCAGCGTAAGACGCAATATCGGACTGAACCACGAGCCGCAAGAACGCGGAGTCGCCGCCCATAAATGCGAAAAGATCCGGCGTACCATCAATCTTTGCTTCGCCCTGCCCCTCTTGATAGGCCACGATGTTGTCAAAACCGGTGAGCGCGATCTCCCAGCGTCCCAAAATCAATCCTGAGATTTGCTCCATGGAACTGGTCGTATAGTGAGGCTCTATTTCAATTCCATACGATTTGAAAAATTGTCGGTCGATGGCAGTCCACAAGGGCAAATTGAAGCCGCCCGGAAAGACGATGACTTTGATCGTATCGGTCGCCATACAATCGTTGCCTTAGTAGGGCGCAGGCAAGACCAGCGCGGTGAGCGCGCCTGCGACGGGCACCCAGGCGGTCGTTATCCCGAGACCGGTCTTACCCCGACTATTGAAAATAAATCCGGCGACCGGAGCCACCAGACAAGCGATCACTGCGACAACATAGCCGACAGCCGCCAGGGCCCCCGCATGCGTGCTTTCGGGGCCACCACCGAACATAAATCCTGACACGCCCACCAGCAATGCTGCGAGCGCCAGATCAGCAATCGTCGCAAGAATAAGAAAAACTTTTGCCACGCACGATCTGCGTCAGGCGGTCTGCTGTACCGACACGCCCTTGTCCTTCAGGGCCTGCAACAACTCGCCAGCCTGAAACATCTCGCGCACGATGTCGCAGCCGCCGACAAACTCGCCCTTCACATAGAGCTGCGGAATCGTCGGCCAGTTCGAATAGCTTTTGATCCCGTTCCGGATTTCGTCGGATTCGAGCACATTGATGCCTTTGTAGGCCACGCCGAGATGGTCAAGGATCTGGACCACCTGACCGGAAAATCCGCACATCGGAAACTGCGGCGTGCCCTTCATGAACAGCACGACGTCGTTGGCCTTCACTTCATTGTCGATGAATTGCTCGATGCCCATGGAATCTCGTCCTGTTGGGCGGCATGGCCGCCACGTTCATGAATATATGTATCCCATAAGACGCCGCCAGCCCAAGAGGCATCAGGGGAGGCATCAGAGGATTCCTCAGCTTTTTGGTGAGTAGAATGTGCCTTCGACCTCGAAAAAGTCATCCTGGTTGAGCCTGGCGACTTCGACAATGCTGCGCGGTGGATACGGCCCGCCGGTCCAAAGTTGCTCCTGCACCTTATTTACGAGCGGGCGCAACCTGTTCATATCGGTCACGAATACGGTCAGACGAACGCAGTCCGAAAGGCCGGCACCTTCGGATTCGGCGATCAGCTTCATATTCATGAAACCCTGCCGGATGCGAGCTTCGTCACCTTCGACGAGCCGGTTATTCGCTGGATCGATGCCACGCATGCCTGCCACGAATACAAAATCGCCCGCGCGTGCACCGACGCTCCAGGTGCCGGTCGGCGCAATCGCACCCTTCGGCACGAGGACGCGAACACCGCCGGTCAAGGCGTGCCCGTCTGAAGTGCCAGAGCGTGCAACACGCCGCCCATTTGCCCCTTGAGCGCCTCGTAGACGATCTGGTGCTGCTGCACCCGCGACTTGCCCTTGAACGAGGCGGAGATCACGGTCGCGGCGTAATGATCTCCGTCGCCGGCAAGGTCGCGGATCGTCACCTGCGCATCCGGAATGTGCGCCTTGATCAGCCGCTCGATTTCACCGGCGTCCATGGCCATCGGCCAGACCCTCGCAGATCGCTCACTGCTCGCCGGCCATGTAGGCCGGCAGCCAAGCTTCGAAACGCTCGCGCAGAATCGTGACTAGGATGGGACGCGCCCCGGGAGGCGTCAATGTGTCGCCGCCGGTCTTGCCGATCGTCCACACAGGCACGTTGGCCGCGCGGGCGCGCGCGAGAAGGGCGGCCACCTGGGGCGTCCGCGCGGTGACGAGGTAGCGCGCCTGGTCCTCGCCAAACCAGTGGGCGTGGGCTGGTATGTCGGAGGGGGCTGCGGATAGCTCCGCGCCAATGCCTGAGGCTATTGCCATTTCGGCAAGACCAACCAGGAGGCCGCCGTCGGACAGGTCGTGCACCGCCGTGGCCGTCCCATCGAGGATCAGCGCGCGCACGAAATCGCCATTCTCGCGCTCCTCGGTGAGATCGACGGGCGGTGGCGCGCCCTCCTCCCGTCCGCATATTTCACGCAGATACATGGACTGGCCGAGCCAACCCGTCGTCTCGCCAACGAGCAAAATTGTCTCGTCCGGCCCTTTGAACGCGAGCGTCGCAGATGCCCTGAAATCGTCGATCAGGCCGACGCCGCCGATGGAGGGTGTCGGCAAAATCGCGCGTCCGTTGGTCTCGTTGTAGAGCGAGACATTGCCCGACACGACCGGGAAATCGAGCGCCTTGCAGGCTTCGGCGATGCCACGAATGCAGCCGACGAACTGCCCCATGATCTCCGGTCGCTCGGGATTGCCGAAATTGAGATTGTCGGTGATGGCGAGCGGCCTTGCGCCGACCGCCGTGAGATTGCGCCAGCATTCGGCGACTGCTTGCTTGCCGCCCTCAAACGGATCGGCCTCGCAGTAGCGCGGCGTGACGTCCGTGGTGAGCGCGAGGCCTTTTGGCCCATCCTCGATACGCACCACGGCGGCATCGCCGCCCGGCCGCTGCACTGTGTTGCCGAGAATGACGTGGTCGTATTGCTCCCACACCCAGCGCTTCGAACAGAGATCAGGCGCTGCCAGTAATTTCTCCAGCGCCTCGCCGATGTCGACCGGCGCCTTGACGCTCTCCGCGTCGATTTCCTTTGGCTTCGCCGGGGTCACGAAGGGCCGCTTGTATTCCGGCGCCTGGTCGCCGAGTTCCTTGATCGGAAGGTCGGCCATCACGTCGCCCCCATGGCGCACGATGAAGCGCTTGGTTGGCGTGGTCTCACCCACCACCGCAAAATCGAGCCCCCATTTGCGGAAGATCGCTTCGGCTTCCTTCTCCTTCTCCGGCTTGAGCACCATGAGCATGCGCTCTTGGCTTTCCGACAGCATCATCTCGTAGGCGCTCATGCCCTCCTCGCGGCAGGGCACCTTGTCGAGATCGAGCGTGACGCCGAGATCGCCTTTGGCGCCCATCTCCACAGCCGAACACGTCAGGCCGGCCGCGCCCATGTCCTGAATGGCGATGACGCAGCCTTTCTGCATGATCTCGAGACAAGCCTCGAGCAGCAGCTTTTCCGAGAACGGATCACCGACCTGCACGGTTGGGCGTTTTCCTTCCGAGTCCTCGTCGAACTCCGCCGAGGCCATCGAGGCGCCGTGGATGCCGTCGCGGCCGGTCTTGGAACCGAGATAGACGATTGGCATGCCGACGCCCGAAGCCGCCGCGTAGAAGATCTGATCCTTGCGCGCGATGCCGACTGCCATCGCGTTGACCAGGCAGTTCCCGTCATAACGCGAATGGAATCGCACCGAGCCGCCGACCGTCGGAACGCCGAAGGAGTTGCCGTAACCGCCGATGCCGGCGACGACGCCGCCCACAAGATGTCGCGTCTTCGGATGCGATGGCGCACCGAACGAAAGCGCGTTCAGGCAGGCAATCGGCCGCGCCCCCATGGTGAACACGTCGCGCAGGATGCCGCCGACCCCGGTCGCCGCGCCTTGATAGGGCTCGATGTAACTCGGGTGGTTGTGGCTCTCCATCTTGAACACGCAGGCGAGCCCGTCGCCGATGTCGATGACGCCGGCATTTTCGCCCGGCCCCTGGATCACCCATGGGCCCTTGGTCGGCAACGTGCGCAGATGAACCTTGGAGGATTTGTACGAGCAATGCTCGTTCCACATCGCCGAGAAAATACCGAGTTCGGTGAGCGAGGGTTCACGGCCGATCAGCTTCAGAATGCGATCGTATTCGTCCGCCTTGAGCCCGTGTTCGGCGATCAACTCGGGGGTGATGCGAGGTTCTTTGCGAATCACAGCCTATGCCGCCCGGTCAAGCGCCTCGACCAGCCCGGCGAACAGGCCGCGCCCGTCGGTCGGGCCGATCGCGGCTTCGACGTGGTTTTCCGGATGCGGCATCATGCCGAGCACGTTGCCGCGGTCGTTGATGATGCCGGCAATCGCGTTGGTCGAACCGTTGACGTTGAAAGCGGCATCGCGCGCGCCGTCGGGCGCGACATAGCGGAAGATCACCCGGCCCTCACCTTCCAGCCGCGCGATCGTGTCGGCGTCTGCGATGTAATTACCTTCGCCATGCGCGGTCGGCACGCGGATCACCTGCCCCGCATTATAGCCACGGGTGAACGCCGTGTCGGAGCGCTCGACTTTGAGGAATATGTCGCGGCAGATGAACTTGAGCCGCTCATTGCGCATCAGCACGCCTGGAAGCAGCCCGGCCTCGCAGGCGATCTGGAACCCATTGCACACGGCCAGCACCAACCCGCCGTGGGCCGCGTAGCCGCGCACCGCGTCCATGATAGGACTGCGCGCCGCGATTGCGCCGCAGCGCAGATAATCGCCGTAGGAGAACCCGCCTGGAATTACCACCAGATCGATGCCGGACGGAAGATCCGTGTCTGTGTGCCAGACCATGGCGGGCTCGTGTCCCGAGATCAGGCGAAGCGTGCGCGCCATGTCACGCTCGCGATTGATGCCCGGAAATACAAGAACGGCAGCTTTCATCCCAGAAGGTCCACGCGGTAATTCTCGATCACGGTATTGGCCAAGAGCTTGTCAGCGGCCTGTTTGAGCAGTTCCTCTGCCTGAGCGCGGTCATCGCCCTCGATCTCGATATCGAACACCTTGCCCTGGCGCACGCTGGACACGCCGGCAAGCCCGAGCGAGCGCAACGCGCCTTCGATAGCCTTGCCCTGGGGATCGAGGATGCCGGATTTCAGGGTAACGGTGACGCGGGCTTTCATCGATTGCCTATTGCCGTGGATTCGTCATGGCCGGACTGGTCATCCACGTCTTTCCGGCAGAATCTCTAAGTAAAAGACGTGAATGCCCGGCACAAGGCCGGGCATGACACAAATCACAACCGATGTTGCTCTTGAGGCAACCCTAGCCCTTCACCAGGACCGGGCCAGTGCCTTGCGGGCGCTCGCCCTCGCTCATGATCCCGAGGCGTTTGGCCACTTCGGTATAGGCCTCGAGCAGGCCGCCGAGATCGCGGCGGAAGCGGTCCTTGTCGAGCTTGTCGTTGGTCTTGATGTCCCACAACCGGCAGCTGTCCGGAGAGATCTCGTCCGCGACCACGATGCGCATCACGTCGTTTTCCCAGAGCCGGCCGGTTTCCATCTTGAAGTCGACCAGACGGATGCCGACGCCGAGGAAAAGCCCGGAGAGGAAATCATTGACGCGGATGGCGAGCGCCATGATGTCGTCGATCTCCTGCGGCGACGCCCAGCCAAAGGCCGTGATGTGCTCTTCTGACACCATCGGGTCGTTGAGCTTGTCGTTCTTGTAGTAGAACTCGATGATCGAGCGCGGCAGCTGCGTGCCTTCCTCGATGCCGAGGCGCTGCGCCAGGGACCCTGCGGCGACATTGCGCACGACAACTTCGAGCGGAATGATTTCCACCTCTCGAATCAGCTGCTCGCGCATGTTGAGCCGGCGGATGAAGTGGGTCGGCACCCCGATATCGTTGAGGTGCTGGAACACATATTCCGAGATTCGATTGTTGAGCACGCCCTTGCCTTCAATCACCTCGTGCTTTTTGGCGTTGAAGGCGGTCGCGTCGTCCTTGAAATGCTGAATCAGCGTTCCCGGCTCGGGGCCTTCATAAAGGACCTTCGCCTTGCCCTCGTAAATGCGACGGCGGCGGCTCATGGGCGTATACCGTGGTTTGTGAAAGTCCATCGGATTGCCGTGGCTCCTTATTGTGCAACTTTGCAGATCCGCGGCTGCGGGACCGGACTGGAAGCGCTTGCCTTGGCCAGCGGTCCGGGCACCGATTCAACCTAGCCGATCGGTAGGTGCAGCACAATCACGCACCGCCCACGTTTTCCACTCCGTATTTTCGCCGTAAAAGAGCGCCCCAATGTTGCCTTGACGGGTCGCGGACGATATGCAAGGCGGCAATAAACTGCATGTGCACGCGATTTTAGCGATCGCAGTAACGAGGGCGGTATGACCACGACATTCGACAAGCGCGAAGAAGGCTTCGAAAAGCAATTCGCGCATGACGAGGAGCTCCGTTTCAAGGCGATGGCCCGCCGCAACAAGATGCTCGGGCTCTGGGCGGCCGGAATTCTGGGCAAAAGCGGCCCGGACGCGGAAGCCTACGCTAAGGAAGTCGTTCTTGCCGACTTCGAAAGCGGCGACAAAGACGTCGCGCACAAGATCATCAAGGACCTGGAGCCGAAGGGCATTACCGAGCAGCAAATTCGACTGCAAATGACTGAGTTGCTGACGCAAGCGGTCGCGCAGATCAAGAAGAGCGGCTGAGGTGCCCGCTTTCGCCCTCGCCCGGCGTCTACGCGCGGGCGAAACGGTGTACGGCGCCTGGTGCATGATCGGATCTCCCGTCGTCGCCGAAACCATCGCGCGTGAAGGGTTTGCTGCGGTCGTACTCGATGCGCAGCACGGCCTCTGGGATGTCTCTTCGCTCGTCGCAGGCGCCGGCGCGGTCAATCATGCCGGTGCAGCGCCGATGGTGCGCGTGCCGCTCAACGATTTCGCCATGGTGTCGCGCGCGCTCGACTTTGGCGCCGAAGCAATCATCGCACCGATGATCAATGACGCTGACGACGCTGGCCGGCTCGCGGCCGCCGCGAAATATCCCCCCGTGGGCGAGCGAAGCTGGGGGCCTATCCGTGCCATGCCGTTACAAGGCTACAGCGCGCCGGTCGACTACCTCCGGGAGGCGAACAGCGGCACTCTGGCATTCGCGATGATCGAAACCGCAGCGGCGCTGGCCAATGTCGAAGCCATTGCGGCTACACCGGGTATCGATGCACTCTTCGTGGGCCCCTACGACCTCGCGACCGCGCTCAGCAGCGGCAAGGCGCAGGACGTGCAGGCGCCAGCGGTCGAGCAGGCAATCGACCGGATCTGCACCGCGGCGAAGACGGCCGGCAAGATCCCCGGGATCTATTGCCGCGATGCCGAGAGCGCTGTGGCCATGGCCAAGCGCGGCTTTCGCTTCGTTGTTGCGGGAAATGATTTGACCACCTTACGCGGGGCGACCGTGGCACAGCTCAAGGCGTTGAAATCCTGACTGTCGTTGAAAGGCATTAGTACTGCCGCAGCCTTTCGATAAGCCCGTTGTTATGGGTCCGGTGTCTCGCTTCGCTTACCCGGGACGACACCGGAGAGTTCGTCCAAAACCTTGCTGACGTCCGTCTCCACATCCTCCGTCCTCACCTCGCACACGCGATACCCGCGCTCCGCAAGGTAAGCGCGCCGTTCAGCCCGCGTGTGCGCGGCCTCACCGGTTTCATGTATCGGCACCAGATCAAGGACGCACTTCAACGGAAACGAGACGAAATCGGTGATGTGCGGGCCGATCGGCACCTGCCGCTTGAAGCCCTGGCCGGCGAAACGCCGATCGTTTACCAGCGCCTGCCACAATACCCGTTCGGCCTCCGTCGGATTTCTGCGCAAGAGCCGTGCCAGTCCGCGCACCGGTCCGCGCTCGCCCGGCACTCGGCCGCTGCCGTGCTCTGCCAGCAAGTCGCGCAGCTTCTGGGCTTCGGCTGCGTCGAGCACGCCACCTTTGGCAGGGCCCTTGCGGCCCTGCGCGATCGCATTCATGACGCCGTGCAACGTGCGGATGTCCTGCTGCGTCGGCGCCATGCGCTGAAAGATATTGCGCAGGTTCACACTCATGGTGCCACGTTTCTCTTCCGGCCGGAAGAATTCGACGCGTTCCAGTTCGCGCTCGAGATCGGCAAAGAACGCATCAAGCTGCTGCTTCGGCGCTGGCGGCGATTTCTCCGGCATTGAGAACGGCAATTGCGCACCAGTTGCGCTCTTGAACCATTCATAAGCAACGATCACCACCGCCTGTGCCAGGTTCAGCGACGCGAAAGCAGGATTCACCGGCAAGGTCACGATGCGATCCGCGAGCGCAACCTCATGATTCTCGAGTCCGATACGCTCGCGACCGAAGATGATCGCAACGCTCTCCCCGGCCCTGACCCGTGTCGCAATTTCTGACGCGGCCGCTTCCGCGGATACGACCGGCTTCGCCTGATCGTGATTGCGCGCCGTGGTAGCGAGCACAAAGGTGCAATCGCCTATCGCATCGTTGAGGGTCTCGTAGAGCGCGACGCTATCGAGAATGCGGTCAGCGCCTGCTGCCATCACCCGCGCCTTCGCGTTCGGCCAGCCTTGAAGCGGCTTGACCAGCCGCAGGCGCGACAGGCCGAAATTGGCCATGGCGCGCGCCGCCGCGCCGATATTCTCGCCGAGTTGGGGCTCGACCAGAACGACGATCGGCGCTGGTGTCTCGAACCAGCGCTTGGTCTTGTCAGTGCCGGCACCGGGCATCGATTACCGCCGTATTGACAGAAATTGCATCATGTTTGCCTATGCCGTCAGCGCAACCCGGCTGAGGCAGTTGAAGTGGCCAATGTTCTAAAGCAGCTCCGACGTCGTTATATCTATCCTTGGCTCAAGCGCCTTTATCCCTACAAGCAGGCAGCCTTCGCGGGCACCCGTGTCTCGTACAAAAACCACCTTGACGGCGGCGGGCGCGGCTTCGGACAAGATTTCATCCCGCTCCTGCAGCACTATGGACTACCAAAGCAAGGGCGTGCGTTCGAGTGGTGCGCCGGGCCTGGCTTTATCGGATTTTCCCTGCTGGCCCACGGCCTGTGCGAGACGCTCTGCCTTGCCGACATCAATCCCGAAGCGGTCCAGGCCTGCCGGCGCACGATCGCCGACAATAGCTTGTCAGATCGCGTTGCGGTCTATTGCTCGGACAACCTGGGCAACATACCGCCCGACGAGCGATGGAACCTCGTCGTTTCCAACCCGCCGCACTTCATCGACGAGTATCTCGGCAATTTGCGCGCACATGATCCGGACTGGCGGGTTCACCGGGAGTTCTTCCGCACCGTCGCGCCTTTTCTCAGGCCGGGGGGAGTCATCGTCCTGCAGGAAAACAATGCCGGTTCGACGGTGGACACGTTTCGCCCCATGATCGAGGAATCCGGGCTGGTTGTTGTTTTTACGCATGGCGACTTGCCGTTCCGCACGGCCAACCATCAATATTATTTCATCGGCATCATGCGCGCCGGCGACACCGCGCCACCCTGGGTGCGCGCTCCTTTGCTCTCTCAGTCATGACCCAACTCATCCTTGGCGTCCATTCCGGATCGCACGACGCAGCCGCCGCAGTCTTCGAGGACTACGCGCTCAAGGCGGCGGTGCACCTGGAGCGCCTGACCCGTCGCAAAAGCGATGGCTCGCGCCATCCGGATCTTGCGATCGACGAAGTGCTGTCAATCGCCGGAGCCGCGCGCCGGGATGTCGATGTCGTCACCTACAGCCGCAGCATGTTTCCGACCCGCTATTTCCGTAATTTGAACGGCATCGAGTGGCTGCGCGAGCAGTACCGTACATACCTGCGCCGGAGGCCGCGGAGGCAGCTCATGCCGGAGATCTTCCGGTACGGCACCACGGACATCAACGCCTTCCTCGACGTCGCTTCTTTTCAGCGCGACAGCGGGTTCCGGACCGACGTCATTACCGGGTTTTACAATCACCACGAAGCACACGCCCTTCCCACCCTTTTCTACAGTCCGTGGAAGGACGCCTTGCTCGTTACAGCGGACGGAGGTGGCGACACGGTGCATTACAGTCATCGTCATTTTGCCGGCGGTCCTCTCACGACCCTTTACGGCGGCGAGAACATGACTCTGACGCCGCCCGACGAAGACAGCCTCGGCAAGATGTACGGCTGGGCCACCAAGGCGCTGGGATTCAAACGGGTGCGTCATGAGGGCAAGGTCACGGGACTGGCGGCTATGGGCAACCCGGTGCGCGCACCTGAACTCATGGCGCGCTATCGCGTCGACGATGCGGGGCGCGTCCATTCGGATCTCGGCGGCGATCGCGCGATCTACAGCTTCATGCGCGCGCTCAAGCGCGGACTCAGCCGCGAGGATTACGCCGCCACGGTGCAGAAGGTCCTCGAGGACGTGATGCTGCAGTCGATCCGACAGCTCCTTGCCAGGAACCCGGCGCGGAATTTGGGATTGTCGGGCGGTGTCTTCGCCAATGTGAAGCTGAATCGTTTGCTGGCGGAGGAACTCGATCTTGACGAGGTCTTCGTCTTTCCGGCCATGGGCGATGATGGCTTGCCGGTCGGCGGCGCGCTTGCCTGGCTGTTGCAGCGCGACGGCCTCGGACCCTGGCTCGAGCATCGTCGCGACCTTGGCGACCTTTACCTGGGCCGCGATTTCTCAGCCATCGTTGACGATGAATTTGGCAGGTCGCCAGGCATCCGCCGGCTCCCGGAACCGCCGGTCGAAGGCACCGCGCGCCGGCTCAAGGACGGCAAGCTCGGTGCCATCTATACCCATCGCATGGAATTCGGACCGCGCGCACTCGGCGCGCGCACCATTCTCGCGAATCCCGCGCGCCGCGAAACTCACGACCTGCTGAACGTCCGGCTGGCGCGGTCCGAGTTCATGCCTTTCGCGCCGGTTATCCAGAGCGAGAAGGCGGCGCAGGTCTTTGACGTTACGAACGTCAACCGGCGTGCCTGCCGGTACATGACGATTGCCTGCGACGTCCGCCCGGAATGGCGCGGGCGCATTCCCGCGGTTGTCCACGTCGACCACTCGGCACGGCCCCAGATCATCAACCGCGGCGACAACCCGCTCTATCACGACATTCTCGGCGCCTTCGAACGCGAGACCGGCCTCCCGGTTCTGGTCAATACGAGCTTCAATGTGCACGAAGAGCCGATCGTCAATGCGCCGGCGGAATGCATCAAGGCGCTGCGCGACGGGCGCATTGACTTTGTCGTAACCGATCGAGGGCTCTACGACCACCCGCAGGTTTAGCTTGGCGGCTGCTCGAAATCGCGACTTTCGCAGCCCGATTTTGGGTGCTATAGGGCGCGCGCCGGAAGCTTTTCCTTCCTGTTCCGTGCAACTTTCAAAAGGTTCTACCCGCAATGGCGAAGATCAAGGTGGCAAACCCCGTCGTCGAAATGGACGGCGACGAGATGACACGCATTATCTGGCAGCTGATCAAGGACAAGTTGATCCATCCCTATCTCGACATCAACCTTCTCTACTACGACCTCAGCGTCCAGAAGCGCGACGAAACCGACGATCAAATCACGATCGATGCGGCCAACAAGACAAAGGAGGTCGGCGTCGCGGTGAAATGCGCCACCATCACGCCGGACGAAGGGCGGGTGAAGGAATTCAACCTCAAGAAAATGTGGCGCTCGCCCAACGGCACCATTCGCAACATTCTCGGCGGCGTGATCTTCCGCGAGCCGATCATCTGCAAGAACGTGCCGCGTCTGGTGCCAGGCTGGACCAAACCGATCATCATCGGCCGCCACGCTTACGGCGACCAATACCGCGCCACCGACATCCGCGTGCCGGCCAATGCGACCATGACGCTGAGTTACGTCGGCGCCGATGGCAAGAAAGTCGAGCACGAAGTGTTTAAGTTCCCGGGATCGGGCGTCGCCATGGCGATGTACAACCTTGACGACTCCATCCGTGATTTCGCCCGCGCTTCCATGAACTATGCGCTGTCGCGCGGCTATCCGCTGTATCTCTCCACCAAGAACACCATCCTCAAGGTGTATGACGGACGCTTCATGGATATCTTCCAGGACGTGTTCGACAAGGAGTTCCGGGCCGAATTCGACAAGAAGAAGCTGACCTACGAGCATCGCCTGATCGATGACATGGTGGCGGCGGCACTGAAATGGTCGGGCGGCTATGTCTGGGCTTGCAAGAACTACGATGGCGACGTGCAATCGGACATCGTGGCGCAGGGCTTTGGCTCGCTCGGCCTGATGACGTCAGTGCTGGTGACTCCGGACGGCAAGGTCGTGGAAGCGGAGGCGGCGCACGGCACCGTGACGCGCCACTACCGCGAACATCAGAAGGGCAAGGAGACTTCCACCAACTCGATCGCGTCGATCTTTGCCTGGACGCGCGGCCTCGCCCATCGCGCCAAGCTCGACAACAACGCGGCGCTGGCGAAGTTCGCCACCACCCTGGAAAAGGTCTGCGTCGACACCGTGGAAGCGGGCTCTATGACCAAGGACCTGGCGCTACTGGTCGGCGCCGACCAGAAGTGGCTTTCAACCACCGGCTTTCTCGACAAGGTGGACGCAAACCTGAAAAAGGCGATGGCCTAGCTCGCGCGCGCGCCCCGATCAAAGTGGTCGGGGAGGGGTTTGTCACCGCCGCTCAGGAAGGCCAAGCCGTGCCAACTCAATCGGGATCGCCGGGACAAACCCGGCGACCACCGGCCGTATTCAGGCTGCGCAACGTTACGACGTCCCCCCCTCGGTCGCAGGCACGTGGCGCTTCACCGCGCCGCCCCGCCTGCCCACCCGGTCTTCGACCACTTCCTTGATGCGCTCGGCAATGCGGCGATCGCGTTGCATCAGCGCGTGCAAGTCATGCGCGTCGAGCCCCAGCAGATTGGTCCGGGTGACTGCAGTCACGGTCGCCGTGCGCCGGGTTCGGCGCAGCAATGCCACCTCGCCGAAGAACTGGCCGACGCCGAGCCGGATAAGCTCCTTTTTGCCCTTGATCTCGATTTCGACCTCGCCTGCCGCAATGAAATACATCGAACGCGCGGCGTCGCCCGCGCGCATCACCACCTCGCCGGCCTCGACCACTTGCGCCCGAAGCAGTTCCATGACGTCCGAGATTTCCGTGGCATCAAGCTCCGCGAAGAGCGGCACACGCGAGATCATTCCCCATGTTACGATGAAGTCGCGTCGCTGAATTTGTTCGGCGAAAGCAGTGGCGATGATGCCGACCGGAAGCGCCATCAGCACCAGGCCGGCGAAGATCGTGCAAGTCGCAATCAGCTTGCCAAGGGCGGTTACCGGCACGACATCGCCGTAGCCGATCGTGCCGATCGTCACGATCGCCCACCAGAAGGCTTCAGGAATCGTACCGAGCTTGGTGGGCTGCACATTTGCCTCGGCGAGATGCATCAGCGAGGCCGCGACGAGCGCGATGCCAAGCGCAATAACGAGACAGCCAAAGAGCGCGCGCCTCTCATTGTAGAGCACGTCCAGCAGCGAACGCATCGCAGGCGAATAGCGCGCGAACTTGAAGAAGCGCACCATCCGGAACACCAGGACGACCCGCAGATCGCCGGGGAGGACCATGGCGAACCAGAACGGCAGCACCGCAATGAGATCGATGATGCCTGCCGGACTCAGTGCATATTTCAGACGCGCGCGCATGGGCGCCATATGCTGGTGCGGCCCGTGCTCGACCGCGGACCACAGCCGCAGCACGTATTCGAGCGTGAAAACCAGCAGCGAGAAAAGTTCAATGGCCGCAAAGGCGGCCCCGTAATGCGCTTCGTATTCCGGAATGGATTCCAGCGCGACCGCGATCAAATTGACCAGAATCAGAACGACAAGAAATCGATCGACGGTCGTACTGACACGATCACCAATCGGGCCCTGTTCAAGGACGTGATAAACACGCCGGCGCAAATCCTTGAAACGGTTGCGTGCCATGCCGTGGCGACCCCTGTCTCAAACACCACACTGACGTCGTCCCTACGAAGACCGGGACCAGCAAGGCGCCTGTTCAAACCGCCAGTGCTGCCTCAACCGCCTTCAACGCGGCGTCTGCTTTGGAGCCGTCAGGCCCGCCGGCTTGCGCCATGTCAGGACGGCCGCCGCCCCCTTTCCCGCCAAGCGCTTCGGCTCCCTTTTTAACAAGGTCGACGGCATTAAAGCGTTTGATGAGGTCGTCTGTGACGCCAACCACAATACCCGCCTTGCCGTCTTCGGCTGTGGCAACGATGACAACCACGCCCGACCCGACCTGACGCTTGCCCTCGTCGGCGAGACTTCGCAAATCCTTGAGTTCGACGCCCGAGACGGCGCGCGCAAGCAATTTCACGCCGTTCACTTGCCGCACATCGCCTGAGTCGCCGGCGTCCCTGGCGCCGCCACCCATGGCCAGTTTCTTTCTGGCGTCGGACAGGTCGCGTTCGAACTTTTTTCGTTCATCCAGCAGGGCGCCGATACGTCCCGGCATCTCTTCAAGCGGAACTTTAAGCTCTGCAGCTGCAGCTTTAACCACTTGAAGTTGTTTATTAGCGGCCTTGCGGGCGGCTTTACCGGTCAAAGCCTCGATGCGGCGGACGCCGGACGCCACCCCGGCCTCGCCGACCAATGAGATCAGCCCGATGTCGCCCGTCCGGCGAACATGCGTGCCGCCACACAACTCCACCGACCAGCCCAACGCATTGCCGGCGCCTTCCCCCATCGCCACCACGCGCACTTCGTCACCGTATTTCTCGCCAAACAGGGCGCGCGCCCCGGATGCGATCGCATCATCCACCGCCATCAGGCGCGTCGTGACCGGCGTGTTCTGAAGAACGAAGTCGTTGGCAATGTCCTCGACCCGCTCGACCTCCTCGGCCGTCATCGGCTTTGGGTGCGAGAAATCGAAACGGAGCCGTTCCGGTGCAACCAACGATCCTTTTTGCGCAACGTGATCGCCCAGCACCTGGCGCAGCGCCTCGTGCAAGAGATGCGTCGCCGAATGGTTTTGCCGGATTGCACCGCGGCGGGCGTGGTCGACTTCGAGCAGCAGCGGATCGCCCACCTTGACCGTGCCCTGCTCCACTTTGACGAAATGAGCGACCACATCGCCCGCTTTTTTCTGCGTGCCGCTGACCGTCAGCTGCAAACCCTCACGCCGCATCTCGCCGGTATCCCCGACCTGGCCGCCGCTTTCCCCGTAAAACGGGGTCTGGTTCATCACCACCGCACCGCTTTCGCCTTTTTTCAGTTCGGACACTTCCTTGCCGTCTTTCACCAGAGCCGCAACAACGCCCTCGGCGCTTTCTGTTTCGTAACCGAGAAATTCGGTCGCGCCGATCTTTTCGCGGAGGGTAAACCACACGGTTTCCTGCGCTGCATCACCCGAACCCGCCCAGGATGCGCGTGCCTTCTCGCGCTGGCGTTCCATCGCGTCCTCGAACGAGGCGAGATCGACCGAGATGCCCCGTGCGCGCAATGCATCCTGCGTAAGGTCCAATGGAAATCCGTAGGTGTCGTAAAGCGTAAAGGCCGTATCGCCGTCGAACATCGCGCCTTTCTTCAGGCCTTTGCTCTTTTCATCGAGGATGGCGAGGCCGCGCTCGAGCGTACGGCGGAAGCGCGTTTCTTCAAGCTTGAGCGTTTCCGTAATGAGCGCCTCGGCACGCAGCAATTCGGGATAGGCCTGACCCATTTCGCGCGTGAGTGCCGGCACCAGCCGCCACATCAGCGGCTCTTTGGCGCCGAGCAATTCGGCGTGGCGCATGGCGCGCCGCATGATGCGGCGGAGCACGTAGCCGCGGCCCTCGTTCGACGGCAGTACGCCATCGGCAATCAAAAACGCAGACGCGCGCAGGTGGTCGGCAATGACCCGGTGCGAGGCCTTGTGCGGTCCGTCCGGGGAAACCTTGGTCAGATCAGCAATTGTCTGGATCAGCGCGCGGAATAGATCGATCGCGTAGTTATCGTGGGTGCCTTGCAGCACGGCGGCGATGCGCTCGAGACCCATGCCGGTATCGATTGATGGACGCGGCAAGCCGACGCGCTTTCCCCCCTCGAGCTGCTCGTATTGCATGAACACGAGATTCCATATCTCGATGAACCGGTCGCCCTCGGCGTCGAGGGAGCCGGGCGGGCCACCCGGGATATGGGACCCGTGGTCGTAGAAGATTTCCGAGCAGGGGCCGCAGGGGCCGGTTTCGCCCATGGCCCAGAAATTGTCGTCACCTGCTATGCGGAGAATTTTACTGTCGGGAAGTCCAGTAATCTTTTTCCAAAGCTTGAAAGCGTCGTCGTCGTCGATATAGACGGTGACCAGCAGCTTCTCCTTGGGCAGCGCGTATTCCTTGGTAACCAGGTCCCAGGCCAACTCGATCGCGCGCTCCTTGAAATAATCGCCAAAGGAAAAGTTGCCGAGCATCTCGAAAAAGGTGTGGTGACGCGTGGTGTACCCGACGTTGTCGAGGTCGTTGTGCTTGCCGCCGGCGCGGACACATTTCTGCGCGGTGACTGCCCGCGAGTACGGCCGCTTTTCCAGGCCGGTGAACACATTCTTGAACTGCACCATGCCGGCATTGGTGAACATCAGCGTGGGGTCATTGCGCGGCACCAGCGCCGAGGACGCCACAACCTGATGGCCGTTGCGGGCGAAAAAATCGAGGAAGCTTTTGCGGATATCGTTGACGCCACTCATTTCAAAACCGTGCAATCCCCTGTCGGGGCTAAATCCCCGTCCGGCTTGTTGTTTTCAGGGGCTATTTAGCGGCGGGGGTGACGTAAGTCTAGGAAAGCTCTTCGTTCTCCTCGCTCGCGGGGAGAAGGTGGCGAGGGGCCAAGGGTCCGAGCCAGATGCAGGGCAAGTCCAGGACTTGAGTTGACGGCAACGCCCCTCACCCGGCCGGCCAAGGACGCCGACCTCTCCCCGTGCATGGCGCAGAGACGTGAAGAAGCCCAAAACGCCTTCGCCCCCGTCCTCGGTGGCGGCCGCTTTACGCAGCCGGGTGCCGACGGGGGCGAATGCCTAACGCATCACTGTGTATGATACGCGTCACCAGAATGGTGCAGCGGATAACTCGGGCGCCGCCGCCTCGCCTTACTGACCTTCAATCCACTAACGGCCTTTCCCTTTGCGCTTCGAGCTTTGCAACTTTGGCCCTTTGGGCTTTGCGGCCACCGCCTTCGGTTTCCTGCTCTCGGCAATGCTGCTGGGGTCGTTCTTGGCGTCGTTCTTGGGGTCGTTCTTGCGGTTCTTGGCGTTGCCTCCGGCCTTCGCACCGGCTTTGCCTCTCACAGCTCCGGCCTTCCTCGGTTTAGCGGCCTCTGGTTCTGCGATCGGCTCGGCAACACCCTTGATTTCGACGGGTTGGGTCGGCGTGGGCAGGACAGGTAGCGGTTCTGATCGCTCCTGCGCCGGTTCTTCGCTGTTGAAAGCTGCGCCCTCTTCGCGAACACCGGCTCCGGACGGCAGCGTTGCAACAACGCCGTCCGGCAGCCCATCATCCTTTCAAGCTTCCGCGGCCTCCTCGCCGTCGTCATCCTTGTCCTTGTCCTTGTCCTCGCCGGCCATGATCGCCTCGGCGACGATGCCGGAATTCTGACGCACCTGCGCCTCGATCTTGGCGGCCACGTCGGGGTTGTCCTTCAAAAACTGCTTGGCGTTCTCACGGCCCTGCCCGATGCGCTGGCTATCGTAGGAGAACCATGCGCCGGATTTTTCGACGACATTGGCCTTGACGCCGAGATCGATCAGCTCGCCGGTCTTGGAGACACCTTCTCCGTACATGATGTCAAATTCGACCTGCTTGAACGGAGGCGCCAGCTTGTTCTTGACCACTTTCACGCGCGTCTGGTTGCCGATCACTTCATCGCGCTCCTTGATCGCGCCGATGCGGCGGATATCGAGGCGCACGGACGCGTAGAATTTGAGCGCATTGCCGCCCGAGGTCGTTTCCGGCGAGCCATACATCACGCCGATTTTCATGCGGATCTGGTTGATGAAAATCACCATCGTGCGCGAACGCGAGATTGAGGCAGTCAGCTTGCGCAGCGCCTGGCTCATCAACCGTGCTTGCGAACCTGGTTGAACGTCGCCCATCTCACCTTCGAGTTCGGCGCGCGGCACGAGAGCTGCCACCGAGTCAACCACCAGAACGTCGACCGCGCCGGAGCGAACCAGCGTATCGGCGATTTCCAGCGCTTGCTCGCCGGCGTCCGGCTGCGAGATCAGAAGTTCGTCGACGTTCACGCCAAGCTTGCGGGCATAGATTGGATCGAGCGCGTGCTCGGCGTCGACGAAGGCGCAGATGCCGCCTTTTTTCTGGGCTTCGGCAATGGTGTGCAGCGCAAGCGTGGTTTTGCCGGACGATTCCGGCCCGTAGATCTCCACCACCCGGCCGCGCGGCAGACCGCCGATGCCAAGGGCGATGTCGAGCCCGAGCGAACCCGAGGAAATG
>DASXLC010000003.1:0-14776 GCA_036496445.1 Pseudolabrys sp. | reverse complement strand
AGCTGACATGGGTTGAGCGCTGCAAATGTCCGTTATTGGGGGCAAAGCGGACATGCCTTTTTGCACTGCAAATGTCAGCTTATGACCCAAAGCGGACGCGGGTCCGTTCAATCCTGCTCGGGCACAGCTTTTGCAGCTGATGCGTTGTCGCCGCTTGCTGCGTCGCAAAATGTCCGCTGGCGAACGTATATCAAATCAGAATTTATTATTGGTGCTGACGGTTTTCGAATATGCTGGGCTCATAAGAATAACACGCTGGGAGGTGATCATGCCGCAACCTCGCAAATTTCGTCTACCAAAGCCGCCGATTGGCCAGCGTCGCTGCCCGGCATGCGGGCTGCCGATGTTTCTTGTTTGTATTGAGCCGACTGACGATGCCGGTGAAGACGAGCGCACGTTTGAATGCAGCAAATGCGCTTACGCGGAAACGGTGATCGTTAAGTTCCGCTAGCAACCAGCGGCGGGGGGCTCTTATGGCCATCTACAAGCTAATCGCCAATGGTTCGTTCGGGCCGAACGAAATCGAGGCCATGAGCGCTGCTTTATGAAAGCGCACTGGTCAATCTCGGCATAGCCAATCGCGACGATCCGATAACTGAGTTAATTGCCAAAGCGATCGTGAATGTCGTGGCGACGGGTGAACGCGAACCCCAATTAATCGAGCAACGTGCGATCAATGCGCTGGGCGTTCGTAGGACCGATGCCGCGTAGTTGTCATCAAGAGTGCCGGTCAGAATAGTCTTCCTCTTCACCGCGTCGTTCTGAGGGCCGTGTTTCGATGTCCGCTGTCAAGAGGCAAAAAATCGCGCAGAGATTCTGAATCAAAATCAAAAGGTTATTGGCGCGCCCGAAGAGATTCGAACTCCTGACCCCCAGATTCGTAGTCTGGTGCTCTATCCAGCTGAGCTACGGGCGCTTGATTCCGCTGCCGAAACCGGCGTCGGGACCGGGCACTAGCTAGCGTCTAAGGCTACTATTGGCAAGGGTTAGCAAGGGTCAGCAGGGGTTAGCGCCGTTAATGCTCACGCCGCCTGCGCCGCCCACGCCAGTGCCATGTTTTCGATACGGATCCGATAGATGAGCAGCGCCGCATTGGCGGCTGAGAATATCAGGGCAAACCACGGCAACCCGAGCGCGAGCGGGACCACGGCGATCTCCAATGCAACAATCAAATAGTTTGGATGCTTGAGCCAACGGTATGGCCCCCGCGCGACCGGAACGGCCCCACGCAGCACGATCACGCGGGTCGTCCATCGGCGGCCAAGGCTTGCTATCACCCACAAGCGGCCGATCTGGAGCACCCCGAATACCGCCAGCCAAAACCAAACAATGGGCCGGCCGTGGCCGAGCGCCACCAAGCCCAGCAACCATGAGGCGTGCAACCCGATCATCAGCGGATAATGCGCGGCGCCGAATTCGACTCCACCCTGTGCACGCAATCGTCCGGTGTTGAATTGCGCGAAAGCAAGCTCGAGGACCCTTTGCACGATCAGAAACGCGATCAGCCAGGCTCCCTCACCCATGCGTGGCCTCAAGCGCGAGAAAGCTTGCGGTAAACCCGGGCCCGAGCGCCGAAAGCATCGCGGGGCCACGCAAGCCCCGTCGAAGCGCACGTTCGAGAACGAACAACACAGTCGGCGCCGACATGTTGCCGTGGCCGCGCAGCACTTCACGCTCATCGCGCAAGGTGCCCTTTTGCAGCTCAAGCGCAACCTCGATCGCGTCAAGCACCTTGGCGCCACCCGGATGACAAATAAGCTGCGGTGCCTGAAGGCGGGCCATCTTTATGAAGCGACGCACAGGCACCGCCATCTTCTGCTCGACGAAGCGTGGCAGCGAGCGCGAGAGCAACACCTGGAACCCGACCGGATCGATCGCCCAACCCATGATGTCGAGCGTGCGAGGCCAGGTATGTTCGGCTGCAGCACCGACGCGTAGCCCGGCCGCGGCGGGAGCGGCGCGGAGCACGGCCGCGGCAGCGCCATCACCGAAGAGAGCAGAGGAAATTACGTCCGCTTTGGATCCACGATCGATGCGGCATGCGAGCGTGCACAGTTCGACGACAACCACCAGGACCACCTCACCCGGCTCAGCGCGCGCAAGCCTGGCTCCGAGCGCCAGGCCTGACACGCCACCGGCACAGCCGCGGCCGAACACAGGAACGCGCATCACTGTGGACCGAAATCCCATTTCCGGGCCGACGCGCGCTTCAATGCTTGGAGTGGCAATTCCGGTAGAGGAAACCGTAACAACCACATCGACATCGCGCGCGGAAATCCGCGCACGATCGAGCGCGGCGCGGGCAGCCTGCACGAACAGCTGGCCTGCACTTTCAAGATACACTTCGGTGCGCTCTGCCAGATCGTGCGGCTCTCTCAGCCATTCGAGTGACCTTGCCGAATAGCGCCGCTCAATGCCGGCATTAATGAACACCTCGGCCAGTTTCGGAAACCGCGCGAACGTACGCCCGTAGACCTGGAGCGCGGCATTTGCGACGGCGCGCTGCTCAAGCACGTGGGGTGGCACCGCGGTTGCGATCGCGAGCACATTCACCGGCGGTACCATGCAAAAATCCTTCGCGTAATACGGACGACGTCCTTATGCGAAGAACACCACAGTTTGTGGACTCTTCCCGCCTTCAGGCGTGGGCTCGTTCACCACGTCGTGTACTCAGATCGACCGCGCGATCCGGAATTGTGATGCTGAAGGTCGCGCCGATTGTTCCCGCGACGAGGCGGATTTCACCGCCATGGGCACGCACCAGTTCGGCGGCGATCGCCAGCCCAAGTCCAGTACCCCCTGTGCGGGCTGATCCCTGAAAAGCCTGGAACAAATGGGCTTGCGCCTTTTCGGGCACACCCGGCCCGGTATCGGACACCTCGATAATAACGACGCTGCCTTCACGCCGTCCGGTGATGCGGATTTGATCGCGCGCAGGGTCGCGCGCGCCACGCGCCTCCAACGCTTGTGCCGAATTACGCGCGATGTTGACGAGGACGCGGAACAGCTGATCGTGATCCGCCTCGACGGTGAGACCGCGCTCTACAGCCACGATCCAGCGGATCGGCACATCTAGACCGAGTCCGAGCGCCTCGTGCACCTCTTCGACCAGCGGTTCGACCTCGATTGTTTTGCGCTCGGGCGGCGGCTCCTGCGCGCCCCCATAAGAGAGAGTCGACTGGCAGAACGCGATCGCGCGTTCGAGAGCCCGCATGAGCTTGGGTGCGAAGCGCTGCACCTTCGGATCGGGCGACGTCGAAAGCTGATCAGAAAAGAGTTGCGCCGAGGCCAGCAGGTTGCGCAAATCGTGATTGATCTTCGACACGGCGAGGCCGAGTGCCGCCAGCCGGCTCTGCTGGTGCAGCATCGAGGCAAGCTCGCGCTGCATGGCGCCCAGTTCTTCTTCGGCGACGCCAATTTCATCCTGCCTGCCGCTTTCAGCAATGACGCGCGACGGATTTTCCGGGTCGGCGCGGAAGGCGATCATGTTGCCCGTAATGCGCCACATCGGTCGCACAAGGAGATAATGCAGGGCAAAGAAGACCAGCATCGCGGTGATGCAGGAAATCGCCAGCGACAGCATCAGGATGTTCACCGAGAACGTCCACATCGCCTTGCACAAGGGCGCTTCATCGAGAATGATCTCGAGGAAATCGCCGCCCATCGGCGCGGACCCAACCACGCGCATCGCGTCGCCCGGCTTGCAGGTGAGCAAGGTATCGAACGCATCGACGATAGACCGCCACCAGGAAACCTGCCGCATGTCGATGTCTTGCGCGATCGCCGACGGCATATTGGACGCTGCAAGCAGTCTGCGTTGATTCCCCATTTTCATCGCCACTGCGCGAGCGCCGATGCTCTTGAGAATTTGGTTCGCAAGGCTTTCGGGGACCATGCCGCTTGGCGCGGCATCAAGCACAAGCGCAGCCGTATGTGCTGCCGCAAGCCGGTCGTTCAGCCAATTCAATCGGAAATTTGCGACCGACGGCACATAAATCAAAATTTCCGCCACCATCACGAACAGAATGGTGAGCAACAGCAACTTTCCGGAGAGGCCGACGCGCAATGTTCGCGCCGGCCGCTGCTCCGCTGCAATATCACCGCGTGATCCGTTTCCCGTATCCAATATCGCCTCAACCGAAGATTCGTAACCAGACAATGATGCGCCGCACCCAGGCGCTGGTCAAACCGAGAGTGAAATAGTCGATGGCTGCACGTTTTCCAACCTCCGACAGCGTCGGATATGGCAGCACGATATTGGTTAACGCTCGAATATTGAGTCCCCGCGCGATTGCCAGCGTCCACATCGCTATCAATTCGCCTGCCTGCGCACCGACAATGGTCGCACCTACTATCTTACCTTTGCTCGTCGTGATGACTTTAATATGACCGCGCGTATCTCGTTCCGTCTGTGCGCGGTCATTGTCATTGTAAGGCCAGCGCGCAATGCGGATGTTGATGCGGCGCTCCCGCGCCTGCGTTTCGGTCAGGCCTGTTTGCGCAAGTTCCGGTTCCGTGTAAATCGCCCACGGAACGGCTGAATTGTCCACCCGCACCGGAAGACGGAAAAGCGCGTTTCGGATCACCAGACCAGCATGATAATTGGCCGCGTGCGTAAACGCTGCGTGACCGGCCGCGCAATCTCCGATCGCATAGACTCGACGGTTGGTGGTTTTGAGCTTCCGGTCCACGACAATTCCGGAGCGATCATAGCGAATCCCCGCAGCGTCGAGAGCGAGACCGTCGATCGTCGGCCTTCGCCCGGCGGCAATCAGCAGATGGCTCCCGGTAATGGTCTGTTCGGCGCCAGCGGCCTCGATCGTCGCCGTGACCACACGGCCGGCGCGGACGATGCCGATGACATTCACCCCGCTGCGAATAACAACGCCCTCTCGCACGAGACAGTCGAGCAGGATGGCAACGCATTCCGGATCGTCATTGGCGAGCGGCAGCGCCGATTCAAGCACTGTCACCGAACTTCCCAGACGGCGGAAAGCCTGCGCCATTTCGAGGCCAACGCATCCGGCACCGATGATGATGAGATGCTCCGGCCGTTCCTTGAGATCGAAAATGGTCTCGTTGGTCAGGTAGACACCGCTGTCGAGTCCGGGAATTTGTGGCACGGCCGGCGTCGAGCCGGTCGCAATCACAAACCGCCGCGCGCGAATTTCGACGTCGGCTACAGTGATCGTGCTGCGGTCCAGGAACTTCGCGTGGCCATAAATGAATCGGACCCCAAGCCCCGTGAAGCGCTGGGCCGAATCCGGCGGGCCCACGGCTGCAATGACACCCTGCACGTGATCATGCACCTTGGCGAAATTGACTCCGATGTTTTGTCCGTCGAGACCAAATGCGCCGGCACGGCGGATTGTCTCGGCGCGCCTGGCCGCCGCCAACAAGGCTTTGGATGGAACACAGCCGGTATTGAGGCAATCGCCACCCATCTTGCGGCGCTCAATCAGCACGGTCGGAACGCCAAAGGCAGCCGCGGCCGCTGCCACCGATAGTCCACCGGGACCGCCGCCGATCACGCATATGTCGGGTGTCAGTGTTTCCGTCATGCCCATTCAGAGCCCGTCCGCGCCAATCATAGCGACATCACATGGCAGCGTGCGAGCGTGCGCGCCAATACTTCACCACCATCGGCATCAGTGCGAGGAGACCGAGGGCAACCAGAGCCGCAATCAGTTGCGGTGTCAGAACGTCCATAGGATCGAAGACCATGTGGCAATCTGACCCTTGGGCAGCAATGCATTGCTCGTACGAACTTCTCTGCGCCGCGATCACACTGTCCAGTCCGATGCCCGCCAGACTAAAAACGACCGCGCCGGGGATAATGCCGAGCGCGGTCGCGGCGACGAACGGACCAAGCCGTACACCCGCGAAAGCCGCCACCAGATTGACCAGAAAAAATGGAAATGCAGGCACCAACCGAAGAAACAGAAGGTAGCTGAACGCGTCTTTGCGAAATCCCTCGGCGAGCTGATTGGCGCGTGGCCCCGCCCTCCGCAGCAGCGGTTCGCCGAGCGCCGTGCGCGCCACCAGGAAGATAAGGGTGGCACCGATGGTCGCACCGATGACGGCCGCCGACGCCCCGACCGCAATGCCGAACAGAAAGCCGCCAACGACGGTGAGAAATGCGCCTCCCGGCAATGACAACGCCACGGCGGCGACATAGACGGCGATATAGGCGAGAATGGCCAGGAAGCTGTGCTCGGCAACGAAAGCGTCGATGGTGGACCGGTAACGCACCAACGATTCAAGCGAGACGGTGCCGTCACCGACGGCGAAATAGCCTGCACCCGCAAGCATGACGATTGCCGCCAATGGCAGCAGCCGGCGGGCAAGGCTACGCGGCCGATCGGCAGGCGGCGAACTTGCGGACATTGGCGCTTTATACACGACCCCCTGCCCCGGACGGCCAAGGCTCACCAGCTTGTGAGGCATTTTGACAATCGCCGCCGACGTACCCCAATGGAGGTCCTATTAGGCAGGCGGTCGCATTGACGGGCCAAAGCCCCTCCCTTATAAGCCGCGCAAAATCGAGTGCCGACCCGAGACGTCGGGTTTTGATGAGAATTCGAGGACGGCGTCCTCTTTCTTCAAGGCGCGACCAGCGGAGAACGGAACGTGAAGCGGACCTATCAACCGAGCAAGCTCGTACGCAAGCGCCGTCACGGCTTCCGCGCGCGCATGGCAACAAAGGGTGGACGCAAAGTCGTGTCGGCGCGCCGGGGACGCGGACGCAAACGGCTGTCCGCCTGACGGCGGCAAAAATCGCCGCGCGCACTGCTTCCATGGAACGATTGAGGCAACGGGCGGACTTTCTAGCCGCGGCGACCGGGATCAAGGTGCCGGCCGCGGCGTTTGTGCTGCAAGCGCGCAAGCGCCGTGACGCCGGCCCGGCGCGGCTCGGCTTTACCGTCTCGAAGAAGGTCGGAAATGCCGTCGAGCGTAATCGGGTCCGCCGCCGGTTGCGGGAAGTTGTTCGGCTCTCGGCCGCAAGCCGGCTTCGCGCCGGACATGACTATGTGCTGGTCGGACGGCGCGCGGCGCTCAATCTGCCGTTTGCCCGGATGACTCAGGATTTCGAAGGAGCGCTACGGCGCGCACATGCGGGACGCAATGGCCATATGGAATCGCGATGACCGACAATAAGAACACCATCCTCGCCATTGTGCTGTCAGCGCTGGTGCTGCTCGGTTGGCAATATTTTTTCGCCGTTCCACAGGAAAAGGCGCGACAGGAGCAGCTGCAGGCACAGCAGCAAAAGCAGACCGTGCCGACGCCGGGTCAAGCGGGCCAGGCGGGACAGCCCCCCGCGCAAAACGGAACGCCCCAGGTTCCCGGCCAGGCGAATGCGCCTGCAGATGCCGCCCCGGTGACCCGCGCAACAGCGTTGGCTGGTTCGCCACGCGTATCAATCGCAACCGACAGCCTGCAAGGCTCGATTGCACTCAAGGGTGGGCGCATCGACGACCTCGCGCTGCTCAAGTTTCGTGAAACGGTCGATCCCAAATCGCCGCCGATCGTTCTGCTTTCGCCGTCCGGCACTGCCGATCCATTTTACGCTGAATTCGGCTGGACCGGCGCAGCTGGCGCCAACGTGAAGCTGCCGACATCGGAAACAGTGTGGACGCAATCGGGCTCCGGGGCGCTCAGCGTCAATCACCCGGTCACCCTGATTTACGATAACGGCGAAGGTTTTGAATTCCGCCGCACCATCGCTGTCGATGACAAATACCTCTTCACGCTCAAGGACGAAGTCACCAACAAAAGCGCAAACCCGGTCGCTCTCTATCCATATGCGTTGATTTCACGTCACGGCACCCCACACACGGCGGGATACTATATTCTGCATGAAGGCCTGATCGGAGTGCTTGGTGATTCCGGTTTGCAGGAATTCACGTACAAGAACATCGAGGACAAAAAGGCGGTCAATTTCGACATCACCAACGGCTGGCTCGGTATCACCGATAAATACTGGGCTGCCACACTGTTGCCGGACACAACTGCGCGTCTCAAGGCGCGCTTCTCCACCGGCATGCTTGGCACAATCAGGACCTTTCAGACCGACTATCTGCTCGACGCGCAGACGATCGCACCGGGTGCGACCGCTTCGGCCAACGCACGACTGTTCGCCGGTGCAAAGGAAGTGGCGGTCGTCAACGACTACGACAAGCAGCTCAAGCTCAACCGCTTCGACCTTCTGATTGACTGGGGCTGGTTCTACTTCATCACCAAGCCGCTGTTTATTGCGATCGACTATCTCTACCGCCTGGTCGGGAATTTCGGCCTCGCAATCCTGATCGTGACGGTGCTGATCAAGATCGCCTTCTTCCCGTTGGCCAACAAGTCATATGCTTCGATGGCGAAGATGAAGGCCGTGCAGCCGCAAATGACTGCGTTGCGCGAGCGCTATGCTGACGACAAGGCCAAACAGCAACAGGAGCTCATGGAGCTCTACAAGAGAGAGAAGATCAATCCACTCGCGGGTTGCCTGCCGATCGCGATTCAGATTCCTGTCTTCTTCTCGCTCTACAAAGTGCTGTTCGTCACCATCGAAATGAGGCACGCACCCTTCTTTGGGTGGATCCATGATCTCTCGGCGCAGGACCCGACCAATATCTTCAATCTGTTTGGTCTCATCCCGGTTGATCCGACGATATTGCCGGTCATTGGCCAATTCCTGCATCTCGGCGCCTGGCCGCTGATCATGGGTGTGACGATGTGGGCGCAGATGAAGCTCAACCCGGCACCGCCTGATCCGACGCAGCAGATGATCTTCAACTGGATGCCGCTGATCTTCACCTTCATGCTGGCAAACTTCCCGGCCGGGCTGGTGATCTACTGGGCGTGGAACAACTCGCTTTCGGTGCTGCAGCAGAGCGTCATCATGCGCAAGCATGGCGCCAAAATTGAATTGTTCGATAACATCAAGGCGTTATTCGTAAAGAAAAAGGCGTCGCAGTAAGGCTGCGGACATCCTATCCACGTCATGGCCGGGCTTGTCCCGGCCATCCACGTCTTTAGTGTCCGAGAGGCGCAGATGCCTGCGACATAGGCGTGCGAAAGCACGCCGTCCGTTTGGACGGCTATAGGCGTGCGCAAGCACGCCGTTCGTTTGGACGGCTATGCACGGGCATGACGCCGAGGATATCGATGCGCCGATGACAGCAGACCTCTTCACTCGCGCTGAAATTGACGCTGGCCGTCGTCTCTTCGCCCGCGAATGGCGCTTCGTCGGCGCCGCCGGTACGCCAGCATCACTCCCGTCGATGCGCGGCGTTGAGATCGCCTTTGCCGGCCGCTCCAATGTCGGCAAATCGAGTCTGATTAATGCGCTAACCGGCCGCAAGAATCTCGCGCGCATCTCGCGTACGCCCGGGCGCACGCAGGAGCTTGTCTTCTTCACCGGTGACGAAAATCTGAATATTGTGGACATGCCCGGCTACGGCTATGCGGCCGCGGCAAAATCCAAGATCGAGGCCTGGACTGCGTTGATCGACGCATTTTTGCGCGGTCGCAGTAACCTGGCGCGCGTTTATGTGCTGGTGGACGCGCGCCACGGTCTTAAATCGACCGATGACCCGGCGCTCGATGCTCTCGGCCAGGTGGCCGTCAGTCATCAGGTCGTCTTGACCAAATGTGACGAACTCAAGCCTTCTGAGCTGGGTCACCGCATCGCGGAGGTGGAGGCGGGGCTGGCCAAGCGGCCTGCGGCCTTTCCCACGGTGCTTGCCACATCTTCCCATGACGGAACGGGTATTCCCGAGCTACGTGCGGCCATTGTCCGGTTATTGGCGGAAAGAGGCCGCTGACGCATTGTCGGACGGCCGCTACATCGGCTAGAACCGCCCGCGATGAGCAAAGCCCCCAAGATCGACCCACAGACGCAGGCCCGCATTCTGGTCGAGGCGCTGCCACACATGCAGCGCTACGACGAGGAGATCGTCGTGGTGAAATACGGCGGCCACGCCATGGGCCAGGAACAGATGGCGCGCGATTTTGCCCGCGACATCGTCCTGCTCGAACAGACTGCTATCAACCCGGTGGTCGTGCATGGAGGCGGGCCCCAGATCGAAGCCATGCTTAAGAAGCTCGGCATCAAATCGGAATTTGCTGCCGGCCTGCGGATCACCGACGAAAAAACTGTCGAAATCGTGGAAATGGTGCTGGCCGGATCGATCAACAAGCAGATCGTCGGCTACATCAATGCTGCCGGCGGCAAGGCCATCGGCTTGTGCGGCAAGGATGGCAACATGGTGCAGGCGCGCAAGGTCAGCCGCACCGTCGTCGACCCCGATTCCAACATCGAAAAGGTCGTAGACCTCGGGTTTGTTGGCGAGCCGGAAAAAGTCGACCTCACGATGCTCAATCAGGTGATCGGCCGCGAAATGATCCCGGTGCTGGCGCCGGTGGCGACCTCGGCCGATGGCGGCACATTCAATGTGAATGCCGATACCTTTGCAGGCGCCATTGCCGGGACGCTCAAGGCAAAACGGTTGCTGTTGCTGACCGACGTTCCCGGCGTGCTCGACAAGTCGAAGAACCTGATTGCGGAATTGTCAGTTTCCGACGCGCGCAAGCTGATTGCCGACGGCACCATTTCAGGAGGCATGATTCCCAAGGTCGAGACCTGCATCTACGCGCTCGACCAGGGCGTGGAAGGCGTCGTCATCATGGACGGCAAGGTTCCTCACGCGGTGTTGCTTGAGTTGCTGACCGACCATGGCGTCGGCACGCTGATGCATCGCTGAGGCCGCTCCTGCGGCGGAAATCCCTACAGGAAGCGCCGGCAATGCCGCGCACCCCGCTTGCGCGACGGCGAGAACGCAGTTCCGCACCCAGACGATGCGCTCTAGCATGGCGACATGATTCGCGGTTTCATTTTCACGATTGCCGCGTCAATCGCCGCGCTGGCGGCCACGTCAGCACGGGCCGAGCTCACGCTGTGCAACCGCACCAGCTTCCGGATGGAAGCGGCGATCGGTCTCGAAAAACGCGCCAATGTCACCACACGCGGCTGGTTTCGTCTCGATCCCGGCCAGTGCCGTCAGGTGGTGGATGGTCAGCTCGACGTCGATATGGTCTATCTTCACGCGCGCACGCCGCCGGTCTACGGGACTGCGCCGTTGCCACAGAATGGCCAAGCCGATTTCTGCATTCGAGATGGCGACTTTGATATTGCCGACGCGCGGGGCTGCCCCACGAGCCAACAAGCCCGCTTCAACGCGGCCAAGCCGGCCGACTCGCCAAAAGGACCCGTTGTCAATCTGGCGGAAGAATCCGATTACGACGATGTCCAAGCGCGCCTTGCCGGCATCCAGCGGCTGCTGGTGATCGCGGGCTACGACGCCTATCCGATTGACGGCGTGCCAGGCGCCAAGACACAGGCGGCCGTCACGAAATTTCTGAACGACCGCAAGCTTGCTGTCGGAGCTGCCGAGACGCCGAATTTCTTCGACGCATTGATCGAGGCCGCGCAAAATCCGGAAGGTATCGGTTTCTCCTGGTGCAACGACACCAAATACGCGGTAATGGCATCGCTCGGCATCGTCGAAATGGGCGCGATCGTGACGCGCGGCTGGTATCGCGTGGACGCCGGCAAATGCGTGCGGCCTGATTTGCGCGGCGATCCACACCGGCTCTATAGCTACGCAGAGGCTGTCGACGGCAATGGCCGCACGATCAAGCGCGATGATGCACCTCTCGCCTGGGGCGGCACCGTTGCACTATGTACGCGCGACGGCCGCTTCGAACTTGCCGACCATAAGGACTGCGCGGCTCGCGGGCTGAATTCCGCCGGTTTTGCCGTCATCGATGTGAGCAAACAGCCGGCGACGACCATCCGCTTCAAGGAATAGCGGTTGACCCTCTCCCCGTTTACGGGGAAAGGGTGGCGCGCGGTTTACCGCGCGCGGTGACGCCTTTATGAAAGACGAAGGTTATCGTGTGCTGCGATTTTGGAATTCCGATGTGCCTGCAAACTGCGATGGTGTATTGCGTACGATCTGCCAGGCGCTGAAGAAAGAAATGCTTTGAGTAAACCCCTCACCCGGCCTCCGCTTCGCTCCGGCCACCCTCTCCCCGCAAGCGGGGAGAGGGAAAAAACGCCACGCGGTTTCGGACACGTCGAAACCTGGGTGTTCGATCTCGACAACACGCTTTATCCGCATCACCTCAATCTCTGGCAGCAGGTCGACGAGCGCATCCGCGCCTACGTCTCCGACTTCTTGAAAGTGTCGGCGGACGAAGCACTTCGCGTGCAAAAGGATTATTACAGGCGATACGGCACCACCATGCGCGGGATGATGACCGAACACGGCATGAAGCCCGACGACTATCTCGAATTCGTACACAGAATTGACCACTCGCCGCTCGAAGCAAATCCGGCACTCGGCGCCGCGCTTGAGACACTTCCGGGCCGAAAGCTCATCCTCACCAACGGCACGCGCAAGCACGCCGACGCGGTCATGCAGAAGCTTGAGATCCGTCAGCACTTTGAGGACGTGTTCGACATTGCCGCCGCGAATCTCGATCCCAAACCGCTACCGCAGGTATACCAGCGCTTTCTTGCCCGCCACGGCGTCGACGCCGCAAAGGCAGCAATGTTCGAGGATCTCGCGCGCAACCTGGAAACGCCACACACCCTGGGAATGACAACGGTGCTCGTTGTGCCGCAAGGGCAGCGCGAAATATTCCGCGAAGCATGGGAGCTGGAAGGGCGCGATGCGCCCTATGTCGATCATCTGACCGACGACCTCACCAGCTTTCTCGAACAGATCGAGCGGCGCTGACTACGCGGCCGGGATTACCTGCTGCATCAAAATGGCAAGCCCAATACCAGCGATGCCGGCGCCGACCAACCGCAGCGGCGAAAGATCAGCCGCCCGTCGACGCATGATACTGCGCGCGACCGCCGCCGCAGCAAGCGCGATTGCACATTGGATAATCGCGAGGCCGAGCAGATACGCGTAGAGCGGGGTCGGCTCGGCGCCGTAGATCGATTCGCCGAGCGCATAGCCATGAACTGCACCGACCATCGCGAACAATAAAAGCGCGGCGCCCACCGGAAGTTGCCGGTCACCAAGCATCAGCGCGCCAAGCGCAATGACCGAAAGAGCCACCAGGATTTCCGCGCCGGGCACTGCGGCACCGTGCAGATGCACCGCGACACCGGCCATCATCGCCAGTACGAATGCTACGACGAGGGGATAGGCTGCCCGGTGTGCGGCGGCGAGACAGCCAACCGCGACCACGGCCGCGAAATGGTCCAATCCAATGACCGGATGACCTAGTCCGGAAAGCATCCCCTCGCCGAAAGTCGCCGGCGTGTGGCCACCCATCAGATGATGAGCGAAGGCCGGCGCACCGCTGAATGCCAGCACGATCAGGCTTGAACTCACGCGTCGGAGGTGTCGATTCATATGCGTTTCTCCCTGGCGCGAGTTTAGTCTGTGGCGCACAGCTTGACATCCCATGCCGCTCCCCCGACAAACCGCAGCCGAACGAACCGGAGCACCCACCGGAGCACCCAAGAGCGCCCACCGGAGCACGCATGGCCAACGACAAGCTTGCCAGGATCATCGACGAGGCCTTCGAAGGACGGGACAAAATCGGCCCGAAGACCAAAGGTGCCGTGCGTAAGGCGGTGAATTCCGCACTCGACCTCCTCGACGCCGGCACGGCGCGGGTCGCCGAGCGAAACAGCGACGGCCAATGGCAGGTAAATCAGTGGCTCAAGAAGGCGGTGCTGCTCTCGTTCCGCCTCAACGACATGAGTGTCATCCCCGGCGGGCCAGGCAAGGCCGGATGGTGGGATAAGGTCGATTCCAAGTTCAAGGGCTGGAACGCCGCGCGCTTTCGCAAAGCGGGTTTCCGTGCGGTGCCCGGCTGTGTGGTGCGGCATTCGGCATTTATTGCGCCCGGTGTCGTGCTTATGCCGTCTTTCGTCAATCTTGGCGCATACGTCGATAGCGGCACCATGATCGACACTTGGGCGACTGTCGGCTCGTGCGCGCAGATCGGCAAGAATTGCCATATTTCCGGCGGCGCCGGCATTGGTGGCGTGCTTGAGCCATTGCAAGCGGGGCCCGTGATCATCGAGGATCATTGCTTCGTGGGAGCCCGCTCTGAAGTGGCAGAAGGCGTCGTCGTCCGCACCGGCGCGGTATTGTCGATGGGCGTCTATCTCGGCGCGTCGACACGTATCGTCGATCGTGAAACAGGACAAATCACGCAGGGAGAAGTGCCGCCGTATTCCGTTGTCGTGCCCGGCACATTGCCGGGGAAGTCCGGCGGACCCGGCCTGTACTGCGCCGTGATCGTCAAGCGCGTCGACGAACGCACGCGTTCAAAAACCAGCATCAATGAGTTGCTGAGGGACTAGAGGCACCATTACCGTGTCCGCCGATCCGGTTGCCATTGCCCGCGATTTGCTCCGCTGCCCCTCGGTCACTCCGGCGGAAGGTGGCGCACTTGCGTTTCTGGAAAAGACACTCAAGGCCGCCGGCTTCACCGTCCATAGGATGACATTCAGTGAGGCCGGCACCGACGCCGTCGAAAATTTCTACGCCCGAATCGGAACGGCGACCCCGAACCTCGTCTTCGCCGGTCATACCGACGTGGTCCCGCCGGGCGACGAGACAGCATGGAAGCACCCGCCATTCGCTGGTGAGTTCGCCGGCGAAGAGCTGTATGGCCGCGGCGCAGTCGACATGAAGGGCGGCATCGCCTGCGCCGTCGCGGCGGTCCTCGACCACCTCGCCGCTCA
>DASXLC010000002.1:0-3088 GCA_036496445.1 Pseudolabrys sp. | reverse complement strand
TTCTCAGCCAACGCAAACTGCGCGAATAGCCGCGCTTATTCATACAGCTTGGCCGTTATCGGATTGGCGGATGCCTTTTCCTCGCGGACACTGCTTGGGCCGATGACCGCGATTAGAGAGTTCGCCGATTTGTGATTTGTGGGATGGCAGCAATGGACGACATTCTCAGCGACCTGATAGCCAAGGCATCCGCCGAGAGTTTCCTTGCCGTGTCCGTCGGAGCGGATTCACCTGAAGGCTGTTTCCGCATGATTCTCGACGAATTGCCGGCGGCAATCTATGTATCCGACGCCATTGGCCGGATCACCTATTTCAATGAAGCGGCAGCGACATTGTGGGGCCATCGTCCTACCATAGGGACGAGCGAATGGTGCGGTTCTTGGAAGCTGTTTCGGCCTGACGGACGCGCCCTGCCGCACGGGGAATGCCCCATGGCGATAGCGATCAAGGAAGGACGCAGCGTACGGGGCATGGAGGCGGTTGCCGAGCGCCCGGACGGCACGCGCGTGCCATTCGAGCCATACCCGACGCCTCTTTTCGACGCGTCTGGTGCTCTCATCGGCGCGGTCAATATGTTAATTGACATTACAGATCGCAAACACGCCGAACAGGTCAAACAGCGTCTTTCGTCCATTGTGCAATTCTCTGACGACGCAATTGTCAGCAAAAACCTCAAAGGCATAATCGAGAGTTGGAACGCGGGTGCCGAGCGGATTTTCGGCTATACGGCGAGCGAGGCGGTTGGTCAGTCAGTGGAAATCGTCATACCACCTGACCGGCTCAACGAGGAACCCGAAATCCTCGACCGCATCCGGCGCGGCGAGCGTATCGAGCATTATGAGACAGTTCGCCGTCGCAAGGATGGAAGCCTAATCGACATTTCTCTGACGGTATCGCCAATCTTGGATGCGAACGGCAAGGTCATAGGGGCCTCAAAAATTGCGCGAGACATTTCCGAACGCAAGCGAAGTGAAGCGCATCTTTCACTCCTTGCGCGCGAGGCAGAGCACAGAGCAAGGAACGTCCTGGCGACCGTGCAGGCGACCGTGCATCTCACAGAAGCTAAAACCGTCTCTGAGTATAAGACTGCAATCGAGGGACGCATCCAGGCTCTCGCTAATGTCCATTCTTTATTCATCGAGTCGCGCTGGACCGGTGCCGAACTGCGCGAGCTAATCGCCAAAGAACTTGCCCCGTTCCGCAAAGGGGACGGAACGCGCATCGCTATAGAAGGCCCCGCGCTTGTGCTTGAAACGAACATAGCACAGACAATCGCCGTGGTTTTTCACGAACTGGCCACCAATGCAGGCAAGTATGGTGCTTTGTCTGCGACCAAAGGTCGAATTGGCGTTTCTTGGGCCCATCCGTAAATTGGACGACTCGTTCTTTGCTGGACTGAGACTGGTGGTCCTGCCGTATCACGACCCAATCGAAAAGGTTTCGGCACAAGGGTGATGACGAGCATGATCCATCAGGCGGGAGGCGAGATAAGGTTCGACTGGCGACCCGCGGGACTAGCCTGCGAAGTAATACTTTCTATCGATGCGCCGACGGCACGCGGCGTCTGACAATAACTTTCAACCTCTTTAGTCTAGTTTCTGTCGCGAAATTGGTGGATTTTGAGCGAGGACAGGTCAGTTATGCCGATTTCATCGGCATAACTGTACTACCTTGTGGGTGCCTTTGCGAGCGCTTCTCGCGTCATTTTTGGCGCGGGTCTGCCTCTGCGAGGTAGGTTGCGCTGAGGTCGCGAATAGGACGGCGGCTAGATTCCCCGCGTCGTATTGCGGCGGCGTCTGGAGCGTTTGGTCAGCAGTTCGCCGATGATCATGAGGTTGTTGGCGAGCACCGCGGCGCCGACAAACAGCGCGAAGCGCTCAGCGCCTTCGGCGCGGCAACGCTTCATGCCGCGGCCGCGCATCAACACCGAGATGCGCCCCTCGATGCCGGCACGAAAGCGCTGGCCTTGTTTGAATGCGGGCGATCGTTCGTAAGCTTGGCGTTGCGGCGTTTTCCGGCCGCCGCGCTGCGGGATCGAGGCCATGGCGACGCCGCCGCGCGCGCAGACAGCGATGTTGCTCTCGCTGAAAAAGCCGCGATCGGCGCCATAGAGGGCTGGGGCCCGGCGGAAGACGCGGCGGTGACGCCTGATCGAGGGCGCCACATGGACTTCGTCCACCGGGTTGCCCTTGAGCGTCTCATACTGAGTGATCAAGCCCCTGGCGCTTTCCGCGAGAAACACTTTGTGGCCAAATTCGACGGGCGTGCGCACTTTGCCACGCTTGATGAGATCGGTATGCGGCTCGAAGATCGAATAGATCTTCTCAGATGTGGGCACCTGTTCGCCATCGAGCACGCGCCGGCGCGCCTGGCCGATCACCCGTGTGCCGACATCGCAATGGTGCGCGATCTCCTCGCGCAGGGCTTTGATGTTCAGGGCGGTGAGTGGGGTGAGTGGGTCCTTGCCGCGCATCGCGGCAGTATCGTCAAGCGCCTTCCTGGCGCTCGCCACCACCTCCTCGGCAATCTCGATCAGCGCCCGGTAGGCCGCGGTCTGTTGCGATCCGGCGCCCTGACGCTGCCGCGTCGTCATGCGTTGAATCTCATACATGCGCCGATGCGCAGCACGCGAACGATTGCGAAAACCCGAGATGCGTGGCAGTTCCAGCGCCTCCGCAAGCCGGCCGAGGAGCCGCGTGAGCACGCGCACCACGTCCCACAGCAAGGTGTTGTCGGTCGGATGATGAATGTCGGTCTCCACCACCGTGGTGTCGACCCGCAGTTTCCTGCCGTCCTCAAGGCCCAGCTTCACGGCGGCTTCGACGACGAGTTCATTGATGGCCTTGAGCGTCGCTGGCGTCAGCCGGTTGAAGCTGCGGTTGAAGGCGTCATGCTTGGGCACTTCCTCGCAGTAGAAATTGGTGAACGCTCGCAGCGTTATTCCATCGGCGATGCGTTCGCGCAGCTCGCGATAATCCCAGTTCTTCACCCGCATCAGAACCAGTGCGCGCAACACCTGCGGCGCGGTGAGGCCGCGGCGACCGTGGTCCGGCTGTTTGAGGCCGCGCACCAGATCGCGCCGCACCCG
>DASXLC010000001.1:0-48094 GCA_036496445.1 Pseudolabrys sp. | reverse complement strand
TTCTTGCGCGCAGCCAGCTGCGGAAATACCTCGACGCCGCCGGCGGCTTCGATCAACTCCGAGACCCAGGCAATGCCGGAAATCATCGGCTCATCCCATTCCTCGAAATAAACGCGCGGCCGGCGAGGCAACCGCAGTGCGTGCTCGTGCACGGCATCGACGCGCGCGGCCAGCGAATTTGCCAGCGCGTCGGCTCTGTCAGACGCGCCGACCAGCGCACCGAGCGTGCGGATCATGTCGAAGATACCGCCAACGTCGCGCTGATTGAATGCGTGCACCGCGACGTTTTTGCGAATCAGCTCGGCGACGATGTCGGCCTGCAAGTCGGAAAAGGTCAGCACCAGATCCGGCTTGAGGGCGATGATTTTTGGCACGTCGGCCGAAATGAAAGCCGAAACGCGCGGCTTTTCGCGCCGTACCTGCGGCGGCCGCACGGCATAGCCGGAGACGCCGACGATGCGATGGTCTTCGCCGAGGAGATACAATGTCTCGACGGTTTCCTCGGTCAGGCAGACGATTCGCTCCGGGGGAAACATGCCCTAGGCAAGCATATCGGCATGCGTTGCGTCGAGCAGTTCGACGCCGCCGGTTTCCGTAACCACTCCAGCCTCAAGCCGCACGACGCGGGTTGCGATTCGCCTGACCTCGGCGGCGTCGTGGCTGACATATATGAGCGGTACGTGCGCTTCGTCGCGCAGGCGTTCGAGGTATGGCAGAATCTCGTGTTTGCGAGCGGCATCGAGCGAGGCCAGCGGTTCATCCAGCAACAGCAGCCGCGGGCGCATCAGCAGAGCCCGGCCGACCGCGACGCGCTGACGCTCGCCGCCGGAAAGTTTGCCGGGCCGTCGATCGAGTAAATGGCCGATGTCGAGCAGTTCGACCGCGTGACGAAATGCCGTCGGATCAGACGCGTGGCCGCTCATCCAGCGGCCGTAATCGAGATTTCGCTGCACCGAGAAATGCGGAAACAGCCGGCCTTCCTGAAACACATAGCCTATGCGCCGCCGCGAGGGCGGCACGTCGACGCGCGCTTTGCTGTCAAAAAGAACATCATCGTCGAGCACAATGCGACCGCGGTCAGGCGTCAGCAACCCGGCGATCATATTGATGACGCTGGTCTTGCCGGCGCCGGACTGCCCGAACAGGGCGGTGGCGCCACTTTCGCTGATGAATGAGACGTTCACCGCGAACGCGCCGAGCTGCTTTGCGGTTTCGACGACGAGCATGGTTAAGCCCCGTGGATGCGCGCGGTCGCGCGCCGTGCCAGCCATTCCGCAGCGATCAGGGCGGCAAGCGAGATGATCACGGAAACGATGACCAGCTTGAGAGCGTCGGCATCGCCGTTCGGCACCTGGGTCAATGTGTAGATCGCGGCCGAAATGGTCTGCGTTTCACCGGGGATGTTGGAGACGAACGTGATGGTTGCTCCGAATTCGCCGAGTGCGCGGGTAAACGACAATATTGCACCCGCAATAATGCCGGGGAGGGCGAGCGGCAGAGTGACAGTGGCAAAGCGCCAGATTCGATTGGCGCCGAGCGTTGCAGCCGCATCCTCCAGACGCGTATCGATCGCCTCGATCGACAGTCGGATCGCCCGGACCATCAATGGAAAGGCCATTATGCCGCAGGCCAGTGCCGCGCCGGTCCAGCGGAATGAAAATACGATACCAAAATGGTCCGCCAGAAAGGCGCCGACCGGAGCGCGGCGGCCGAAGGTGATGAGCAGCAGATAGCCGGTCACCACGGGCGGCAGCACAAGCGGCAGAAGAACCATGGCGTCGAGCAAAGCTTTGCCCCAGAACTCCTTACGCGCCAGCAACGTCGCAATCGCGATGCCAAACGGCAGGGCCACCACAGTCGACACAGCCGCGACTCGGAGCGACAGTTGGACCGCAGTCCAGTCCTGGGGCGACAGCTCGAACACGCGTCTCGATTCTGCCTACGACACCGGCTTGATCAAATAACTAAAGCCATATTTTTCGAAGATCGCCTTGGCGGCTGGCGAGCGTAGAAAACTGAAATACTGTCCGACACCTGGCTTCTTGGTGTCGGCTGTCGCGGCCACTGGATAGGTGACCGGCGGATAGGAGTCATCGGGAAAGGTGGCGATAGTCTTGACCTTTGGCTCGATCTTGGCGTCAGTCTCATAGACAATCCCAAGCGGCGTCTCGCCTCGTGCAACGAACGCGAGAGTTGCCCGGACGTTTTCAGCTTGCGCGAGTTTCGGTTCGGCCGCCGCCCATGCGCCGAGTTTCTCCAGCGCCGCCTTGGCATAAAGCCCGGCGGGAACGGCTTTCACGTCGGCGACCGCGATGCGGCCATCGCCCGCGAGTTTGGCGATATCGAAGCCTTGACCGATGGTCACATTGCCAAGCTTGGAATCGACCGGCGCTATCAGCACGAGTTTGTTGCCGAGAAGGTTCACGCGCGTATTCGGATTGATCAACTTGCGTTCGGCCACATAGTCCATCCAGCGCAGGTCAGCGGAAATGAAAACATCGGCGGGGGCGCCTTGTTCGATCTGCCTGGCGAGCGCTGAGCTCGCCTCGTAACTTGACACCACCTTGATGCCGGTGGCCTTGGTGAAGGCGGTGTTGGCGTCGTCAAGCGCATTCCTCAGGGACGCCGCGGCAAACACGGTGATCTGCTCTTGTGCGATCAGCGGTTGCGGGGCGCCGCTGAGTGCGACCAAAAAGGCGAGCAGACCGAAAAGCCGTAAAGACATGGCGGTTCTCCTGCGGTGCCCAACGGGCACGGCTTTGTAGCGAGAGCTATTGATCGGAACCGCCGTTCCGGCATGCGCGGCGCACGCGCAGTGCGCTGCAATGCCGTCACCCTAGCAAGTCCTAGCGACCGCGGTAAAGTCTGGCTGCAGCGAGGGAAGGAAATGCCACAGGCGACACCCATCGAAGGCGAGTTCGACTACATCATCGTGGGTGCGGGCTCGGCGGGCTGTGTCCTGGCCAATCGCCTTTCGGCCGATCCTGGGAACCGCGTGTTGCTGCTTGAGGCCGGGGACAAAGACAACTGGATCTGGTTTCACGTTCCGGTTGGCTATCTTTTCGCCATCGGCAATTCACGCGCTGACTGGCTGCTCAAGACGGAGCCCGAACCGGGCCTCAATGGGCGGAGCCTGAACTATCCGCGCGGCAAGGTGGTCGGCGGGTCTTCCGCGATCAACGGCATGATCTACATGCTCGGTCAGTCCGGCGACTACGATCATTGGCGCCAGCTCGGCTTACCCGGCTGGTCGTGGGACGATGTACGGCCTTACTTTCGCAAGCATGTCGATCATTTCCTTAAAAGCGAGCACCACGCGGCCGGCGGCGAGTGGCGTGTCGAATACCCGCGTCTGACCTGGGAAATTCTTGACGCCTTCCGCGCGGCGGCAAACCAATATGGCATCCCGACCGTCGAGGATTTCAACACCGGCGACAATGAGGGCATCTGTTATTTTCACGTCAACCAGAAGCGGGGCCGCCGATGGTCGGCGGCGCGAGGATTTCTCAAGCCGGTGCTGCACCGTAAAAACCTCCAGCTCGAAACCGGCTGTCTGGTTGAGGGATTGGAATTGAATGGCAAGCGCGCGACCGGCGTGCGCTGGCGGCAAAACGGCGAATTGCGCAGCGCGCGGTGCGGTGGCGAGGTGATCCTTGCTGCCGGCGCGATCGGCTCGCCACACATCATGATGCTTTCCGGCATAGGCCCGGCTGCGGAGCTGTCGAAATTCGGCGTCCCGGTCGCGCTCGACAAGCCGGGGGTAGGCGCCAACCTGCACGATCATTTGCAGCTGCGGATGATCTTCAAGGTTTCCGGTGTGAAGACCCTGAACGAGACATACGCGAAACTGTTCAACCGGCTGGGCATGGGTATCAATTATGCGCTGCGCCGACGGGGACCGATGACGATGGCGCCGTCGCAGCTTGGTGCTTTCACAAGGTCTGACCCATCGCAGGCAACAGCGAATATCCAGTATCATGTGCAGCCGCTCTCGCTGGACAAGTTCGGGGAGCCGCTGCATCCGTTTCCGGCCTTCACGGCAAGCGTTACCAATGTACGGCCCACCAGTCGGGGGACCCTGACGCTCAAGTCGAGGGACCCTTCGCAGGCGCCGGCCATCAGTCCGAATTATCTGGCGACCCCGGAGGATCGGCGCGTTGCTGGCGATTCGATCCGTGTCACGCGCAGGATTGTGGCGCAGCCGGCGCTGCGAAAATATTCTCCGGTTGAGTACCTGCCAGGAGCATCCGCGCACGATGACGACGAGGCCGGCCTGGTCAAAGCCGCCGGGGACATCGGTACGACGATATTCCATCCCGTCGGCACCGCGCGCATGGGCCGCGACGACGATGCCCGCGCGGTCGTGGACGCCCGCCTGCGGGTGATCGGCATCGACCGCTTGCGCGTGGTGGACGCCTCCGTGATGCCGTCGATCACGTCCGGCAACACCAATTCGCCGACCATGATGATAGCGGAAAAGGGTTCGGCGATGATTTTGGAGGATCAAAAGGGTCTATAATTGAATCGCGGATCAATGGAGGGGTGTCATGAATCTCGTGGAGCGAATCAAGGGGATCCTGCTGCAACCAAAATCGGAATGGCCGGCGATCGAGGGTGAGCCAGGCGATGCCGGTTATCTGCTTTCGAATTATGTGGCCATTGTCGCTGCCATTCCGGCGGTTTGCACGTTCATCGGGACGTCGATTATCGGCGCTGGCGGGTTTCGCCTCGGTCTTGGCCTCGGCATTGTACGAGCGATTGTTGTCTATGTTCTCTCTTTGGTCGGGGTGTTTGTCGTCGCCTACATCATCGATTTTCTTGCCGGTACGTTTGGCGCGCGGAAGAATTTCGGCAACGCGATGAGGGTGTCGGCCTATGCGCCGACGGCTGCCTGGCTCGCGGGCGTGTTCAACCTCATTCCGGCGCTGGCCTTTCTGGGCATCCTTGGCCTGTACAGCCTTTACCTGCTGTACAGCGGCATCGTCGCCCTCATGAGACCCCCGGCAGACAAGGCAGTGGTCTACACGATCGCCGTTATCGTCTGCGCGATCATCGTCTGGGTCATCATCTTTGGAATCACGGCGCTGCTGTTCGGGATGTAGCGCAGATCAGGGCAATGCCTTGAGATGGCGGATCGGGCGGCCGGGCGCGACGGCCTGAGCCGCCGCGACGATGGCATTGGCATCGATGCCGTAATGCCGGTAGAGCTCGGCGAGCGATCCGGTCTGGCCGAAGTGCTCGACGCCAAGAGGGCGTACGCGATGGCCGGCAACGGCGCCAAGCCATGCAAGTGTCGCCGGGTGGCCGTCGAGCACGGTGACGATCCCGCAATACGCCGGCACGTCGCCAAGCAGCCGCTCGATGTGCGAGCGTGCGTGCACAAGACCGCGCTCACGCACTCGTTGGGCAGCGGTCCAGCCGGCGTTGAGCCGGTCGGCGGAAGTGATCGCGAGCAAGCCGACGTCGCGGCGGTCCTCCGCCATCAGGCCGACGGCCTCGATTGCCTCGGGCGCCACCGCGCCGGTGTAGGCGACAACCACCTGGCAATTAGGCCCCGGTTTGCGATGCCAATAGGCGCCATCGACGATCTGTTGGCGCAGCTCCGGCGTCATTTTGCGCTGGATTTGTTCAATCGGCCGCGTCGATAAGCGCAGATAAACCGATCCGCCTGTCTCGTCGCGCAGCCAGTTTTGTTCAGACGGCGCCGCGTCGCCGTCCTTCTGCATGTAGGAGAAGGCCCACCTCATGATGGCCGCGAGCTCGTCCACGTAGGCCGGCTCGAAGCAGGCGAGGCCGTCCTGGGCCAACCCGATCAGCGGCTCTGCGATCGATTGATGCGCGCCCCCTTCGCCCGCCAGCGTGATGCCGGAGGGTGTCGCCACCAACATGAAGCGTGCGTCCTGATAACAAGCGTAATTGAGCGCATCGAGGCCACGCGCAATGAAGGGATCGTACAAGGTGCCAATCGGCAGCAGGCGCTCGCCGTTGATGGTGTGGGACAGGCCCAGCGCCGACAGCAAAGTGAACAGGTTCATCTCGGCGATGCCGAGCTCGATATGCTGACCCTTGGGCGAAAACTCCCAATTGAACGTCGAGGGAATGTGCTCGCTCTTGAACGTGTCGGCCATCGCCTGCCGCGCGAACAATCCGCGCCGGTTCACCCAGGGTCCCAGATTGGTGGAGACAGTCACATCGGGTGATGTGGTGACGATGTGACGGGCGAAACTGCTGTCCTCTCTGCCGATCTCATTGAGGATCGCGCCGAAGCCTGTTTGCGTGGACATGACCGGCTGGATCGTGACCGGCAGGCTGTCCGGCACGTCGAGCGCGGGGGCGCCAAGACGGCGTGCACCGCCGGAGGAAAACGGTACGCGATCAAGGAATGACTGTAGTTGATCGGTCGCGAGTGACAGGCCTTCGAATTTGTCCCATTCGTGCCCCGGCCGCACCCCCATGGCCTGGCGAAACGTCTCCATCTGCTGAGGCGTCATCAGGCCGGCGTGGTTGTCCTTGTGTCCGGCGAAGGGCAGCCCGAAGCCCTTTACCGTATAGCAGATGAAGCAGGTCGGCTTTTCGGGATCAGCGTTGTGGAATGCATCGAGCACGGACGGCAGGTCGTGCCCGCCAAGATTGTTCATCAGCGCCGCGAGCTGATCGTCACTCCGCCTTTCGATCAGTCTGCTGACGTCGCCCTGGTCGCCGATTTCGTCATTCAGTCGCTTGCGCCAGGCCGCGCCACCAGCGAACACCAGGGCCGAATAAAGCTGGTTCGGGCAATTGTCGATCCAGCGGCGCAGCGTCTCTCCGCCCGGCTCGTTGAAAGCCGCCTGCTGAAGCGAGCCATATTTCAGAATGACAACGTTCCAGCCGAAGTTCTGGAAAAGCTGTTCGTAGCGGGCCCAAAGGCCTTCGCGCACGACCGCATCGAGGCTTTGACGGTTGTAGTCGATGATCCACCAACAATTGCGCAGACCCTGTTTCCACCCTTCCAGCAGCGCCTCGAAAATATTGCCTTCGTCGAGTTCGGCATCGCCGACGAGCGCGACCATGCGGCCTTCCGGCCGGTCGAGGCCCCAACCATGCGCGCGGACGTAATCCTGCGTGAGCGATGAAAACAGAGTCTGTGCGACGCCCAGGCCGACGGAGCCGGTAGAGAAATCGACGTCATCCGCGTCCTTGGTTCGCGAGGGATAGCTCTGTGCGCCCTTATAGCCGCGGAAGGCTTCCAGCCGCTCGCGCGTCTGTTTGCCGAGCAGATACTGGATGGCGTGAAAGATCGGGCTCGCGTGCGGCTTCACCGCGACCCGATCCTGAGGCCGCAGGACGTCCAGATAGAGGGCGGTCATGATTGTCGCGAGCGACGCGCTCGAAGCCTGATGACCGCCAACCTTCAAACCGTCCGAGTTCTCGCGCAGGTGGTTGGCGTTGTGAATCATCCAGCTCGCGAGCCAAAGGATCTTGCGCTCGAGTGCGGCAAGAACCTGCAGATCATCGGGCTTTGTTGTCGTGTTCTTGGGCATCGGCGTTTGGCGTTCGCCCGGACAGTCAACGCTTGTCGTTGGCCAGGCTGGAGCTCTTGTCCGGCGCTTCGAGGACGGTTTTGCAGGCGGGCGGCAAGTCGGAGAGCATCACCGGCTTCGGCGGTTTAGACGGTGGTGCCGGCTTGGCGATCTGCGGGCGAAGGACCTTGTCGGAGAACCAGCGATTGAGTTCCTTGGCGCTGCAGCCGTCATCGCCCGCAACCGGCGGTTGCGCGCGGCAGTTCGGCGAATCGGCCGGGCAGCGAAGTCGCACATGGATGTGGTCGTGATGGCCGTACCAGGGCCTCACCTTTGCCATCCAGGGGAGATCGCGCGACTTGTCTTCGACCCGGCACAATTCCTTCTTGATCGCGGCGTTCACCAGCACGCGCTCGACGTTGGGCTGTTGGGCGGCGGTCTTGATGAAAGCGACGTGCTGCGGTGTCCAGGTCTTCGGATTGAGATGCTTCCAGTCGTCGGAGACGAGATTGATGGCCGAAATCTTGTCTCGCTCTTCTTTGGTCAACTCATGATCCGGCATCGGCATGAACCAGATGTCGACATCAAGCCCGATCTGGTGACTGGCGTGATCGGAGGGCGATGGCCCGCCACGGGGCTGCGACAGGTCGCCGACCAGGATGCCATTCCAGCCGGTCGCCTTGGTGGCGAGCGGTGCGAATTTCTCCAGGAAATTGATCAGGCTGGGATGTCCCCAATAGCGGTTACGCGAAAGACGCATGACCTGCCAGGTCGGCCCGTTGGCCGGGAATTCGACGGCACCGGAGAGACAGCCGCGCGGATAGTAGCCAATTGCCACTGCCTTCCCCAGTGACGGCAATTGCTTTGCGCCGAAAAGCTGCTTTGCCGGAAGCTTTTTTTCTTTTTCCTGCTCCGTCATCGCCGGCTTTTGCGGCGGCAGGGGTGCGGGCGCCGCTGCTGCGGGTGTCTGAGCATTGGCGGAGCCAAAGGTACCGGCGGCAACTGCAAGCGACAAAACAATCGGGGTCACGATTCGCGCGAACATTGCGTCTCCGATCTAGCGGTTCCGTCTTCGCCCGTCAGGAGTCTAGCACACCTGAGACAAAAATACGGCCCGGAAGTCGGATGCAGTTACCGCGCTAGACGTCGACCTTCAGTGCCGCGATGAACGCTTCCTGCGGAATATCGACCTTGCCGAATTGCCGCATGCGTTTTTTGCCTTCCTTCTGCTTGTCCAGAAGTTTCCGCTTGCGGGTCGCGTCGCCGCCGTAGCATTTCGCAGTGACATCCTTGCGGAACGCACGCACGGTTTCGCGGGCAATGATCTTGCCGCCAATTGCGGCCTGAATCGGTACCTGGAACATATGCGGCGGGATCAGCTCCTTGAGCTTCTCCGCCATGGCGCGGCCACGTGATTCAGCGCGGGTGCGGTGTACGAGCATGGCGAGCGCGTCGACGGGCTCGCCGTTGACCAGCATCTGCAATTTTACCAGATCAGCCGGCTTGTAATCAGTGAGGTGGTAGTCGAATGACGCGTAGCCGCGCGAAACCGACTTCAGGCGGTCGTAGAAATCGAACACCACTTCGTTGAGCGGCAGATCGTATTTGACCATAGCTCGGTTGCCCACGTAGGTGAGCTCCTTTTGCTCACCACGGCGGTCCTGGCAAAGCTTGAGTACCGAACCGAGATATTCGTCAGGCGTCAGGATGGTCGCCTCGATCCACGGTTCCTGCATCTCTTCGATGTGGTTCGGCTCCGGCATGTCGACGGGATTGTGGATCTCGAGTTCCGTGCCGGTGGTGAGCTTGATTTTGTAAATGACCGAAGGCGCCGTTGCGATCAGATCGAGGTTGAATTCACGCGACAGGCGCTCCTGGATAATCTCCAGGTGCAGCAGGCCGAGGAAGCCGCAACGGAAGCCGAAGCCAAGCGCGGCCGAAGTCTCCATTTCGTAGGTGAAGCTTGCATCATTGAGCCGCAGCCGGCCCATGGCCGCGCGCAAATCCTCGAACTGCGCGGCATCGACCGGGAACAGGCCGCAGAACACGACCGGGATTGCAGGGCGGAAGCCGGGCAGAGGCTCATCCACCGGATTGCGCTCGTCGGTAATGGTGTCGCCGACGCGCGTGTCCGCCACCTCTTTGATCGAGGCGGTGAGCATGCCGATCTCGCCGGGGCCGAGTTCGTCGACTTGCGCGAGCTTTGGCGTGAACACGCCGACGCGGTCAACCTCATACGCGGCATCGATGCCGATCATGCGGATGCGCTGGCCCTTCCTGAGCACGCCGTCGACAACGCGCACCAGTACCACCACGCCGAGGTAGACGTCGTACCAGCTGTCCACCAGCAGGGCCTTGAGCGGTGCGCCGCGGTCACCCTTCGGCGGCGGCAGGCGAGTGACGATCGCTTCCAAAACTTCCGGGACGTTCAGGCCGGTTTTTGCGGAAATCTCGATGGCGTTGCTGGCGTCGAGCCCAATGACGTCCTCGATCTGTTGCTTGACCTTGGCAGGTTCGGCGGCGGGCAAGTCAACCTTGTTGAGCACCGGCACGATCTCGTGACCGTTGTCGATCGCCTGGTAAACGTTCGCCAATGTCTGCGCTTCGACTCCCTGGCTGGCATCTACCACCAGCAACGAACCCTCGCAGGCGGCGAGCGAACGGTTGACCTCGTAGGCGAAGTCGACGTGTCCGGGCGTGTCGATCAGGTTGAGGACATAGTTCTTGCCGTCGCGTGCCTTGTAGTTGAGCCGTACGGTCTGCGCCTTGATGGTAATGCCCCGCTCGCGCTCGATGTCCATGGAATCGAGCACTTGCTCCTTCATTTCGCGCTCCTCCAGCCCGCCGGTGAGCTGGATCAGCCGGTCGGCAAGCGTCGATTTTCCGTGGTCGATATGGGCGACGATGGAGAAATTGCGGATATTCGGGATTGGGGACGTCGTCATGGCGGGCGAGATAACACCGGGGGTGAGGTCCTTCAAGCGCGACACGCTGGTTAACCCGCTGAAAGTGGCCCAAAAGCGCACATGCCCGGCACATGGCCGGGCATGTCGATGCTCAGTGGCATGAACATTAGTAGCGGTAATGATCGCTCTTGAACGGGCCGTCCTTCGGCACGCCAATATAGTTGGCCTGATCCGGACGCAGTTCGGTCAGCTTCACTCCGATCTTGGCAAGATGCAGCCGCGCAACCTTTTCGTCGAGTGTCTTCGGCAACACATAGACCTTCTTCTGGTACTTGCCCTGGTTGGCGAATAATTCGATCTGCGCCAGCGTCTGGTTGGTGAACGACGCCGACATCACGAAGCTTGGATGTCCCATCGCATTGCCGAGATTCACCAGCCGGCCTTCCGACAACAGGATGATGCGGTGCTTGTCTGGAAACTCGATCTCGTCGACCTGCGGCTTGATGTTGGTCCACTTCAGGTTCTTCAGATGCGAGATCTGGATCTCGTTGTCGAAGTGGCCGATGTTGCAGACGATGGCGCGATCCTTCATCGCGCGCATATGCTCGATCGTGATGATGTCCTTGTTGCCGGTGGCGGTGACGAAGATGTCGGCACGCGGGGCGGCGTCTTCCATAGTGATCACTTCGTAGCCTTCCATCGCGGCCTGCAGCGCGCAGATCGGATCGACTTCGGACACCATCACGCGGCAGCCGGCCTGGCGCAGCGACGCCGCCGAGCCCTTGCCGACATCGCCAAAGCCCGCGACCATCGCCACCTTGCCCGACATCATCACGTCGGTGCCACGGCGGATGCCGTCGACCAGCGATTCACGGCAGCCATAGAGGTTGTCGAATTTCGACTTGGTGACGCTGTCATTGACGTTGATCGCCGGGAACAGCAGCTTGCCGACCTTTTCCATGTCATAGAGCCGGTGCACGCCGGTCGTGGTTTCCTCGGAGACGCCCTTGATGTTCCTGGCGACCTCAGCGAACCAGCCTTTCGGCTTTTCCTTCAACATACGCTTGATCAGCGCGAAGAAGACCTCTTCCTCTTCACTGTTGTGCTGATCGAGGAACGTCGTGTCGCCGTGCTCGGCACGCAGACCTTGATGCACGAACATCGTGGCGTCGCCGCCATCGTCGAGGATCATGTTGGGTGTGCCGCCGCCGTGCCATTCGAACAACTTGGCGGTGTAGTCCCAGTAGTCCTTCAGGCTCTCGCCCTTGATCGCAAACACGGGAATGCCAGCGGCGGCGATCGCCGCCGCGGCGTGATCCTGAGTCGAATAAATGTTGCAGGAAACCCAGCGCACGTCGGCACCGAGCGCCACGAGCGTCTCGATCAGTACCGCGGTCTGGATGGTCATGTGCAGCGACCCCGCGATGCGAGCGCCCTTGAGCGGCTTCTTGGGGCCGAATTCCTCGCGGGTCGCCATCAGGCCGGGCATTTCGGTTTCGGCGAGCGAGATTTCCTTGCGGCCGAATTCGGCGAGCGAGATGTCCTTGACGACGTAGTCGCCGACTTTGGCTTTCGGCTGGGCGGCAGTCATGGCGGTCCTTGATCAGTGGGGGTTGCTTGGCTGGGCGTGCCTATAACAGCCCGCTGCCGGCGCCGCAATGCATATATAAAGAATTCTTTATGTAGTTTAGAGCGACCGGAAACGTCCGTTTTTGGCGTTTCCGGCCGTTGTTGCGGGCGGCCAGTGCGCGCCGACGCCGCTAGTCTTCTTCGCCGAAGCCACCGGCCACCAGTTTGCATAGCGTCTCGACCGCTACGGTAGCGTCCTTGCCAATGGCCTTGATGGTGATGGTGATGCCCGGGCCAGCGGCCAGCATCATGAGCCCCATGATTGAGGTGCCGCCGACAGTCTCGTGACCGCGGGTGACGGTGATGGCGGCGTCAAATTGTTCCGCAGTCTGCACGAATTTCGCCGAGGCGCGGGCGTGCAAACCCTTCTTGTTGACGATCGCAACCTCGCGCACGACGGGGGTGTCGTCCGCTGACGCGCGGCCGCTCATTTACCGTTGAGAACCCGGCTGGCAATTGTGCAGTACTTGCGTCCAGCCTCCTGCGCGGCGGCAACCGCATCTTGCAGCGGGCAAATCTCGCGGATTTTGGCGAGCTTGATCAGCATTGGTAAATTGATACCGGCGAGAACTTCGACCTTGGGTTGGCTCATAACCGAGATGGCAAGGTTGGAAGGCGTCCCGCCAAACATGTCGGTGAGGATAGCAACCCCTTCGCCGCTATCCACGCGCTTGACAGCATCGAGGATGTTTTTTCGGCATTGCTCAACGTCGTCGTCGGGGCCGATCGTGATTGCCTCGATCTGACGCTGGGGCCCTACCACATGCTCCAGCGCTGAGCGGAACTCGATTGCGAGTCGCCCGTGGGTTACAAGTACGAGGCCGATCATCCCTAACTCCTCGCCGGCGCTACGCTGCACCGCACGAAAGGGCGCACATTCACGCCCATCTGAAGGCCCATTGCAAGGGCTTCCACCGCTATATAAGCGTTCTGCTGCACTGCGGAAAGATGGGGCCAAAGGGCGGCTCGGTGTGTGCTTTTTTCGGCGGCCGCGATCCTAGGCCGGGTATGGTTAATTTTCCTCGATCAAATCGAATGTGCCGGGGTAGCCAACTGCTAGACGTGGGTCAATGACCCGCTGGGGGGATATGCAAGGCCGCCAAGACCAGGGGCAACGGCGCCGTTTCCGCTGCAACCCCAAGACGCGGAAGGGTGATTCCGTCGATTGTAATGCTGTCGGCGCTTTCCGTGGGGTTCCGGGCGGCGTCTGCGGCCGCGAGATCGACGACCAGTCCTACGACGGCGACCGGCTCGAATTCGATCCGCCGGATGCCCAGGCCGTGGATCTCGACCATGCCTTCCAGCGCTTGCGCTGGACGCGCGAGCAGCCGTCCCGAATGGCTTTCGAGGTGTGTGCGGTCGTCGGACACCAGCCTCGCGAAGCGTAACAGGCCCTCCGTGGCCGCCGTCACGAGGCTCCAAGCAAGGCGCGATTTACCGGAACCGGACGGACCGCGGATCAGTGCCGCCTTGGCGCCGACGAGCACGGCGGAAGCATGGATCGTCGGTTTGGCGGCCGCCATTACGTTGCCGGCAGCCGCACCACGAAGCGGGCACCGAGCACGCGGGGGACTTCGCCGCCGCCCGCGACGCTGGCGCGATTCTCCACCCGGATGGTCCCGCCGTGGGCCTCCATGATCTGCTTGGAGATCGACAGACCCAAACCGGAGTTTTGCCCGAAGCCTTGTTCCGGCCGGTCGGTGTAGAAGCGCTCGAAGATCTTATCGAGCGCTTCTGGCTGGATGCCCGGCCCGTCATCGTCGACCACAATCTCCACCTCGCTCCTAAGGCGGCGGCAGGTAATGCGCACTGTGCCTCCAGGCGGCGAGAACGAGCGCGCATTGTCGACGAGATTGCTGACGACCTGGCCAAGCCGGGAGTCGTGCCCCGGGACCTTGAAATTTGACAGCGGGCCGCCTTCGAAACTCAGAGTTACGTTGACGTCGTTCGTACGGATTTCGTTGGCGGCCTTGACCAGGGCGTCGAGCAGTTTGGCGAGGTCGACCGGCGCGGCTTCCTGCCGCTGCAATTCTGCATCCAGCCGACTGGCGTCCGAGATATCCGAGATCAGGCGGTCGAGCCGCCTGACGTCATGCTCAATCACAGCAAGCAAGCGCTGACGGCTTTGCTCCGACTTGGCGAGCGGCAGGGTCTCCACCGCAGAGCGCAGCGAGGTGAGGGGGTTACGAAGTTCGTGCGCGACATCGGCTGCAAAGCTTTCGATTGCCTCGATGCGGGTATAGAGCGCGTTCGTCATATCGCGCAGCGCACCGGACAAGTCCCCGATTTCGTCGCGCCGTCGTGTAAAATCCGGAATCTCCACGCGCGTACGAATACGCCGGCGGACGCGTTCGGCGCCGTCGGCGAGCCGTCGGACAGGCCCGGCGATCGTGCCGGCGAGGAGCATGGAGAGCACGACCATGACGCCCGCCGCCACGAAGAACACCTTGACGATGGCGAGGCGCTCCGCTTCGACCATATCGTCGATGTCGGCGCCTTGCGTCGACAGCATGAGTGCGCCGCGCACAGCGCGGAAGCGTTGCACCGGTACCGCAACCGAAACGATCACTTCGCCGCGGTCGTTGACCCGCACCATGCTCGCGTGAGCGCCATTGAGTGCCTGCGAGACTTCCTGGTAGCCCTTGCCGTTCTCCGGACCCAGCTCGTTGTAGAGCGGAAGGTCGCCGCGGCCGAACCAGCGTCGCAGGGCAATGAATGCCCGCTCCATCAGGCCAGGCTTGTCCGCGCTCGGGGGTGGAAGGTCGAAGCGCAGCACGTCGCCGCGGCCGTAGAGATTGCGGCTGTCAAGAATAAGCACGCCATCGCGATCGTAGATGCGCGCGCGCGTCTTCGTCGGCGAAACGAGACGGCGCAGAAGCGGTGCAACGCGCTCCGGATTGATCGGAAACTCGATACCGGAGAGCGAGTCATCCGCCGGGCCATAGCTTTCGCCGGCCTGCAGTTCCAGCAGACGTTCAGGATCGATCGTAATGGAATCGGTTTCGACGGTGGCGGATGCCGCAATCGCGCCGGCAATGATTTCGCTCTGCGTCAGCAGACTTTGTACGCGCGCGTCGATCAATCCCGCGCGGAATTGCGAGAGGTAGAGCACGCCGGTGACCAGTGCGACCAGTCCGGCAAGATTGAGGAAAACGATGCGCCTGGTGAGACTGGAAAAACTTTGCGAGACGAAGAAATGCCAAATCGAGCGTGTCACGCGCCGTACAGCACCGTCTTGCCTGGGCGGTGGACGAGCGCTTTCCGCGCCGGGCCGTTCGGCTTCGGCGTTCTGCGCGACAAGTTCCGCGGTTCGATCGAGCACGTCGTTCAATCCAGCCGGGTTGACCGTGGGTCTCAATAGACCCGGGATTTTACCGCAAGCCGGGACGCTCCGTCAGGCCGCCCAGTCGGCCGCGACACAAAGAATACGTTATTCCTTAAAGCGATATCCGACGCCATAGAGCGTCTCGATCATCTCGAAATCGTCGTCAACGACCTTGAATTTCTTGCGCAGACGCTTGATGTGGCTGTCGATCGTCCGGTCGTCGACATAAACCTGGTCGTCATAGGCGGCATCCATCAGGGCGTTGCGGCTCTTAACCACCCCAGGGCGGGTTGCGAGGGCCTGAAGGATGAGAAACTCGGTGACCGTGAGCGTGACCGGCTCACCCTTCCACGTGCAAGTGTGGCGCTCGGGGTCCATGCGGAGCAGGCCGCGCTCCAGCACCTTGGCGGAATCAATTTCCTTCGGCGGTGTGCCGTCTTTCGGGCTGGAGCGGCGCAGCACAGCCTTCACGCGTTCGACCAGGAGCCGCTGCGAGAACGGTTTGCGGATGAAGTCGTCGGCGCCCATCTTGAGGCCGAACAGTTCATCGATCTCTTCATCCTTGGAGGTGAGGAAGATCACGGGAATGTCGGTCTTTTGGCGCAGCCGTCTCAATGTCTCCATGCCATCCATACGCGGCATTTTGATATCGAGGATCGCCAGATCCGGCGGCGAAGTCTTGAAACCGTCCAGCGCCGAAGCACCGTCGGTATACGTCATGATGCGGTAACCCTCTGCTTCAAGGGCCATCGAGACCGAGGTCAGGATATTGCGGTCATCATCGACGAGAGCGATTGTCGGCATGGAGCCCCTCTTCCGTGACGTCCCGCGAGTTTTGAACCCCATAAACGGGGTCTGAAATGTGGCCTCTTTGCAACAACTATGTGATTCGGTAGCGATTTCAACCCCGCGGGCCGAAATCGCAGCGGCTTCAGGACCGTATCGTCAAAACGTGAGCAGCCAAAGCGATGAAACCGAACGATGGCTTTGATCCCCGACTGGCGGCAAAGAAACTGCTGCGCGAAGGCCGATCGGGGGCCCTTGCGACCCTGGTTGCCGGCTCAGGCGATCCCTATTGCTCGCTGGTGAACGTTGCGACGGCGGTCGACGGTGCCCCACTGCTCTTGCTGTCGAAACTCGCATTGCACACCAAAAACCTTCTGGCTGACGCGCGCGTGTCGCTGATGCTCGATGAGCGCAAGGAGGGCGATCCACTTGAAGGCGCGCGCGTCATGCTGATGGGAACATGCGCGAAAGATTCTGATCGATTGTCAGGGCCGGCTTATCTACGACGCCACCCGGAGGCCGAAATGTTCGCGAACTTTGCGGACTTCGGGTTCTATCGGATGGACATCGCTCGCGCGCATCTCGTCGCCGGTTTCGGTCGTATTGTGGACCTCAAGCCGCAGGATGTGCGGACTGATATTTCCGATGCGGGGGCGCTCGTCGAGTCGGAGGTTGACGCGATCGCGCACATGAATGCTGATCATGCCGACGCTTGCCGGCTTTATGCCACCAGACTGCTTGGCGCGTCGGATGGCGATTGGCGCTGCGTCGGAATTGATCCTGAAGGCCTCGAATTACAGAAAGGACGAACGGCGCTGCGGTTGCCTTTCCCGCAGCGGGTTACCGGACCTGGCCCTTTGCGCGCGTTGCTCAAGCAACTGGCCGATCAAGCGCGCGCAAACTGAGTGCGGGCGGCGGCCCACTTTTTCACGGCCGCACGTGCCGACCGATGTTTGCCTTGTCGTCAAGCTGGCCCGGATGAGTCAGACTGAGTTCAGCAACAAGGTCCGGGAGCGAGACGATGCGTAAAATCCTGCTTTCGATTTTTCTGAGCGCCGCCGCAATTCCTGTAACGAGTCCGACAATGGCCGGAGAACCGATCGTATTACGCGACATGGGTTCTTTCCATGTTGGCGGGCGTGTTGTGGAGATATCCGGCAAGCCCGTGAAAGAGCTCGTCTTCGGTGCCGGCGGGGTTCCGGCCAAGATCGATCCGAACGGACTTTATCAGGTCGAGCAGATGTATGTGCAGTATTTCCTGCCGCAGAACCGCAAGGGCAAGTATCCACTGCTGATGTGGCACGGCGGCGGTCTCACCGGCGTCACCTACGAGACCACGCCCGACGGCCGTGAGGGTTGGATGAACATGTTCATCCGCCGAGGCTGGGACGTTTACAACTCGGATGCGGTCGAGCGCGGCCGTTCCGGCTTTGCGCCGCCTGATGTGTGGAACAGCGAGCCGAATTTTCTCACCAAGGCCAATCCGTTCGAACGCTTCCGCATCGGGGAGGGGCCCGGCTCGTGGAATGCCGACCCCGCAAAAATGAAAGTGATCCCCGGCAATCAGTTTCCAGTCGAGGGGTATGATAATTTCACCAAACAGATCGTGCCGCGCTGGACCAACACCGACGCAGCGATCATCGCCGCCTACACCGCTCTGGTCGACAGAATTTGCCCGTGCGTGCTGCTGTTCCACAGTCAGGCTGGCGGTTTCGGCTTCACGGTAGCGCAGTCGCGGTCCGACAAGATCAAGGCGATCGTCGCAATTGAGCCGGCGGTGGCCGGCGACAAGGCCAAAGCCGGCGCCCTGAAAAATATACCGACGCTGGTGGTCTACGGCGATAACATCCCGCTCGACAGCCGCTGGCCAAAAATGCGCCAGATCGGGCTCGACTACGCGGAGGCGGTGCGCGTCGCAGGTGGCAGTGTTGATGTGGTTAATTTGCCTGAGGTTGGCATAAGGGGAAATTCCCACATGCTAATGATGGACAAGAACAATGGTCAGGTTGCTGACCTCATTCAGAAATGGCTCGTCGATAAGGGTTTGGTCGAGTAGGGCGCGCTTCTTGTCTGACAGACCAATGGCTTCAGCGGCATTGATGCAGTGCAATGCGCCTGCAAACCATGCATGTCATTTTGACTTGGCATTCCCGGGCGTCCTGACTATGGTCGCGCGCCTTTGGCTATACTAACGTTTTAGGAGCCGCGACGTGGACCGAAAGGGCCCACGAGAGGTCTGGCAAAAAAGCGGCTGTCTTGGGAGGAATCGCGTGCAGGAGCAGGGTGTGAGGAACGGTGCCTACGGCGCCGACAAATTCGGCTTCAAAAATCTGGCGGAGGTACGCTGGAACCTGACGGAGCCGGCACTCTATGAGTACGCCGTCTCAGCGGGAGAAGCATCGTTGGTAGCCGGCGGTGCACTTTGCGCCGAAACCGGCCATCACACCGGTCGCAGCCCGAAGGACAAACATACCGTCGTCGACGATCTCACGCGCGATTCAGTCTGGTGGGACGGCAATCGCAAGATGTCGAAGGAGAACTTCGACAATTTGCTTGCCGACTTCATCAAGCATGCCGAGGGCAAAAAACTCTTTGCGCAGGATCTCTACGGTGGGGCCGACCCGAAATACCGGATCAAGACGCGCATCTATACCGAACTCGCCTGGCACTCCCTTTTCATTCGTCAGTTGCTGATCCGCCCCGAGCGCGCCGATCTCGCAGGTTTCGTTCCCGATCTCACCATTCTCGATTTCCCCTCGTTCGCGCCCGATGCCAAACGCCACGGTGGCCGCGAGGGCTCGGACACGATGGTTGCCATCGATTTCACCCGCAAGATTGTGCTGATCTGCGGCTCGTCCTACGCGGGCGAGATGAAGAAGTCTGTGTTCACGACGCTCAATTTCTACCTGCCGGCCCAGAACGTGGTGCCGATGCATTGTTCGGCCAATGTCAGTCACCAGGACGAAAGTGCGCTTTTCTTCGGCCTCTCCGGTACCGGCAAGACGACGCTCTCGGCTGATCCCAACCGCATTCTGATCGGTGACGACGAAACAGGCTGGGGTCCGGACGGTATCTTCAATTTTGAAGGCGGCTGCTACGCCAAGACCATCAAGCTCTCGCAGGAAGCGGAGCCGATGATCTGGGATGCGACCAACCGCTTCGGCACGGTGTTGGAGAATGTGGCGTTCGATCCGGTCACGCGCGTTCCTGATTATGACGACGGCTCCAAGACCGAGAACACGCGCTCGGCCTATCCTTTGGACTTCATTCCGAACGCGTCGCGCTCCGGCCGCGCCAGACATCCGAAGAACATTATCATGCTCACCGCAGATGCCTTTGGCGTGATGCCGCCGATCGCGAAACTCACGCCGACGCAGGCGATGTACCACTTCCTGTCAGGCTACACAGCGAAGGTTGCCGGCACTGAAAAAGGGCTGGTCGGCGTGCAGCCGGAATTCTCGACCTGTTTCGGGGCGCCATTCTTGCCGCGGCATCCTTCGGTTTATGCAAACCTGCTGCGCGACTACATCAACAAGCACAAGGTCGACGTCTGGCTGGTCAATTCCGGCTGGACCGGCGGAAAATACGGTGTCGGCCGTCGCATGCCGATCAAGGCGACGCGCGCGCTGGTGACCGCCGCGCTCGACGGTTCACTCAAGAATGCTGATTTCCGTACGGATCCCTATTTCGGGTTCTCGGTGCCGACGTCTGTCCCGGGTGTGGAACCGCATTTGCTGAACCCCTTCAAGACCTGGAAGGACAAGACTGAGTTCGACAAAACCGCACGCGACCTGGTCGCGATGTTCCAGAAGAACTTCGCCAAATTCGAACAGCACGTCACGCCGGACATCAAGGCGGCGGCACCGGAAGTTCGCATCGCGGCGGAATAGCCGGCTCGTCGGTCGTCATCGGGAGCATGCGAGGCCCGCCATGCCGCGTTACTATTTTCATCTCTCCGACGGCGATCAAGTTCTGACCAACCACAAGGGCATTGACCTGCCGGGCAACGCCGCCGCACGCGCTGATGCGGTTGTGCTCGCGCGCGACCTCAAACACGGCGCAGTCATGCCGGCTTGGGACTGGGCGGGCTGGTTCGTCGCCATCGTGGATGAGCATGGACGCAAGGTCGACGAGGTACCGATCGCCGATGCTTGAGCGACATCGGCGGCTCAGACCGCGCACCAGTTTTTTATCAGCCGGGAATAAATTTCGCTCGCCTGCTCGATGCGCGACACCAGGCAATATTCGTCGGTTTGATGGGCCAGTTCCAGTTCGCCAGGCCCGATGATCGCAGTCGGCGGTGCCCCGATCGCCGGCGTCAGAACAGAAGCGTCCGTAAAGTAAGGTGCTGCCCCAATCTCATCGCCGAAACCGGCAACATCGTGGACGATGCGGAAAGCCTCGCCGATCCAGGGGTCGCTCGGGCTGGTCCAGACGCTTTGCGCATCGAGAAGCGTGCCAAGCGCTACCTGATCGCCGAGATAACTTGCCAGTTGATCACGGATCGTCGCGTGGCTCTGTCCCGGGATTGTGCGGATGTCGATGCCAATGGCGGCGCGGTCCGGCACCGAATTGATGTTCAGGCCTCCGTGGATCGTGCCGACGTTGAGGGTGGGCCGGCCAAGAACATCGTGCCGGGAAAAATTGAAGTCGAAATCCTGCAGCGCAGTGGCCGCTCGTGCCGCCTTGTAAACGGCGTTGACCCCTTTTTCAGGCATCGAGCCGTGCGCGGTCACTCCTGTTGTCACCGCCTCGAGCCATAGCGCTCCCTTGTGACCGACGAGCAACCGGTTGCCCGTCGGTTCCGCCACGACGAGTGCGCCAACCTGGGGAAGGCGTGTCGTGCCTTGAGCAAGTGCAGCGGCTCCGGTGCAACCCGTTTCTTCGCCCGCCGTAATGAACAGCACGACACCGGGCGTTCCCGTCAGCCGGTCGGTCAGTTCATTGCAGGCCGTCACAAACGCGGCAACGCCGCTTTTCATATCGGACGAGCCGCGGCCATAGAGCCTGCCATCAGCGATCTCGGCGGCCAGCGGATCGACGGACCAGGGCTGGACGCCGAGCGGCACGGTATCGAGATGCCCGGTAAAGCCGAGCGGCAATTTTCCAGCCACGCCGCCGATGCGCGCGACGAGCTGCGCCCGCCCTTCACCAAAGGGAACAAGGTCGACGGCGAAGCCCGCACTTTCGAGCAAGGACGTCAGTCGTTCCGCGCACGCACGTTCGGCGCCGGGCGGATTGATTGTTTTGAAGCGGACGAGATCCTGCGTCAGTTCGACTGAAGACTGCATGGCTTATCCGAAGTAAGCATTACGTACGTCTTCGCGCGCTGCAAGGTCTGCCGGTGTGCCACTCGCGGCCACGCGCCCTTTCGACAGCACAAAGCCGTAATGAGAAATTGCGAGCGTCTGATGCATATTCTGCTCGACGAGAAGCACCGTGATCCCGCTTTCATTGATGCTGCGGATGATGTTGAAATTTTCCTTCACAAGCCGCGGCGAAAGGCCGAGCGACGGCTCATCGATGAGAAGCAGTTTTGGCGCGCACATGAGGCCGCGCCCAATCGAGACCATCGCTTGCTCTCCGCCGGACATGGTGCCTGCAAGCTGGGTGCGTCGTTCGGACAGTCTTGGGAAAATGCGCAGGATATCGGCAAGGCGTTCCGATCTGGCCTTGTCCGAGCGCTCCTGATAGGCGCCGACCCGCAGGTTTTCTTCCACCGTGAGTTTGGGGAAAACCTTGCGCCCCTCCGGGATGCAAGCAATTCCAGCGGAAATGATCCGGTGCGTCGGCAGATGTGTGATGTCGGCGCCGTTGAATACGATGCGACCCGCGCGTGGTGGCGTCAGCCCAAGGATAGACCGAACCAGAGTCGTCTTGCCTGAACCGTTGGAGCCAAGCAGGCAGGTAATGCGACCGGCCTCGACTTTGAGCGAGACGCCTTGCAATACGTCGGCTTTGTCATACGCCGTATAGACACCTTCGATTTCAAGAGTGGCGGTCATCATGCCACCCCGAGATAGGCTTCTTGGACCTGCGCGTCGGCGGCAACCGCGCGGTAGGGACCCTCGGCGATCTTGCGGCCGAAGTTCAGGACGGCGCAGCGGTCCGTGATGCGCTCGATCACGCCCATCTCGTGCTCGACAATGATGATCGACAGGTTTTTGTTGTGCGCGCGTACCAGCAGAATGTCGTCCATCAGTTCGGCGGTTTCCTCATGGGTCATACCGGCCGAGGGTTCGTCGAGCAGCAACAGCTTTGGTGCGCCGATCAGCGCGCGGCAGATTTCGATACGACGGCGATCGATCATGGGCAGACCGGCAACCGGCTCGAACAGACGATCGGCGAGCGCAGGTTCGAAAATTTCGACGAGCGCGCGCGCGGCCGCATAACTTTCCTCAAACTCGCGCTTGAAATCGCCACGTCGGACCAGATTGAACCAAAGCCCCTGATTGAGTCGTTTGTGGTTGCCGATCATGATGTTGTCGAAGATCGAAAGCGGCAACGACAAACGCGAGCGCTGGAAGGTGCGGGATATCCCCGCCTGGTAGACCGCGCGCCCGCTCGCATTGGTCACGTCGGCGCCGTCGAAACTGACCTGTCCGGCGTCGGCGCTGTAAATTCCGGTAATGACGTTGAAAAACGTGGTTTTTCCGGAGCCATTCGGGCCGATCAGGCCAAGGATTTCGTTCGGGGCCACGGCCAGATCAAGCTCATCCAGCGCCAGCACGCCGCCGAAATGCTTGGTCAGATTGCGTGCTTCAAGCAACGCGCTCATGACCGCCACCCCGGAAAGTAGCGACGCACCGGCCGCGGCAACAGCCCCTCCGGCCGGAACAACAACACCGCAATAACCAGCAGCGCGTACAGCAAAAACCGGTATTCCTGAATGGTTTGCAGTTTTTCGGGCACGACCACGACAATGATCGTCGCCACTATCAGCCCCCACGGGTTGCCGATGCCACCGAGAAGCAAAATCGAAACGAGAATGAGCGAGTCAGCGAACGTGTAGTTATTGGGCGCGACGAATCCGCCGACCATGCCGAACAGCGCGCCAGCAATGCCGATAAGAAAATTGCCGATCAGAAAGGCGGTGATCTTCCAGCGCGCGATATCGAGGCCGAAGCAATTTGCAGCCGTTTCGTCGAGTCGCAAGGCATCGAGATTGAGGCCGATCCAGGATCGCTCAAGCCGCCGTACCAGTACAAAGGCCCCGACGAGCAGCAGCAGGCTGACCACGAAATAGTTCATGTAAAACGACAGCGAGATTTTGCCGATTTCGATATTGTCATTGAAAGACCAGCCGAGAATTTTCATTCCCTTGACCTGCATACCCTGCGGGCCGCCGAGGACGTCGTTCACCTCAAGAAAGGTCTTGAACAGCAGCGCAAATGCGATAGTCACCACGGCGGCATAGTGTCCGCGCGTGCGCAGAACCGGCAGCAACAACAGCGAGCCCGCCAGTGCCGCCAGCAAGCCGCCGATCAGCAGCACGAGAAGATGCGGCAGTGCCGTCTGTGCATTAAGTACGGCCGACGTATAGGCGCCGATACCGAAGAACGACGCACCGGCGAAATTGAGGACGCCGGCATAGCCAAACTGGACGTTGAGCCCGAGCGTTGCCACCGAATACAGCAGTACGGTGTTCACCAGCAGCAGCACGAAATGGTTATCGTGGAAAAATGCCGCCACGGCGAGGGCGGCGACAATTGCGCAGCCGCCCAGCCCGTCCTCGTGATCGGCAAATGAGCCGCTCACGCTTTCGAGGAGACCGAGCCATGCGGCAACGACCCCTGCGGCAATGCCGGCAACGAGCAATGTGAGGATCAATCTCTGTTGTTCTGCAGCAAGCAGTGCGATCAGGTAAATTGTTGCAATTGCGAGCGCGATTGCGCCGGGCCATAGCGACGCGTGCGTTTTTTGGGCCACGGCGTTAGACCCGCTCACTGATCTTTTCACGGATCAGCCCGGTCGGCCGCCAGGCCATGATGGCGATAACGACGGCGAACGAGAAGACATCCTTATAGGCGCTGGCAAACGGCAGCAACACGGTACCGACGATTTGCAACCCTGCGAAAAGGAAGCCGCCGAGAATGGCGCCATAGATGCTGCCGAGACCGCCGATGATTGCGGCGGAAAAGCCGATGACGCCGAGATAGAGACCGATGCCGAAATTAATCTCATTGTAGTAGAGCCCGTTCATGACGCCGGCGAAGGCGGCCAATCCTGATCCGATGGCAAAGGTGATGAGCACAATGGCGGTAAAGTTGATTCCCATGGTGCGCGCGGTTTCCTCATCTTGTGCAACCGCGCGAATCGCCAGGCCCAGCTTGGTGCGATTGAGCACATATTGAAGTCCGACAATCACTAAACCGCCGGCAAAAAGCATCAGGACATTGTCGAGTCGCAAATTGAACTCGCCGAGATCCAATGACGCGCGTGGCAGAAGCGCCGGAAAAGGTTTCGGGTTTGCGCCCTGCGGGTAGAACAGCCGCACGCATTCGCGCAGGACCGTGCCAAGCATCAATGTAATAAGCAGGGTATTGAGCGCCGGTGCCGAGCGCAAAGGCATCACGAGATAGCGCGCGATCGCCATGCCGAGAAACGCCATCGCAAATACAGCCAACACGAGCATAACGACAAGCTCGAACCAGCTTGAATTGATGCCCAACGCGCGCAACCCGGCATAGGCTGCCAACGCAGTGAAAGCCCCGACGGTGAGCACGTCGCCATGCGAAAACTTGATGACGTCGAGCACTCCAAAGAACAGCGTGAAGCCGACTGCCACCAATGCATACATCATCCCGAGCATCAGCCCGTTCATGACGTATTGGGCGAATACGCCTGCGTCCATGTTCGAGACTTCCCCGCGTCGTGCCCGGCATTGGGCCGGGCATCCACGTCTTCACCCCTGCCGTCAGGACGTGGACGGCCGGGACGAGCCCGGCCATGACGTTGTCGTTTATTCGCGAATTACTTCTGCCCCGGCAGCTTGCGCTTGCCGCCGGCATATTCGCTATCATCCCATTCAACGAACTTGCCGTCCTGCACCACGTATTTTGTTATGACCGGAACGGTATTCTGGCCGTGATCGTCAAAGGTAATTTTGCCGACGATCGAATCGCGATCCTTGACGTTGCCAAGCTCGGCGATGACTTTCTTGCGATCGGGTCCGACCTTCTCGATCGTGTCCAGAATCATGTCCATCGCGGCATAGGCGAAGGCGCCATACGCTTCCGGCGGGTTGTCGTATTTCTGAGCGTTGTACTTGTCCATGAAGAACTTGCCGCCCGGCAGCTTTTCGGTCGGCGCTCCTTCGCGGAAGGCAAGCGTGCCTTCCGCCAGCGGGCCGAGACCCTGGATGTAGGCGTCCGACACGATGCCTGAGGTGCCATCGAAGACGGCCTTGATGCCGAGCTTGTCCATCTGCGAGCGGATGCGCACGCCGATCGGAGTCAGTCCGCCGAAATAGATGACGTCGGGGTTTAGCGCCTTGATCTTGGTAAGCTCGGTGGTGAAGTCCTGCTGATCGGCCGTCACACCGAAGGTGCCGACAATATTTGCCTTGCCGAGTTTTGCCAGCGCTTTGCTGAAATATTCGTTGTGTCCCTTGCCGTAATCGGTCGTGTCGTGAATCACGGCGACGGTCTTGTAGCCAAGCTTCGAGATGAGTTCGGCGTTGGCGTCGTTCTGGTTGATCATGGTGCCGTTGACCCGGTGCACCTCGTCATATTTGTTGCGGTAGGTGATGTCGGGCAGCACTGCACCCCACACGATCACCGGAAAGCCGAACTTGTGATAGGTGTCCACTGTAGCGATGGCCGTCGCCGAACAATAATGCGTCGCGCCGGCGATGATGTCCTTGTCGGCCGCCATCTTGGTCGCAACCTGCACGGCGACATTCGGTTTGCATTCGTCGTCAAGTACGACCATCTCGTATTCGTATTTCGCCTTCGGATCGGCGTTGCGCAGACGGACGGCAAGATCGGCTGAGTTGCGGCCGCCAAGGCCGTTAACTGAAACACCGCCTGTAAGTGGACCAATAAATCCGACTTTGACCTTGTCCTTGGCATCAGCGGTTGCTGCGGCGAAGCTGAACGCAATGGCCGCGATAGCAGCCGCGGTGCGGTATATTGTGGTCATACGGCCTCCCCTCGTTATTGTTTTTGCCCAATGGTTTTTGGCAGTTCAGAGCATAGTTGCGCGGTGGGAGAACGACGGCAAGCCGTATTTGTGTCGCGCCAAGCTCGGTCGGGTGTCGCGGACCATCGGACGTGGATACAAAAAAGGACGGCCGTGGGGCCGTCCTTTTGAGTCTTGTCGTTCGGTTTTAGCCGTTGTTTTGCGACAGCTGCTGCCCGATCCTGTTGAACCGTGCTTTTTGCTCACTCGTCAGCGATGCGTAGAAGCTCTCGAGTGAAGGCTTCACGGTATTGGCGGCATCGATCATTGCCTGCAACCGCTTTTCCATGGCTGCGAGACGCCCGGGCGGTGTGATCGGCGTTTCGTCAGGGCAGGCGGCCTGCAGGATCGAGACCGCCTTGTTGGTCGCATCCTGCAGCTTGTTCAACTCCGCCTCCTGCGCGTCGCTCGGATTGAGTGCATCCTCGATTTTTTCGATCGGCAGGTTGGAAAGGCCTTGCTTCGGCTGCTTGCAGGTTTCGGCAACCTGCGACGCCACGCTCGCCTCAGCATTGGCTGCCGTGTTCTTCGGTCCGATCTCGTTGAAGCGCTCCTTCTGTTCGTCGCTGAGCGAATCGTAGAACTTCTCCAGTGCCGGGCGGACCGTTTGCACCGCCTGCAACGTGGCATCGAGACGTGCCGTCATCGAGCCCAGACGGCCAGGAGGTGTGAGCGGGAAAGCATTTTCCTGCGGGCACGAAGCCTTGAACACGGCAGCCGCGTCCTCGCTCGCCTTGCGCACATCAACCAGCAACTGCTTCTGATCGGCGTTCAGGCCGACCTTGCGTTCGATATCGGCAAACGGCCAGGCGGTAATTCCGTTGCCTGGTTGCCTGCAGAGCTCTTGCACGCTGGCATAGCTCGGGCGCGATGCCGACGACCGTCCGGAAGCGGATGACCGTCCGGCAGACGGTGGCGCGTATGCGTAGTCCGCAGGTGGACCAGCCTCGCCCCAGAATATGCCGTCGAAGAAATCATCGTATGCATAGGCCCAGTAGCCGTCGTCATAGCCGGACGGCCAGAACGTGTAGTCGAAAATGTCGGAATAGGCATACGGCCAGAACACCGGGCCGAACCAGGCGACGAAACGCGCGCGGTGCCCGTGTCGCCAGGCGTTATGTGCGGCCACGTTCCAGAAACGGTTGCGCCCGGTTACGCCACCGGTTTGCTGCGCAAAACGTGACGCGAAGCGGCCTTGTCGAGCGGCGTCCGGCGTGAGCCGAGCCGTTCCGTTCCGGCGATTCTCGCGCAGGGCACGCGCGTTTGGCTGCGCCTGCAACGCATTGGGTTGAACCAGCTGCTGCCGGCCGAGTGCACGCTGTTGACGTGCATTTTGGATCTCTTCGCGGCGTTGGGCCCGCTGCGATGCCGGCACGCGACGCAATTGACGATCTTCGGCCCGGCGGAGATTGCGCTCAGCGCGTAGCTGTTGCCGCGTGCTTTGCTGGTTCTGTGGTTGCGACTGCAGATTGGTGCGCGCCTGGGCGGCGGGCTGAGCCTGCTGGCGCAAGGCGCGTTGCTGACGGAACTCCTGGCGCTGTCGTTGTGAGGCCGCGCGATTGGCGACCGCCGGGGAATTGCGATTTGTTACCGCCGGGGGATGATGTGGTCCGGCCGTCCGCTGGGGCGCGACACGTGGCGTCGCCATGCGTGGTGCCATGCGTGATGCCGGCGTGGCGTGCGGGGTGGCCATGCGTTGCGGTGCTGCCATCCGCGGAGCCGGTGCAACGTGCGGTGCCGCCATGCGCGGCGGCGCTGCCATGCGCGGAGCGGGTGCCATACGTGGCGCCGCCATGCGCGGTGCCGCCACGTGAGGTGCCGCGGGTCGCGCGGCGGGTGCGGCCTTTCCGCCTCCGTGTTGAGGCGGCTGCTGCGCGCTGGCGCCTATTGGTAGGGTTATGCCCAGTGCTGCTGCCAGCACCAGGATTCTGGTCTTTTTTGTCATCTTCTCCTCCACCAGTCCGGAACTCAGTTCCGTCCTTTAACTGGTTAAACGGATGGAGGTTCATCAACCCGGCGGTCACTTTTTCGGATGTGATCGAAGATGAATGTCCGGTCATCTTGGGTCTGCAGATACCGCGCGCAAAAATTGGAGATGCCGAGGGGAACCTATCGGTTCGAGCCGCTGGTGTTCCCGGTGCGCAGGCGCTCAATTAATTCTACGGTGGGATAGGAATCCGCCGGCAGATTGAACTTCATTTGCGCTTTCTTCGTTGCACTGCGGGTGCCAGTGCCGACCTTGCCGTCCACTTCGCCAACGCCTTCGTAGCCCTGCTTGATGAGCAGGCGTTGCAGTTCCATGACCTGCGGTGTCGAGAGTGGCACAATATTCGCTGCACCTGCGTGGTCGACGGTCGGCGCACCAGCAAGACGTGTGGCGAAATACGCGACGGTCGTCGAGTAGACCATCGCTGAATTCCAGCCGAGGAAGGCCTTGAAATTCGGGTAGGCGAGAAAAGCCGGTCCAAAACGTCCCATCGGCAGGATGAGTGAGGCGGGCAATTCGTCCGGGGGGAGTGAACCATTTGCGGATTTTACGCCCCACGCAACCCACTTCGACCGCGGGTGCTGGATCGTGACATCAGCCTCCTGCCACGGAAGGTTCGAAGGCACACGGACCTCCTGCAGCCACGGTTGGCCGCGCTGCCAACCGAGGCTCACCAGAAAGTTGGCGGCAGAAGCGATCGTGTCCGGGATGCTGTGGATGAGGTCGCGTCGACCATCGCCGTCGAAGTCTACGGCGTTCTTGAGGTAATCGGTGGCGGTGAATTGCATGCCGCCGAACTCGCCGGCCCAGTCACCAATCATGTCTTCGACACGTTGATCGCCGCGTTCGATGATGCGCAGCGAGTCCAGCAATTGTTGACGAAAGAAATCGGGCCGTCGGCAATCATAGGCAAGGGTCGCCAGGGCGCCGAGGATATTGTACTTGCCGAAATTGGCACCGAAGTCGCTTTCCAGCCCCCAGAAGGCGGTCAGGACCTGGGCGGGCACTCCATATTTCTCCTCCACGCGCGCAAACAGCGCAGCGTGCTGCTTGATCTTGGCAAGGCCATTCGGGATTCGGCCACCTCCGACCATGCGATCGGAAAACTGCAGGAAGGTCTGGTTGAACACCGCCTGACCGTGATCGCGCCGAATGATCGCCTGATCGAATGTCATGCTCGGTTCTGCAGCCGCGATAACGCGCGGCGAGACGCCTTGCGCGGCGGCGTCTTTCTTGAAGTTCTCAAGCCAGCGCTCGTAGCTTCCGGAAGTACGGCAGTCCGCGGCAAACGCCTGCCCACTCAAGAGCACACAGGGCACGAATACCGCGAGCGCAAACGCCGATTTTCGCATCGTTCAGTCCGTCTGTTGAGGGTCGAGAACCTGTTTTGTGTGGCGATCGGAGGGATCAAGCATTGCAGACAGTGGTTATGACAGAAAAGAGACAGGATTTCGAGCCAGGCCCTGGTGCATTCCAAGTCCGGATGGGGGGCGCCTTGTCATTTCAAAAGGTGTCGGGCAGCATCGCGCGCCGGCGGCAAAGAAAAAAATTGTCGTCCGCCCTTTTCGGCCGGGGGAAAAGTGGAATCCTTATCCGCAATTGACATTGCGAAGCACACGTTGCTTTCCGGCGGCCTTATTCTGGCCGTCGGTACTATCACCGCCTTCGTCGCCCGGAAGATCAGGGTTCCCGACATCGCGCTGTTTTTGATTGTCGGAATGGCGATCGGGCCGGCCGTGCTGGGACTGATCGATATCAAGGCCGATTCCGCTCTCTATCAAATCATTCTTGTTTTTGGGGCGAGCTACATTCTTTTTGACGGCGGCGCATCGCTGCGTTTCGAAGTTTTAAAAAGGGTTTGGATTACGATTGTCGTTCTGGCGACACTGGGGGTTCTGGTCACTGCGGCGATAACGGCATTCGCAGCGCATGGCGTTCTCGGTGTTTCCTGGATCGTGGCGCTTCTGCTGGCAGCAACGATTGCATCGACAGACCCGGCAACGTTGGTCCCCATCTTCAGGCAGATCAAAATTCGCGACCGCGTCGCCCAGACGGTCATGGCTGAGTCGGCATTCAACGATGCTACCGGCGCGATAATTACGCTTGCTGTGTTGACGGTGGCCATGGGTACCGGCGAGTTTTCGATTGCGGCGTCTCTGTTCGATCTGCTCAAGCAGGCGGTGATCGGCATCATTGTCGGCGCCGTGTTTGGATACCTGGCCGCACTTCTCATTGCCCACGACCGTTGGGCTTTTCTCGCGGAATATGCGTCGGTCGTGACGCTCATGGCCGTGATCGGTGCATATTTTACGGCCGATGGCCTGCAATCGAGCGGCTTCATGGCCGTTTTTGTGTTCGGCATCATGATCGGAAACAGGGATGCATTCGGATTCAGGATGCCGCAGGCTGAGGCGCAAAAGCTCGACGATTTCGTCATGACGACCGCGTTCATCATGAGATTGTTCATATTCTTGTTGCTTGGCGCTCAAGTCGATTTCCAGCTCATTGGTCAATACTGGTTGGCCGGTATCATCATTGTGGCCATTTTCATGCTGGTTGCCCGGCCGCTGACAGTGTTTCTTTGCGCTCTGCCGGACCGGCGCGCAAAGTGGAGTTTCAGCGAGATGCTATTTATGTGCTGGACGCGTGAAACTGGCGTGATACCGGCAGCGCTCGCCGGTCTTCTGCTTGGCATGAAGGCACCAGGCGCCGAGCTTGTCGCCTCGGTCACGTTTATTGCTATTCTGATGACGATTTTGATCCAGGCGCCCACGACGAGATGGCTAGGAAAAAGCCTGGGGCTTTTGGAAGAAACCGACAGATCGCGATCAAACCGAGCAAGGAAAAGCTGAGTTCAGTCGAGTCAATCACAGGGAGGTATTTCAATGGCTGCCAACATTCGCTTTTCAAATCCGAAAACGCTCGCCACGCCGCCGGGCTACAGCTACGTGGTCGAGGCGACCGGGCCCAATCGGTTGATCTTCATCGCCGGGCAACTCGGTCTCGATATGGAAAACAGGCTGGTTGGCGACGATTTCCGTTCGCAGGCCGACAAAGCGATGGAGAATCTCAAGCTCGCACTCGCCGATGCCGGCGCTACGGTCAAGGATGTCGTAAAAATCAACAACTATCTCGTCGACATGTCGCACATCCCGATTTTCCGTGAAGTGCGTGACAAGCATTTCAACATGTCGGCACCTCCAGCGAGTACGACAGTGGCGATTTCGCAATTGGCACGGCCAGGCGCGCTGTTCGAGATTGAAGCAATCGCAGTGCTCCCGGCAAAGGCTGCAAAGGCGGCAAGAGCCAAGCCTGCCGCGCGCCGGAGCAAGGCCAAGGCGCGCCGAAAGAAACGAATATAGGAAGAGCTCAGTGCGCCTCGTCCCAGTTATCGGCGGCGCGGGCGTCGACCTGAAGCGGCACGTGCAATGAGACCGCCGGATCGGGCGCACTCTGCATCACGCTCTTGATGATCGGGAGCGTGCGTTCAACCTCGTTGACCGGCACCTCGAAGATCAGCTCGTCATGCACCTGGAGCAGCATCTGGGCGCGGAGCCGGTCTTTTTGGAGTTCCGGTTCGATGCGGATCATGGCACGGCGGATGATATCGGCCGCTGAGCCCTGCAGGCGGGCATTGATCGCCGCCCGCTCATTGAACGAGCGAATCGACGGGTTGCTTGCCTTGATGTCGGGATAGTGGCACTTGCGCCCGAACAAGGTGAGCACATAGCCGTGCTCACGGCAGAACTCGCGTGTTTCGTCCATGTAGTCGCGGATGCCCGGGAAACGCTCGAAGTATTTCTTGATGTAAGCGCCCGCCTCCTTCGAATCGATACCGAGCTGCGCAGCCAGGCCGAATGCAGAGATGCCGTAGATGATTCCGAAATTGATCGCCTTTGCGCGCCGACGCACTTCGGCCGGCATGTCCTTGACCGGCACACCGAACATTTCCGAGGCCGTCATCGCATGAATGTCGACGCCGTCCTGGAAAGCCTTGCGCAGGGCCGGCACGTTGGCGACTTCGGACAACAGCCGGAGCTCGATCTGCGAATAGTCAGCCGAAACGAGTCTCGTGCCGGGCGAGGCAACGAAGGCACGGCGAATCTTGCGGCCATCCTCGGTACGGATCGGGATGTTCTGCAGGTTCGGCTCGGACGATGATAGCCGCCCCGTCGAGGTTGCAGCGAGGGCATAGCTCGTGTGTACACGATGTGTCTTCGGATTGACGTAGGCGGGCAACGCCTCCGTGTACGTCGAGCGCAACTTCGACACCTGTCGCCAGTCGAGAATGACCTGCGGGAGTTTGTGGCCCTGCTCGGCCAGCTCTTCCAGCGCGCGCGCGCCGGTCGACCATTGTCCGGTTTTGGTCTTTGTGCCGCCAGGCAATCCCATTTGCCCGAACAGGATGTCGCCCAACTGTTTGGGGCTGCCGGGATTCACCTGCGTCCCGGCGATCTTGTTGATCTGCTGTTCAAGCGTTGCCTGCTTCTTTCCGAAGTCGTTGGAGAGTTGCGACAGCACGCTTGGGTCGACCGAAATGCCGCGCTCCTCCATGCTCGCAAGAACCTGCGGCATCGGCCGCTCCAACGTCTCGTAGACGCTGACCACCTTCTCGGCGGCCATACGGGGCTTCAAGGCCTGCCATAGACGCAGGATTACGTCGGCATCCTCGGCGGCGTAGCCGGCAGTACGAGCAATCGGCGTCGCTTCCGGGGTGAACAGCGCCCGGTCCTTGCTCTTCACATCGTTGAAGCGTGACGGGACGCGGCCCAGATAGCGCGTAGCGATGCTCTCCGCGTCATGCGCGGTCTTGCCCGCGTCGAGCACGTAAGACATCAGCATGGTGTCGTCGGTTGCGCCGAGGCGGATACCGCGGCAGGCCAGCACGAGCCAATCTCTTTTCACATCGTGGCCGACTTTGACGATGCTGGCGTCTTCCAGAATCGATTTGAGCGCACCGAGCGCGTCGCGCTCCGCAATTTGTCCGGTGCACAGTTTTGCGGCGAACAGCCCGGACGTTTCTCCCTCGCTCGCATCGCGATGGCCGAGGGGCAGATAGGCGGCCTCGTTTGGCGCCACGGCAAGTGCGATACCGCACAGTGTGGTCTGCATCGGGTCGAGGCTGGCGGTTTCAGTCTTGAGCGCCAATACACCCGTATCATGAGCGCGTGCGATCCAGTGAGCGAGCCGTTCCAACGAACCGATCGTTTCGTATTTCGCGGGATCGAACTTGCTCGCGCGCAATGCCTCCAGGCGGCGTTCCGACAACGAGATGGGTGTCAGGCGGGCGGACCCGGCACTCGAACTTGGTGCGTCCATGCGCGAAGACGGCGCAATGAGGGGAAGCTGTCCTTGTCCGCTGGTGCGGCCAGTCTGAACCGCGGACGGACGCGGAGAATCGGTTGCCGCTGCGGCGGCGCCAGGCGCCGCCTCAGCTCCGCCCTGACTCGCATCGATGCCGGCCTTATCGGCCACACGTTGTGTCAGTGTCTTGAATCCCATCGCCTTGAGGAAGGCAATCAGGGCCCTGTAGTCCGGTTCGCGTACGCCGAGGTTCTCGATCGGCACCTCAAGCGGTACCTTGTCGTCGAGCGTGACGAGCTTTTTGGAGATGCGTGCTGCCTCAGCGTTGTCCAGGAGCGTTTGTCGGCGCTTGTCCTGCTTTATCTCGCCTGCGCGCTTGAGCAGCGTTTCGAGGTCACCAAATTCGCTGATGAGCTGGGCCGCTGTCTTCACGCCAATGCCGGGGACGCCCGGCACATTGTCAGTTGAATCGCCGATCAGTGCTTGCACCTCGATTACCTTTGCCGGCGGCACGCCGAATTTCTCGATCACTTCCGGAACGCCGATGCGGACATCCTTCATCGTGTCGTACATGATCACGCATTCGTTCACGAGCTGCATGAGATCCTTGTCGGACGACACGATCGTGGCGGTCGCGCCCGCTTCGCAGGCGATGCGTGCGTAAGTCGCAATCAGGTCATCGGCTTCGTAGCCGGCCTTCTCGATGCAGGGGATATCGAAGGCGCGCACCGCGTCCCGGATCAGCGGAAACTGCGGAATGAGATCATCGGGGGGAGGCGGACGATGTGCCTTGTAGTCTTTGTACATGTCCGTGCGGAAGGTCTTCTCCGACTTGTCGAAGACGACCGCGAGATGCGTCGGCCGCTCGTCCTGCTTCATTTCCTTGAGCAGCTTCCAGAGCATGCTACAGAAGCCATAGACTGCATTCACATGAGTGCCATCCGGCGTGCGCGGCTCGAACCTGATCGCGTGATAGGCGCGAAAGATGTAGCCGGAACCATCAACCAGGAACACGTGATCGCCCTTCTTGACTGGGCGCGGTGTGTTTGCGGGGACAGGTGCGGGCGTGGAGGCTTTTGACGTCGATTTGGCGGAAGCTGGCATAGTTCCGAATGTGGGCCCGGCCGCCGCGTTAATCAATCCGCCAAAAATGCGGGGTCACAGAAAATGCCGACGCACCACGCCTCTCGCCACTGCGGACGGCGTTTGCTATGCAGGCGCGGTTTTGACCGGGAACGGTTTGTCACTTTCACAACGGATGATCCATGCGCGTTGCTATGATCGGCACCGGCTATGTCGGCCTTGTTTCCGGTGCCTGTTTCGCCGATTTCGGCCATGAGGTGATCTGCGTCGACAGGGACAAGACGAAGATCGCCGCGCTGGAACGCGGTGAAGTGCCGATCTATGAGCCCGGCCTCAACGACATGGTCGCTGCCAATGCCCGCGCAGGCCGGCTGAAGTTTGCAACCGAGCTTCCCGGTGCAGTTGCAGGCGCAGACGCAGTATTCATTGCGGTCGGTACGCCCTCGCGGCGTGGCGACGGCTTCGCCGACCTGAGCTTCGTTTACGATGCTGCCCGCGAGATCGCGCGAGCGCTCGACGGTTTTACCGTCGTGATCACCAAATCGACCGTGCCGGTCGGCACTGGCGATGAAGTAGAGCGCATCATCCGCGAGATACGCCCGGATGCCGACTGTTCCGTGGTGTCGAACCCGGAGTTTCTGCGCGAAGGCGCGGCGATTCGGGATTTCAAGCATCCCGACCGGATTGTGATCGGGAGTCTTGACGCGCGCGCGCGCGAACGCATGACCGAGCTGTACCGGCCGCTCTATCTCAACCGCTCGCCGATCCTGTTCACTGACCGGCGCACGGCCGAGCTGATCAAGTACGCTGCCAACGCCTTCCTCGCGACCAAGATCACCTTCATCAACGAAATTGCGGACCTTGCCGAGAAAGTCGGCGCCGATGTCCAGGAGGTCGCGCGCGGCATGGGGCTCGACAACCGCATCGGCTCAAAGTTCTTGCATGCCGGACCTGGTTATGGCGGCTCATGCTTTCCGAAAGATACGGTGGCGCTGATCAAGACCGCGCAGGACCACGCGGCGCCGCTGCGGATCGTCGAGGCGGTGGCGGCGGTCAATGATACCCGCAAACGCGCGATGGCGCGCAAGGTTGCCGCTGCCCTTGGCGGTGAATTGCGGGGGAAGACTGTCGCCATTCTCGGCCTCACGTTCAAGCCGAACACGGACGACATGCGTGAGGCGCCGTCGGTCCCGCTCATCACGGCCTTGCAGGATATGGGGGCCAAGGTGCGCGTCTACGATCCGGTCGGCATGGAGCAGGCCAAGAGCCTTATTGGCAACGTCGCATTCTGCAAGGATGCCTATTCGTGTGCCGATGGTGCTTCAGTGCTGGTGATTGTCACCGAGTGGGAACAATTCCGTGCGCTCGATTTCGGCCGGCTAAAGACAGTCATGGCGCAGCCGGTGCTGGTCGACCTGCGCAATGTCTATCGGCCGGAGGAAGTCGTTCGTCACGGCTTTGTTTATGAAAGCGTCGGGCGGCCGCGGAATGATGCTTCGTCGAATTCATAGATGTCGTCATGCCCCGCGGAAGCGGGGCATCCGGTAAACGCGCTTTGCAATAAAATCGAAACTTCGGATTTACTGGACCACCGCTGGAGCCTGTTTTCACGCAGGCCGGGCGGGTGACGACGCCGAGAAAATGCGAACCTTTGAAACGTCCCTTCCCATTGACGACGCGCTTCCGGATCTGGCCGCTGCGCTCGCCGGTAATAATGCCGCGGTGCTGGTGGCGCCGCCCGGTGCCGGCAAGACCACGCGCGTGCCGCTTGTCCTGCTCGACGAGCCGTGGGCCAAAGCCAAGAAGATTCTGGTTCTGGAGCCGCGCCGGCTGGCTGCCCGCGCCGCAGCGGCACGAATGGCATCGACGTTGGGAGAGCAGGTCGGCGACACCGTCGGCTTGCGTGTGCGCTTCGATTCAAAAATCACAAAACGCACGCGCATCGAAGTTGTGACCGAGGGTGTGTTTACCCGGTTGATCCTCGACGATCCCTCGCTCGAGAGTATTGCCGCCGTCTTGTTCGATGAATTTCATGAGCGGTCCCTGGATGCCGATCTTGGGCTCGCACTGGCCCGCGACGCGCAGCAAGGCCTGCGTCAGGATCTCAGGCTGCTTGTGATGTCAGCGACACTAGACGGAGCGCGTGTCGCCGCGTTGCTGGGCAATGCGCCTGTGGTCCAGAGTGAAGGCCGCGCGTTCCCGGTCGAGACGCGTTACCTCGGCCGCGATCCGCGCACACCAATCGAGCGGCAAGTGGCAGATGCCGTCGAGCGGGCCCTGAGCGCTGAAACCGGCTCGCTCCTGGTGTTTCTGCCGGGCGCCGGCGAAATCCGGCGTTCCGAGGCGCTCCTGAAAGAGCGGGTGACTGCCGCGAATATAGACATCGTAGCGCTTTATGGCGCGCTCGACGCCCGCGAGCAGGATCGTGCCATTTCGCCGTCGCCGGCCGGGCGCCGCAAAGCAGTGCTGGCGACTTCGATCGCGGAGACGTCGCTCACCATTGAGGGCGTCCGTGTCGTCATCGACAGCGGGCTGTCGCGCGTGCCGCGCTACGAGCCTGACGTCGGTCTGACAAGACTCGAGACAGTGCGCGTATCGCGCGCCGCAGCCGACCAGCGACGCGGCCGAGCGGGCCGCACAGAACGGGGTGTTTGCTACCGCCTGTGGGATGAACCGCAGACCGGTGCACTCGAGCCTTACACGCGCCCTGAGATATTGTCCGCCGACCTGTCCTCTTTCCTGCTCGATCTGGCGCAGTGGGGCGCGGCCGACCCAGGCAAGCTTACTTTTCTTGATGCACCCCCGCAGGGCGCGCTCAGTGAAGCAAGAACACTGCTCACCGAACTCGGCGCCGTCGATTCCGCGGGCCGTATCACCGAGGAGGGCCGGACATTGCGCACTCTGCCGCTGCCACCACGGCTGGCGCGTATGGTCGCCGATGCTGCGGCCGAAGGTGCTGGCGTGCTCGCAGCAAGCATTGCAGCGATCCTCACGGAGCGGGGACTTGGCGGCGATGACGTCGATCTTGGTCATCGCCTCGATAACTTACGCCGCGACCGCTCGCGTCGTGCTGAGGATGCCCGGGCCATGGTGACGCGGTGGGCCGGGATTGCGGACGGGAAGAGGGGAAATGCCGAACATTCTCCCGGCTCGCTTCTCGCACTGGCTTACCCCGACCGCATCGCGAAGAATCGCGGCGGCGGTGGCGGGATCTTCTTACTGGCCAATGGCCGCGGCGGCAGGGTCGATCCTGCGTCGGCGCTTGCACGCGAGCCATTTCTGGTCGTGGCCGAACTGACCGGCGCTGCGGCTGCGGGTCGCATCGTGCTGGCAGCGCCGATGGCGCTCGCCGATATTGAATCCCGTTTCGCGGGTCAGATCGAGAACCGCGAGGCAATAACGTTCGACACCACTTCCGCCTCGTTGCGCGCGCGCCGAAGCCGCCGGCTTGGCGCATTGATCCTGACCGAACAAGCAAAGCCGGTTGCGCCGGATGCCGACAACGCCAGACTACTGGCCGAAGGTATCGCCGGACTGGGCATCAGCAAGCTCCCGTGGAGCAAAGCGCAACTGCAATTCCGCAATCGCGTGAATTTTTTGCGGCGAGCGGAAGGTGATGAATGGCCGGATTTGTCTGATGACACACTGGCGCGCACGGTCGCCGAATGGCTCGCGCCTTTTATCGTCGGCAAGACCGCGTTGTCGCAGATCGGGGCGGACGATCTTGCCGCTGCGCTCGACACTCTTTTGCCGTGGAACCTGCGCCGACGCCTTGACGCCGAAGCACCAACCCATTTCAGCGCGCCGTCCGGCTCGCATGTGCCGGTCGACTATGAGGCGGAGGAGGGTCCAAAGCTGTCGATTCGCGTGCAGGAGTTGTTCGGTCTTGCGGTGCATCCGACCATCGCCGCCGGCCGCGTACCTCTGGTGATCGAGCTGCTGTCGCCAGCACACAGGCCGGTCCAGGTCACGCGCGATCTGCCGGGTTTCTGGCGCGGTAGTTACAAAGACGTCCGTACCGACCTGCGCGGCCGCTACCCGAAGCATCCTTGGCCTGAGGATCCGTTGACGGCGCCGGCGACCCGCCGTGCCAAGCCTCGCGGCGAATAGTTTCAATTGTCGTCAATCTGTTTACCGGCGGGTCACCATGATCCAAGGCGTCCCCAGGGCCATGCGGCCATTAAGCCAGCCTTGATTCTCGCATGCCAAAATCCCGTCATGCGCCAGCTTTTGTTTTTTGCCGCGGTTTTGCTCGTCGTCGGAGTTTTCGCCGCGCGTTATGCCGACCGGGCCGTCGAGACCAATGCTGCCTCTCACGCGTCAGTGGTGCAGCCGGCCTATGAGCCGCGCGAGCCCACAAGCTCAGGCCGCAGTCTGATGGTGGAGAGCGACCGTCAGGGCCATTTCCAGGTCGAAGCAAGAGTCGAAGGACGGTTTGTCGACTTTGTGGTCGATACCGGCGCATCGCTTGTTGTTTTGCGCGAATCATCCGCCGCGTTGGCCGGAATTCACCCGCAACCGCGCGACTACACCGCCACCGCGGTCACCGCCAACGGAAAGATCAAAGCCGCGCGAGCCACGATCGACCGTATCGAGATCGGCGGCATTGCGGTCTACGATGTGCCGGCCATGGTGCTGCCCGACGAGGCACTGGCAAAAAACCTTCTTGGCGTCTCATTTCTGTCACGCCTGAAGCGCTACGAATACGCCAACGGTCGCCTGCTGCTCGAGCAGTAGCCGAGACTCCCGGGCTTGTGATTTCGACGTGGACGGAGCGCTTTCCGGTTCTCCGGCGTTGGGGTATTGGAGTCGCGCCGCCTTTTATCTGAGGATCAGATGTTTCCAACTCCGAAATCCGCGCTTGCGCCGAACACGTACGCCTATGAATCCACGCCTTTGGTAAAGCCGACCGGATTCCGCGAATACGACGCGCGCTGGCTGCTCGAAAAAGAGATCAATCTGATGGGCGTGCAGGCCCTTGGCCTCGGGCTCGGCACGCTCATTCGCGAGCTCAACGTCAAGCCCGAAATCGTCACCGGTCACGATTTCCGCAGCTATTCATCGGCGGTGAAGATGGCGCTGATTTCCGGCTTGATGGCGTCCGGCTGCAAGGTCCACGACATCGGCCTCGCGATCACGCCGATGGCCTATTTCGCGCAATTTGAGCTCAACGTGCCATGCGTCGCCATGGTCACCGCCTCGCACAACGACAACGGGTGGACCGGCGTGAAGATGGGTGCCAACCGGCCACTCACTTTTGGGCCGGTGGAAATGAAGCGGCTCAAGGAGATCGTCCTGGGCGCGCAGTTCGATACGAGAGCGGGCGGCAGTTACGAATTCGTGGAGAATTTCCCCGAACGCTACATTGCCGATCTGGTCAAGAGACCAAAGCTCAAACGCAAGCTCAAGGTGGTCGCCGCTTGCGGCAACGGAACTGCCGGAGCCTTCGCGCCAAGAATTCTGCAGGCGGTGGGCTGCGAGGTGGTACCGCTCGACTGCAATCTCGATCATACATTTCCGCGCTACAATCCCAACACCGAAGACATGAAGATGCTGCACGCCATGCGTGATGCGGTGCTGGTCAACCGCGCCGATGTCGCGCTCGGCTTCGATGGTGACGGCGATCGTTGTGGCGTCGTGGACGACGAGGGCGAAGAGATTTTCGCCGACAAGGTGGGTGTAATGCTCGCGCGCGACATGTCCACGTTACATCGCAATGCAACCTTCGTGGTGGACGTGAAATCCACCGGATTGTTCCTGACCGATCCAGTGCTGAAGGCAAACGGCGTGAAGGTGGATTATTGGAAGACCGGCCATTCTTATATCAAGCGTCGCGTCAATGAGCTTGGCGCCGTGGCGGGGTTTGAGAAATCCGGCCACTTCTTTTTCAACAAGCCGTTTGGCCGCGGTTACGACGATGGCATGATCTTCGGGCTGGCAGTCTGTGACATGCTCGACCGCAATCCGGAAAAGAGTATGGCGGATCTGCGCAGGGCGCTGCCAAAGACCTGGGGGTCGCCGACGATGTCGCCGCATTGTGACGACGAGAAGAAATATGCGGTGGTCGACTCTGTCGTGAAGCATTTCGAAACGGCCAAGGCGGATGGTACGAAGGTTGCGGGACAGCCGATCAGAGAACTCGTCACCGTGAACGGCGTGCGCGTCACCGTTGAAGATGGCACCTGGGGCCTGGTGCGCGCTTCTTCCAATAAGCCGGAATTGGTGGTGGTTGTCGAAAGCCCGGTTTCGGAACAGCGCATGCGTGATATGTTCCAGGCTGTCGACGGCGTGCTGCGCACGCATCCGGAAGTCGGCGCGTACAATCAGACAATCTGAGCTGCCATGTCTCCGAGGGACAGCTCCAGCGGAAATCCGCTTTAGATCTCCGCTTTCGCGGGGACGAACGGTCTGACAGACTAAGCCATGCGCATCGCCATCCTCGGCGCCGGTCCCGCCGGTCTTTATCTCGCCTATCTGATCAAGCGCCGGCGTCCCGATACGGATGTCGCTGTCATCGAGCAAAACGCGGCTGACGCCACTTTCGGGTTCGGCGTTGTGTTCTCCGATCGGGCACTGGAATTTCTACGCGAGGACGATCAGGAGACCTACGCTGCGATCGCACCACATATGGAGTCGTGGAACGACATCACTGTCGTCCACCAGGGCGAGCGCGTCGTCATTGACGGCGTCGGCTTCGCAGCCATTGGCCGCCTGAGGCTCCTCCAATTGTTGCAAGCGAGGGTGCGTTCGGCCGGCGTCGTGCCGGTGTATGGGCGCGTTGTCAGAAGCCTTGACGAACTCGCCGGCGTCGATCTGATCGTCGGAGCGGATGGAGTCAATTCGCTGGTACGCCGCAGCTACGAGAGGGAATTCGGCGCCACCACGCGTCTTCTTACCAACCGCTTTGCGTGGTTCGGTACCAGCAAGCCTTTCGAGACCCTGACCCAGACTTTCATTGAAACCGAGCGTGGATTTTTTAACGCGCATCATTACCGCTACGAGCCCGGCCTCAGCACGTTCATTGTCGAGGTCGATCAGGCTTCTTTCGAGCGTGCCGGATTCGCGCAGATGAACGACGCGAAAACGCGCGCGCTGTGCGAGCGCATATTTTCCAAGGTATTGGATGGGCATGCGTTGATCTCGAACAACTCGACGTGGCGGCAATTTCCGATTGTACACAACGATCGCTGGCGGGCTCACAACACCGTGTTGATTGGCGATGCGTTGCATACCGCACATTTCTCAATCGGCTCCGGCACGCGCCTCGCGATGGAGGACGCGATTGCACTCGACAAGGCGCTTGCGGAGCATTCAGCCGATATCGGTACGGCGCTTGCTGCATACGAAACAACGAGGCGGCCGATCCTGGAAAAGTTACTGGCAGGTGCCAACGGGAGCGCGCTTTGGTACGAGCACTTCGCAGAGCATATGAAACTTGCGCCGGCCGATTTTGCCATGAGCTATGTGACCCGTTCCGGGCGAGTCGATATCGACCGGTTGCGCAAACTCTCCCCGCGTTTCGTCGCCTGCTATGAGCGCCAACGCGGCTCGACGTGACCATCCGCACGGCGGGACGGTTAACGACACATAAATTTTTCACTCGTATCATCCCCGGACTTTTCATCCAGGTGCATTCCGACATGTTCCGCGTCCTGACTTGCCTTACAGTTGAGCACGACTGGCGCCTCGTTGCCGTCGCTGCGGTCGTCTGTCTGTTCGCAAGCCTCACGGCGGTCAATTTGTTCAATCGCGCGCGTGCAACCGCTGGTAGGGCGCGTGCTATGTGGATTGTCGCCGCCGCCATCGCCACCGGATTTGGAATCTGGGCGACCCACTTCGTGGCGATGTTGGCCTACGAGCCGGGGATCCCGATCGCGTACAATCTCAGGTTGACGGTGCTGTCGCTTGCGGCGGCCGCGCTCATTACTGGTTCCGGTCTTAGCATTGCTGTCTATTTGCGCGAGCGCTGGGCGCCGCCGCTGGCCGGCGCGGTGGTCGGCGGTGGCATTGCAGCGATGCACTACATCGGTATGTACGCGATTGAAATTCCGGGGCACGTCACCTGGCAGGCCGCGCTCGTCCTCGTATCAATAATTTTCGGCATGGTTCTGGGTGCGCTCGCCATGGTCGTTGCCATCCGATCGTACCGACGGCGCGACGCAGCGGTGGCTTCTGTGCTGCTCACTCTTGCGATCGTGTCCCACCACTTCACGGCCATGGGCGCAGTCGAGATTGTGCCCGATCCCACACGCACGATTGACGCACTCACGCTGTCGCCGGGTGTGCTAGCGATAGCTATTGCGAGCGCGGCCATGGCCACTCTTTGCATCAGCCTCGTCAGTGCCTTTGCAGGTCGTCGGCTGGACGAAAATAGCTCGTTTCTGTCGATGGTCATCAACAATATGACCCAAGGGGTCATCCTGTTTGACGCGAATGAGCGCGTCCTCGTCTGCAATGATCGCTACGTCGAGATGTACGGCTTGTCGCCGGACGTCGTGAAAGTCGGATGCACGCTGCTGGATCTGATCATGAATCGAATAACAACCGGCAGCCTCAATATTGATGCGCAAAAGTACCGTGATGAGATTCTGACTGCGGTGCGGCAGGGTCAGTCGATGAATCGAATCGTCGAAACGCCCGACGGCCGTGCTGTTCTGGTCGTCAACCGGCCGGTCAAGGATGGTCAATACTGGATCGGCACGCATGATGACATCACCGAGCGCATCCACGCCGAGCGAAAGAGCGCGGCAATGTCGGAGCAGGAGCGGCGCCGTGTGGAAATCGAAACGGAGATCCGCGCTTTTCGTGAAAGCGTCGCGACCGTACTGCGCACGGTGGCGGACAGCACCGCGGCACTCAAGTCGATTGCGGTGACCCTGTCGAATTCGTCCGGGTTCACATCCGAGCGCACGGCCGGCGCCGTCAGCACGTCAAATGAGGCGAGCTCGAACATGACTGCGGCGGCCGGAGCTGCCGAAGAGCTGATTGCTTCGATTGGTGAAATCGGCCGTCAAATAAGTCAGGCGGCGGAAGTTGCGTCGCACTCGGTCGTGGAGGCGCAGGCGACCAACGAGCAGATGGCGCGTCTTACGGACACCGTTCAGGAAATCGGCGAGGTCGCTAATTTGATCCGGAACATTGCCGGGCAGACAAATCTGCTTGCGCTAAATGCGACGATCGAGGCGGCACGCGCCGGCGAAGCGGGCCGCGGCTTTGCGGTCGTCGCATCGGAAGTCAAATCGCTCGCAGTGCAGACCGCAAAGGCGACCGAGCAAATCGCCAGCCAGATCGAAGCAGTTCAAAGCTCGACGCGCCTTGCCGTCGACGCCATCCTTCGCAACACGAAACACATGCGGGAAATCGACGGGTATACCTCGGCCGTGGCACTGTCCCTGCAACAACAGGACAGCGCGACCGACGAGATATCGCACAACGTGGCCAGTGCGGCGGCGGGTGCCAAGGGAATGGTCACCATTCTCAACGAGGTGACGCGAGCGGTCGGCGACACACGCAGCGCTGCCAGCAAAGTGCTCGAGGCTTCCGAAACGGTTGAGGCCGCCGCCACAAGCCTGCAACGCGGGATCGAAGGTTTTCTCGGCCGCGTCGCCGTCTGACACCGGACGGGGTCAGTCCTTCTCTTCCTTAAAGGTCTGGCGGAAAGGATGCGCAGGGTAGACGCCCAGCACCGTCAGTTCCTTGGAGAAGAAGGCGAGTTCCTCGAGGGCAAACACAAGCGACCGATCGTCCGGATGACCCTCGACGTCTGCATAAAATTGCGTGGCGAAGAAATTGCCGCCGACCATATAGCTCTCGAGCTTGGTCATGTTCACGCCGTTGGTAGCGAAACCCCCGAGTGCTTTGTAAAGCGCAGCCGGCACGTTGCGGACTCTGAACACGAAGGTCGTAATGACTTTGCCTTTGCCGGGCTGTGCCCATTTTTTCTCGCGCGACAGCACGACGAAGCGCGTGGTGGAATGTGACTCGTCCTCGACATTTTCTTTCAGAATGTCGAGGCCATAAATTTCCGCTGCCAGCCGTGAAGCGATCGCTGAACGGGCCGGATCCCTGGCTTCCGCGACCTCGCGTGCCGAACCGGCGGTATCGGCGGCAACCACCGGCTTGAGTCTCAGCTCGCGGATAACATTGCGGCATTGACCAAGTGCCATCACATGGCTCTGCACTGTCTTGATGGTCTTCAGGCTCGCGCCTTTGGGCGCCAGGAGTTGATTGCGAATGGGGAGAAACCATTCGGCGATGATGTGCAGGCCCGCGGTCGGCATCAAATGATGGATGTCCGCGACTCGTCCCGCGACCGAATTCTCGATCGGAATCATGCCGAGATCGACGTCGCCGGCAATAAGTGCAGTGAAGCAGTCCTCGAAAGTCGGGCAGGGCACCGGCTCGTAATCTGGATAGGCTTCGCGACAGGCAAGATGCGAATTTGCTCCCGCCTCTCCCTGAAAGATGATCTTCTTCTTGGCCATGTCCCACCGCGTTTTGCTTGCGTGTAAGTTCCGTACGCAGACCTTCGCGCTGGAGTCAACCGCCAAGCAGCCTGCGCGCTTTTTCCAAATCCTCGGGTGTGTCGACGCCAAGCGGCACGCTCTCCACGATCATGACATCGATGCGCATGCCGGCGTCGATCGCGCGCAATTGCTCCAGGTTCTCACGCCGTTCATTGGCCGACGGCGGGAGTTTGACGAAGCGTTCCAGGGCTGCGCGACGGTACGTGTAGAGCCCGATGTGATGATAGTGCGGTCCGATGCCGGTCGTATTTTCGCGGCTGAAGGTTTTTGCCCGAAGGCGCGCAGGCTCAATCTGTGATCCTGAAACCTTGACCACATTTGGATTCGTCCGCTCGGCAGGATCGGAAATGACGGCCGCCAGGGTTGCCATGTCGACCTGTGCGTCGCCAAGCGGCTTGAGCGCAGTGCGGATGTCCGCAGGATTGATGGTCGGAAGGTCGCCTTGCACGTTGACGACGAGGTCGATGCGGCGCTCAGGGTCGATGGCCTCCAGTGCTTCGTAGATCCGGTCCGACCCGGAGATATGGTCGCCCCGCGTCATAACGGCACGACCACCGGCTTTTTCCACTGCCGTGGCGACCGGCTCGGAATCGGTTGCGATCACGACCTCGCCGATACCGGCAGCTTCAGCGCGCCGCAGGACATGAACGATCATTGGCGCGCCGTGCAGTTCGGCCAGCGGTTTGCCGGGCAAACGCGTGGACGCGAGGCGCGCCGGGATGAGGATAATTGCTTCTGGCATCGGGGTTGCCGGAATCCCGGCCGCACATTGGCGAGTGTCGATAATGCCGCAGGCGCTTATACGGGTTGCCATGGGCGAGGCAAACCGGTATCTCATCGCCGCCGCCGGGCCCCCGGTGGTACTCGCCCCGCACGTTTTTGCCCCGCTCCGGGAGCCGCCCTTCGATGAATTCCTTCGAACTCAACAAGATCCTCGGTGCCATCCTCGGCACCTGCCTGATCATGCTTGCGCTCAATATCGGTGCCGGCGCTATTTTCGCGCCTGAAAAACCGGCCAAGCCGGGCTACAACATCGCTGTCAAAGAACAGGGTGAGGGTGAGAAGGCCGGCGCAGCCAAGGAGCCGGATCAGCCGATCGAAACGCTGCTCGCCAAGGCGTCAGTGGAAAAGGGCCAGGCGACCGCCAAGCAATGTCAGGCCTGCCATACCTTTGAGAAAGGTGGTCCAAATCGGGTCGGACCGAATTTGTGGAACATCGTGAACCGCGCGCGCGCATCCGAAGCAGGCTTTAACTACTCGGCGGCGATGAAAGGCAAGAGCGGGAATTGGAGTTTCGACGAGCTCAACAAGTTCCTGGCCAATCCACGCAGTTATATTCCGGGAACGGCGATGACGTTCGCCGGGCTGTCGCGCGCCGAGCAACGCGCCGATGTGATCGATTATCTCCACACCTTGGCCGACAATCCGGTGCCGCTGCCAAAGGCGGCAGAAGGCGCCCCACCGCCCGCTGGTGGCGAGCCGGCAAAGAAATAGCTATTATCAGCAACATGTCGACCGACGGCCGGGCCATCGCCCGGCCGTTTGTTTAAAGACCGCGGCGTTTGGCCACGGAAATTTGACACTTGAACCACCTATGGCGGCTGCCAATGGCTGACGAGGTACCGAAAAACCGACATAATCACCGATGACTGCATTGTGGGGCGCAACCGGAGTAGTCGCATGAAATTGAGCCGCCGGTCCGTGCTGCGCGCCACAGCAGCCACAGCCGCTGCGCCCGCCTTCGGCATGTTGGGCGCAGCGTTGCCGATCGGGCGAGCGTCAGGCGAGACGCAGATCTGGAGGCATGCGCTGTCTCTGTTCGGGGACATCAAGTATCCCGAGGGCTTCAAGCATTTTGACTACGTCAATCCGAATGCTCCGCAGGGTGGCACCCTGCGCCAGAGCGCTCTCGGCACCTTCGACAATTTCAATACTGTGGTGTCCGGCGTGAAGGGGAGCATTGCCATCGGCACCGAGCTTTACGTGGAGACGCTCACCACCCCGTCGCTCGACGAGGTGTCGACCGAGTACGGCTTGCTGGCAGAAGCGATCAGCTATCCAGCCGATTATTCGGCCGTCACGTATCGTCTGCGCGCGAAGGCACGCTGGCATGACGGAAAATCAATCACCACCGATGACGTTCTTTATTCATTCGACGTATTAAAGAAGAACAGCCCGTTCTACGGCGCCTACTACCGGCATGTTGTGAAGGTGGAAACAACAGGGGAGCGGGAGGTCACCTTCACTTTCGACGGGCCGGGCAATCGCGAATTGCCGCAGATCGTCGGCCAGCTCCCGGTACTGCCGAAGCATTGGTGGGAAGGTAGCGACAAGTCCGGGCGTAAGCGCGATGTCACGCAGACCACGCTTGAGCCGCCTCTCGGCTCCGGGCCCTACCGGCTCAAGGATTTCGCGGCGGGCCGCACACTGGTTTACGAAAAGTTCGATGACTATTGGGGCAAGGATCTCAATGTCACCATCGGGACCCGCAACTTCCAGACGATACGCTACGAATTCTTTCGGGACTCCACGGTTGCGCTTGAGGCTTTCAAGGGCGATCAGGTCGATTGGCGCTTCGAGAACAGCGCCAAAGAGTGGGCGAACTCCTATGATTTTCCGGCCGTACGCGATAAGCGGGTGGTGCGGGAAGAGTTTCCGACCCGCAATATCGGCGTTATGCAGGCATTTGCCTTCAATATTCGCCGCGACAAATTCAAGGATCCTCGCGTTCGTCGCGCCTTCAACTTCGTCTTCGATTTCGAGGAAATGAATCGTCAGCTTTTTTTCGGCCAGTACAAACGGATTGCCAGCTTCTTCGAGGGGACCGAACTCGCCGCCACCGGCGTGCCATCCGGAAAAGAACTGGA